>CAZKGD010000047.1:0-23299 GCA_964552215.1 uncultured Caldimonas sp.
ACTCGTTATCAATCAACGAGTTGGGAACACGATGATGTTCCCTTCACCCGCTCCACACATCCCAGGGCCGCACGCAGCGGCCCTTTGTCATCCGGGGGGCGAGGGTGAGGTACGCAGCGATCGCCGGGCGTGTACGACTGACCCTGCTGCTCATCCCGGCCATGCTGGTCGGTCTGCAAGGCTGCGCCTCCCTGCCTGAGCCCGTTCCGCACGAACCTTCCCAGGCCCTGCGCCAGCCACAAACCACGAGCCTGGGGCGCTGGGCCGCCCAGGCCGCGCCCAACCCCCAGTACTCCGGGGTGCGCCTGCTGGTGGCAGGTGATGAAGCCCTGGGGGCATTGATGGCGCTGGCCGATCGGGCCGAGCGCACCCTCGATCTCCAGTACTACCTGGTGCACAACGATGCCGCTGCCCGGACCGTCCTGCGTCGGGTGCATGCCGCTGCCCAACGTGGCGTGCGGATCCGTTTACTGATCGACGACCTGAACACCGCCGAAAAGGAGGCGAGCCTGCTGTGCCTGACGGACCATCCGAACATCGAGGTGCGGCTCTACAACCCGTTCCCTTCAGGACGGTTCTCGACCGCCACACGCGTGCTGGCCTCCCTGACCGACCTGCGGCGCATCAACCATCGCATGCACAACAAGATGTTCGTTGCCGACAATGCGATGGCCGTGACCGGGGGGCGCAACCTCGGCGACGCCTATTTCCTCAACAGCCCCAGCACCAACTTCGTGGATCTGGATGTGCTGGTGGCCGGACCGTCGGTACAGGAATTGTCGGCGTCCTTCGACGGCTTCTGGAACAGCGCGCTGGCCTACCCGATGCACCGTCTGGTGGGTGGGGCGCCTGACTGTGCCGGCGCCGTGGCGGCCTCGGACGGGGAGGGCAGGGACATCGACACGGCGCCGCGCATGGACGCCGGGGTGGTGCATGGCCTGCTGGGCGGGCGCCTGCGCCTGCAATGGGTGCCGGCCACCGTGATTGCGGACAAGCCCTCGAAGATCGCGAGCGAAGGCAACCCGGACCGATCCGAAACCATCGAGGACGACATCCTGGCACTGCTGCGCACGGCCCAGCGGGAGGTGCTGATCGTCTCGCCCTACTTCGTGCCCGGACGCCGAGGCGTGGACCTCGCCCGGGAACTGCGCGAGCGCGGTGTGCGCATGCGCGTGCTGACCAACTCGCTGGCAGCCACCGACGCCCCGGTGGTGCACATCGGCTATGCGCGCTACAGGAGCGATCTGCTCGGTCTGGGGGTGGAGTTGCACGAACTGCGGCCACGGCTTTCGACGCCGCGCTCGCGGGTGGGGAGCTTTGGTTCGTCGTCGGCCAGCCTGCATGCCAAGGCGCTGGTGATCGACCGGCGCACCGTGCTGGTGGGTTCGATGAACATGGACCCGCGGTCGGCCCGGCTCAACAGCGAGATCGGCCTGGTGATGCGCAGCCCGGTGCTGGCGGGTGAGCTGGCCACGCTGTTCGACGAGGTGATCCAGCGCAGCGCCTACCGTGTGGAACGCCTGGCCGATGGGACCCTGCACTGGGTCAGCAGCGATCCGGCCGTGCCCAGCGTCACCGGCACGGAGCCGGAGGCCGGTGCGGGCCGTCAGCTGCTGCTGATGCTGCTCGGCCCCTTTGCGCCGGAAGAGATGCTGTGAACCCGCGGGGGCTTCTGGCCCTCACTTGTGCAGGTCGCCCAGGCAGAGGTACTTCACCTCCACGTAGTCATCCATGCCGTGATGCGAGCCCTCGCGGCCCAGGCCCGACTGCTTGACGCCGCCGAAGGGCACCTCGGCCACCGAGATCAGCCCGGTGTTGATACCCACCATGCCGTACTCCAGCGCCTCGGCCACGCGGAAGATGCGGCCGATGTCGCGGCTGTAGAAGTAGCTCGCGAGACCAAATTCCGTGGCGTTGGCCAGGGCGATCACTTCTTCTTCGGTCTTGAAGCGGAACACCGGGGCCACCGGGCCGAAGGTCTCTTCACGGGAGCACAGCATCTCGGACGTCACGTCGGCCAGCACGGTGGGGGCAAAGAAGCGTTCGCCCACACGCTGCCCGCCGGTCAGCACGCGGGCGCCCTTGGCCGTGGCGTCGGCCACGTGGGCCTCCACCTTGGCCAGGGCCGGCTCGTCGATCAGCGGGCCGAGCTGCACGCCGGCCTCGAAGCCATTGCCCACCTTGAGACTGCGCACCTTCTCGGCCAGCTTCGCGGTGAAGGCCTCGTAGATGCCGTCCTGCACGTACAGGCGGTTGGCGCACACGCAGGTCTGGCCCGCGTTGCGGTACTTGCTGGCCATGGCGCCTTCCACCGCGCTGTCCACGTCGGCATCGTCGAAGACGATGAAGGGTGCGTTGCCACCCAGCTCCAGCGACATCTTCTTGATGGTGGGCGCGCATTGCTGCATCAGGATGCGGCCGACTTCGGTGGAGCCGGTGAACGAGAGATGGCGCACCACGTCGCTGCCGCACAGCACCTTGCCGATCTCGATGGACTGCGCGCTATCGCCGGTGACGATGTTCAGCACCCCGGGCGGCATGCCGGCGCGTTGGGCAAGTTCGGCGGCGGCCAGGGCCGACAGCGGCGTCTGCTCGGCCGGCTTGATCACCACCGGGCACCCCGCGGCCAGGGCCGGCGCCACCTTGCGGGTGATCATGGCGATGGGGAAGTTCCAGGGCGTGATGGCCGCGCACACGCCGATGGGCTGCTTGATGACCAGGTAACGCTTGGTGGGGTCGGTGGTGGGTACGGTTTCGCCGTAGACGCGCTTGGCCTCTTCGGCAAACCATTCGACGAAGCTGGCGGCATAGATGACCTCGCCCCGGGCCTCGGCCAGGGGCTTGCCCTGTTCGGCGGTCATCAGACGGGCCAGGTCGTCGGCGTGCTCGTTCAGGAGCTGGAACCACTTCATCAGCACGGCGGCGCGCTGCTTGGCTGTCTGGGCCCGCCAGGCCGGCCAGGCGGCATTGGCTGCGGCAATGGCTTGTTCCGTGTCCGCCGCGCCGAGGTTGGCGACGTCGGCCAGGTGCTGGCCGGTGGCAGGGTCGCTCACCTCGAAGCGCCGGCTGCCGCCGACCCACTGCCCGTTGATCAGGGCGTCGGTC
The DNA here is from genome assembly GCA_964552215.1 of uncultured Caldimonas sp. GTDB lineage: Bacteria > Pseudomonadota > Gammaproteobacteria > Burkholderiales > Burkholderiaceae_C > Caldimonas. The sequence goes on from CAZKGD010000047.1 coordinate 3,106, forward strand.
TTGAGCAGGCTGGGGTCCTTGAGGGTGGCCAGGGGGGAGGGGGCGGAATCCATGGGCATGCGTCCTCGGATGAAAGGGTTGCACCGATCATAGGCCGGAGGGCCGGGGAACGCTGACACGTGGGCGACGCAGTACAAGGGTACGGCAGGCTTCCTATAATCGAAAACTTCGCCAAATCAAGCATTTGCCGGGCTGCGTCGCAGCCCATGCGCCTGGCGAAAAGCCTTGCCTGCCGAGAAAGCCCCGGATGAAAGCCGCCGAGATCCGCCAGACCTTCCTGAAGTTCTTCGAGTCCAAGGGACACACCATCGTGGCCTCCAGCCCCGTGGTGCCCGGCGACGACCCGACGCTGCTGTTCACCAACGCCGGGATGAACCAGTTCAAGGACGTCTTCCTGGGCTTCGACAAGCGGCCCTACACGCGCGCCACCACCGCGCAGAAATGCATCCGCGCCGGCGGCAAGCACAACGACCTCGAGAACGTGGGTTACACCGCGCGCCATCACACCTTCTTCGAGATGTTGGGCAACTTCAGCTTCGGCGACTACTTCAAGCGCGATGCGATCCACTACGCCTGGGAACTGCTGACCGAGCACTTCAAGCTGCCGGCCTCGAAGCTGTGGGTCACGGTATACGCCGAGGATGACGAGGCCTACGACATCTGGCACAAGGACGTGGGCGTGCCGGCCGAGCGCATCGTGCGCATCGGCGACAACAAGGGCGCGCGCTACGCCTCCGACAACTTCTGGATGATGGGTGACACGGGCCCCTGCGGCCCCTGCACCGAGATCTTCTACGACCATGGCGAGGGCATCCCCGGCGGCCCGCCCGGCAGCCCCGACGAAGACGGCGACCGCTACATCGAGATCTGGAACAACGTGTTCATGCAGTTCAACCGCGACGAGGCGGGGGTGATGCACAAGCTGCCCAAGCCCAGCGTGGACACCGGCATGGGCCTGGAGCGCATCGCGGCGGTGCTGCAGCATGTGCACTCCAACTACGAGATCGACCTCTTCGTGGCGCTGCTGGCGGCCGCCAAGCAGGCGGTGGATGCCGCGGGTGCCGGTGACTGTGACAAGGAGTCCCCGTCGCTGAAGGTGATCGCCGACCACATCCGCGCCTGTGCCTTCACGGTGGCCGACGGTGTGATCCCCGGCAACGAAGGCCGCGGCTACGTGCTGCGCCGCATCGCACGCCGTGGCATTCGCCATGGCTACAAGCTGGGCGCGCGCAAGCCCTTCTTCTTCAGCCTGGTGCGCGAGCTGGTGAACCAGATGGGCGAGGCCTACCCCGAGCTGCGCCAGCACGAGACCCGCATCACCGAGGTGCTGAAGCAGGAAGAAGAGCGCTTCTTCCAGACCATCGCCCACGGCATGGAGATCCTTGAAGGCGCGCTGGCCGGCGGTACGAAGCAGCTGGACGGCGAACTCGCCTTCAAGCTGCATGACACCTATGGCTTCCCGCTCGACCTGACGGCCGATGTGTGCCGCGAGCGCGGCGTGACGGTGGATTCGGCCGGGTTCGACGCCGCGATGACGCGCCAGCGCGAGCAGGCCCGTGCGGCCGGCAAGTTCAAGATGGCGGCGGGCCTCGAGTACAGCGGCACGCCCACCACCTTCCACGGCTACGACCACCTGGCGCACGAGGGCGCCAAGGTCACGGCCGTCTATGTGGACGGCAGCCCGGTGCCTGCGGCCCGCGCCGGCGATGACGCGGTGATCGTGCTTGACCACACGCCCTTCTACGCCGAAAGCGGCGGCCAGGTGGGCGACACCGGCGAACTGCGCAACAACACCAGCCGCTTCCTCGTGGAGGACACGCAGAAGATCCAGGCCGATGTGTTCGGCCACCATGGCCGCGTGGTGGAAGGCGAGATCAGGGTGGGTGACACGCTCAACGCCCGCGTGGACGGCGAGCAGCGTGCGAAGACGGTGCGCAACCACAGTGCCACCCACCTGATGCACAAGGCCCTGCGCGAGGTGCTGGGTGCCCACGTGCAGCAGAAGGGCTCGCTGGTGAATGCCGAGCGCACCCGCTTCGACTTCGCACACAACGCGCCGATGACCGAGGAACAGATCCGCAAGGTCGAAGCCCTGGTCAATGCCGAGATCCTGTCCAACGCCGGGACGCAGGCGCGTGTGATGCCCATCGACGAGGCCCAGAAGCTGGGTGCGATGATGCTGTTCGGCGAGAAATACGGCGACGAGGTGCGCGTGCTCGACATCGGCAGCAGCCGTGAACTGTGCGGCGGCACCCACGTGGCGCGCACCGGTGACATCGGCCTCTTCAAGATCGTGGCCGAAGGCGGCGTGGCCGCCGGTGTGCGACGCGTGGAAGCGGTGACGGGTGAGAACGCCCTGGCCTATCTGCAAGGCCTGGAGTCAACGGTGAATCAGCTCGCCGGCACCCTCAAGGCCACGGCCACCGAAGTGCCGAACCGCGTGGCGCAGGTGCTCGACCAGGTGCGTGCGCTCGAGAAGGAACTGGCCGCCGTGAAGGGCAAGCTGGCTTCGGCCCAGGGCGACGAACTGCTGTCGCAGGCCGTCGATGTGAAGGGCATCCGGGTGCTGGCCGCCACGCTCGATGGGGCGGATGCCAAGACCCTGCGCGAGACCATGGACAAGCTCAAGGACAAGCTCAAGACGGCCGCCATCGTGCTGGCGGCGGTCGACGGCGGCAAGGTCCAGCTGGCGGCCGGCGTCACCAGCGACAGCACCGCCAAGATCAAGGCCGGCGAGCTGGTGAACTTCGTGGCCCAGCAGGTGGGTGGCAAGGGCGGCGGCAAGCCCGACCTGGCCATGGCCGGCGGCACGGACGCCAGCAAGTTGCCCCAGGCCCTGGCCTCGGTGCAGGCCTGGGTGGCCGAGCGCGTCTGAGGACATTCGGCGCATGGCGGCTCGCTGGCGTCGCGCAGGGCTTGCCGCGGCGCTGTGCGCTGCCGGTGCCTGCGGCGCCTGGGCTCAGGAGTCCAACGCGCTGCGGGAGGCCGCGCCGGCTGAAGTGGTGCGCTGGTTCGTCGAGGGCTGTGTGGCCCACGAGGGCGAGCCGGTGCCGGTGATGGACTGGGCGCTCACCCAGGGCTTCGACCCGCTGGATCCGATCTTTCCCGAAGTGGGGGCCTTGCTGGCGGGCCGCGCGGGCGCCGTGCTGCGCAGCCCCGACGGGGCCGTGATGCTGGCCACTACCACCGATGGGGCCTGCACCGTGTGGGCCGAGCGCAGCGCGGGGCCGGCGGTCTTCCTGGCCTTTCAGCAGGCCCTGGGCCAGCTGGGTAGCCGCGGGGCCCGCGTGCAGGTGCAGTTCGAGCGCAACATCGAGCGCGCGGGCGCCTGGCGGCGCCAGTGGCAGGCTCGCTATCGCCGGGTGGGCGGCTCGATGGACCTGGGCCTGGGCTCGGTCACCACGCTGACCGATGCGCCCGCCGCCCAGGTGCTGCAGCTCTCGCGCGTGCCGCCCGCAGGATCCGCGTCCGACCCTGACGGGCTCCCGCGACGCTGATGGGTTGGCTCAGGCGTAGGTCAGTTCACGCGCCTTGCCCCAGAACACACGGTAGGCGAAGACGGTGTAGCCGATGATGGCCGGCACCGTGAGCGCCGTGCCGAACAGGATCACCTTCAATGAGGCAGGGGCGCTGGCGGCTTCCCAGATCGTGAGCCGGTCCATCACCACATAGGGGTAGAGGCTGTAGGCCAGGCCGAAGAAGCCCAGCACGAACACGGCCACCACCAGCGCAAAGGGCACCCAGCACAGGCGGCCCAGGATGCGTGGCGAGTTCAGCACCACGCGCAGGGTCACCAGGGCAGCCGCGGTGACGAGCGGGATGGGCAGCAGGGCGATGAACTCGGGCATCGAGAACCAACGGCTGCGCACGGTGTCGCTGACCCACGGCGTGGCCAGCGAGATGAGCGCAATGCCCAGCGCCACCGGCAGCCAGGCCAGCCGGGCCCAGCCGGCGGCCCGGGCCTGCAAGTCGCCTTCGGTCTTCATGATCAGCCAGGTCGCCCCCAGCAGCACATAGGCCGTGGCCAGGGCGATTGCGATCGCGGCCGCGAAGGCGGTGAACTGCCAACCTTCGGCAAAGCCGGTGATGTAGCGGCCCAGCATCCAGCCCTGGGCCAGCGAGGCCATCATCGAGCCCACGAAGAAGGCACGGTTCCACAGCGGCTTGTGCTCGTCCTGGGCTTTCACGCGGAAGTCGAAGGCCACGCCGCGCAGGATCAGGCCGATGAGCATCACCGCCACGGGCAGGTACAGGGCGGTGAGCACGATGCCGTGGGCCTTGGGGAAGGCGATGAGCAGGATGCCCACGCCCAGCACCAGCCAGGTCTCGTTGGCATCCCAGAAGGGGCCGATGGACGAGACCATCACGTCCTTCTGCTCGGGGGTGGCGCGGTGCATCAGCATGCCCACGCCCAGGTCGAAGCCGTCGAGTACGACGTAGGCGAGCATGGCCAGGCCCATCACGGCCATGAAGATCAGGGGCAGGGTGTCGTCGAAGCTCATGAGCGGGCCTCCGCGGCCTGGGTCGGGCGGGTGCTGGCGTAGCGCACCGGGGCGTCGATGGGCTTGCCAGCCATGTGGGCGATCACGCCGACGTAGGCCACGATCAGCGCGAGATAGACCGTGACGTAGGCGGCCAGGGTGATCGCGACCATCGGTGCCGGCGTGTCGGAGACCACCTCGGCCGTGCGCAGCAGGCCTTGCACGATGTAGGGCTGGCGGCCGATCTCCGTCACGTACCAGCCGGCGACCGTGGCCACCCAGCCGGAGAAGCTCATCGCGGTCAAGCCCCAGAGCATCGGACGGGGCAGCCGCTCGGGCGCCCAGCCGCGCCGGCGCAGCAGCCACCAGCCCAGCCAGCTTGCCAGCAGCATCAGCATCCCGGTGCCCACCATGATGCGAAAGCCGAAGAAGACCGGCGCCACCGGCGGGTGCGAGCCGACGAATTCGTTGAGGCCACGGATTTCGCCGTCGAGTTCATGCGTGAGGATCAGGCTCGCCCCCTTGGGGATGCCCACCTCGAAGCGGTTGCTGCGCGTGGCCTCGTCGGGCCAGGCGAACAGCAGCAGCGGCGCACCACGCTCGGTCTCCCACACGCCTTCCATGGCCGCGATCTTCTGAGGCTGATGCTCCAGGGTGTTCAGGCCGTGCAGGTCACCCACGAAGATCTGCAGCGGGATGAGCACCGCACCCAGCGTGAGGCCGGTGCGCATCACCTTGGGCGTGGAGGCATTCGCCTTGTTCTTGAGGACCTGCCAGGCGCTCAAGCCTGCCAGCAGAAAGGCCACTGTCAGACCGGAGGCCAGCAGCATGTGGCTCAGGCGGTAGGGGAAGGAGGGGTTGAAGACCACCTCGGCCCAGCTTGTCACGTGGAATTCGCCGTTGATGATCTCGTAGCCGGCGGGTGTCTGCATCCACGAATTGAGGCTGAGGATCCAGAAGGCGCTCATCGTCGTGCCCAGGGCCACGAGGAAGGTGGCGAGCAGGTGCACCCTTTCACTCACCTTGCCGTGACCGAAGAGCATCACCCCCAGGAAGGTCGCTTCGAGGAAGAAGGCGGTGAGCACCTCGTAGCCCAGCAGCGGGCCGGCGATGTTGCCCACGCGTTCCATGAAGCCCGGCCAGTTGGTGCCGAACTGGAAGCTCATCGTGATGCCCGACACCACCCCCAGCGCGAAGCTCAGCGCGAAGACCTTGGTCCAGAAGCGGTAGGCGCCGAGCCAGGCGGCATCCTGCGTGCGCAGCCAGCGCCAGCGGAAGAAGAGCAGGACCCAGCACAACGCGATCGTGATGGTGGGAAAGAGGATGTGGAAGGTGATGTTGGCCGCGAACTGCAGGCGGGCGAGGAGGAGGGCGTCCATGGCGGTGAGCAGGGCAGGTGATCAGCGGGGCAGGGCAGGCTGTGGCCGCAGCTTGCCGGTGTATTCGAGGAGCTTACCCACGCGCGAGCCCATCTTCATGAGTTGGGCGAGCGTCTGGGCATCCATGCGCTGCACGTCGTCGAACCAGGTGGTCATCAGTTCGATGAGGTCGTGCATGCCCTTCATGCGCTCCTGGGCGATGCGGTCTTCGTCCTGCGTGGGTTCTTCCAGCAGCGCATTGCGCAGCATCGACAGCGTGGGTTCGATCTCGCGCCGGCGGCGCTCCTCGGCCAGGGTTCGGAAGATCTCCCAGGCGTCGGTGGGGGCCTCGAAGTGATCGCGACGGTCGCCGGCGAGGTGCTTGAGCTTCACCAGCCGCCAGGCCTGAAGCTCCTTCAGGCCCATGCTGACGTTCGAGCGCGAGAACTCCAGCCTCTCCGCGATGTCCTCGGCGTTCAGCGGATGCGGCGAGACGAAGATCAGGGCGTAGATCTGCCCGACGGTGCGATTGATGCCCCAGCGGCTGCCCATCTCGCCGAAATGGGAGACAAAGCTGCGTACCAGGGGTGTCATGGTGGTCATGGAGGCCTCGACCGAGTCTTGATGTATGGCAAGTGTCGCCTGAAATTTCAGAAATTACTAAAATCACAGAAAATTCCCAAGGCGATGGCTCGGGTAAAGTGCCGCCCGTGAAGCCCGAATCCCTTCCCGCCCTGCGGGGCCGCCGTCTGGTGCTGGCCCTCTCTGGCGGCATTGCCTGTTACAAGAGTGCGGAACTGCTGCGCCTGCTCGTCAAGGCGGGTGCCTCGGTGCAGGTCGTGATGAGCGAAGCCGCCGAGCACTTCATCACGGCCGTCACCATGCAGGCCCTGTCGGGGCAGCCGGTCACAACGAGCCAGTGGGATGCGCGCGAGCCGAACAACATGGCGCACATCAACCTCACCCGCGGGGCCGATGCCATCGTGATTGCGCCGGCCAGCGCGGACTGCATCGCGGCGCTGGCGCAAGGTCGCGCCGACGACCTCATCAGCCTGATGTGCCTGGCTCGCCCCTGGGCGATGGCGGAGCAGCCCTGCCCCTTGCTGCTGGCCCCGGCGATGAACCGCGAAATGTGGTCGCACCCGGCCACGCGTCGCAACGTGGCGCAGGTGGTGGCCGATGGGGCCGTGCTGCTGGGCCCGGGGCACGGCGACCAGGCCTGTGGCGAGATCGGCGATGGCCGCATGCTGGAGGCCGAGGAACTCTTCGACGAGATCGTGGCCTTCTTCCAGCCCAAGCGGCTGCGCGGCCGCCGCGTGCTGATCACGGCCGGGCCGACCTTCGAGGCCATCGACCCGGTGCGCGGCATCACCAACCTGTCCAGCGGCAAGATGGGCTTTGCGCTGGCCCGCGCAGCCCGGGAAGCGGGCGCCGAGGTCACGCTCGTGGCCGGCCCGGTGTCGCAAGCCACGCCGCGCGGCGTGCACCGCATCGACGTACGCAGCGCCGTGCAGATGCACGATGCCGTGCTGCCGCTGGCCCCCGGCCACGATGTCTTCATCGCCACGGCCGCGGTGGCCGACTGGCGCCCGGCCACGGCCGCCGAACACAAGCTCAAGAAGGACGGCTCGGGCCAGTGCCCGGCACTCAGCTTCGTCGAGAACCCCGACATCCTGGCCGGCGTGGCCCGCCTGCCGAAGGCACCCTACTGCGTGGGCTTTGCCGCCGAAAGCGAAAAGCTCGCCGAGCACGCCCGTGCCAAGCGCGAGCGCAAGAGGGTGCCGCTGCTCGTGGCCAACCTCGGCCCGGCCACCTTCGGCCAGGATGACAATGCGGTGCTGCTGGTCGATGCGGCGGGGGAGCGCCCCTTGCCCGAGGACGGCCGCCGCACCGACAAGCTCTCCCTCGCGCGCCTGCTGGTGCACGAGATCGCCAACCGCCTGGACGCCGTTTCCGCATGACCCCGATTGCCCTGAAGGTGCTTGATGGCCGCATGGCCGGGCACCTGCCCGCCTACGCCACCGCCGGCAGTGCCGGCCTGGACCTGCGTGCCTGCCTCGATGCACCGCTGATGCTCGAGCCCGGCCAGACCGAGCTGATCCCGACCGGCCTGGCCCTCCACATCGCCGATCCGGGGCTGGCTGCGCTCATCCTGCCGCGCTCGGGCCTGGGCCACAAGCACGGCATCGTGCTGGGCAACCTGGTGGGCCTGATCGATTCCGACTACCAGGGCCAGCTGATGGTGAGCTGCTGGAACCGCGGGCACACGACCTTCACCGTGCAACCCATGGAGCGCATCGCCCAGCTCGTGCTGGTGCCGGTGGTTCAGGCGAAGTTCGAGATCGTCGAGGACTTCGACGCCTCGCACCGGGGCGAGGGCGGCTTCGGCTCGACCGGCACGCGTTGACGAGGCTCAGTGCAGGGGCTCGTCGCCCCGCCCGGCACCCATCAAGCCGATGACAGGCTGACCCACCGAACCGCGTTCGATCTCTTCGTCATCGGCCTCGCGCACGTCGCGCACCTTCAGCGACAGCCGCAGGGCGATCCCCGCCAGCGGGTGGTTGCCATCGAGCACCACGTGGCTGTCATAGACCTCGGTGATGGTGTAGATCTGGTCGGCCGGCAGGTCCCGCGTCGTGACGCCCTCAGGCAGGCCATCGAACTGCATGCCGGGCTCGATGTGCTCGGAGAAGATCTTGCGATCTTCGAAGAAGACCAGCGCGGGATCGTAGTCGCCAAAGGCGTGTTCGGGTTCCAGGTGCAAATGGGCCTCGAAACCCACGTCCTGGCCCTCGAGGGCCTCCTCGACCTTGGCCAGCAGGTCATCACCGCCGTAGAAGAACTCGACGGGTTCGGCCAGCTCGTCGATGAGGTGGCCCAGGGTGTCTTCGAGTCGCCAGGTGAGGCTGACGACACAGGGAGAAGTGATGCGCATGAGCAATGATCGCACAATGGCACCCATGCAGATTTCACGACCCCTGGCCCTGCTCGGGGGGCTCAGCCCCGAGACCTTCATGCGCCGACATTGGCACAAGCGACCGCTGCTCGTGCGACAGGCGCTGCCCCTGCCGATCGACCTGCCCGCGCGCGATGAACTCTTTGCCCTGGCCGCGCGCGAGGATGTGGAGTCGCGCCTGATCCGCCAGGCCGACGGCCGCTGGCAGGTGCGCCATGGCCCCTTGCCGCGACGGGCCTTGCCGCCGCTGTCGCGCCCGGGCTGGACGGTGCTGGTGCAGGGCGTGGATTTGCACCATGACCCGGCCCACCGCCTGCTGCAGGCTTTCCGCTTCGTGCCGGATGCGCGCCTGGACGACCTGATGATCTCCTACGCCAGCGATGGCGGCGGCGTGGGGCCGCATTTCGACTCGTACGACGTCTTTTTGCTGCAGGTGCACGGCAAGCGGCGCTGGCGCATTGGTCGGCTCGACGACGCCCGTCTGGTGGACGGCGTGCCGCTGAAGATCCTCGCCAACTTCCGGGCCGAGGAAGAACATGTGCTGGAGCCCGGCGACATGCTCTATCTGCCGCCGCGCTGGGCGCACGACGGTGTGGCCGAGGGCGAGTGCATGACCGCCTCGATCGGCTTTCGCGCGCCGCGCCGGGAAGAACTGCTGCGCGAGGTGCTGGTGCGCGAGCTCGAGGCCCGCGACGGGGAGGACGACAGCCCGCTCTACACCGACCCGAAGCAGGCCGCCACCGCCACGCCAGGGCGTGTGCCCGAGGCCCTGCAGCAGTTTGCGCTCGATGCCGTGCAGTCGCTCCTGCGCGAGCGTGGTCCGCTGGAATGCGCTCTTGGGGAATACCTCACCGAGCCGAAGTCGGGCGTCTGGTTCGACATCGGCGCGGGTGCCGACCTGTCCCATGGGCTGCAACTGGACCGGCGCACGCGGATGATGTACGACAGCCAACACGTCTTCATCAACGGTGAGGCCTTTCGCGCTGCGGGCGCCGATGCGCGGCTGATGCGTCGCCTGGCCGATGCGCGGCGTCTGGACGCCAGGGCCTGGCAGGCCGCCAGCGAGGCCGCGCGGGCCTTGCTCACCCGTTGGGCCGATGACGGCTGGCTGCACCCCATCGAGAGGCATACGGCCTGACCCCTGGAGACTTCCGCCATGGACACTTCCTCTTCCAAGGCCCCGATCCCTCCCATCGCGAGCCGGTCCGATTTCCACCGCGAGATCGTGAAGGCCTTCGAGCGGGCAGCCGAGCAGGGCTGCCGCGAGATCTGGCTGTGCGACGTCGATTTCGCCGATTGGCCCCTGGGTGAACGAGCCGTGGTGGAGGCACTCACGCGCTGGGCCTACGCTCACCGGCGCCTGGCGCTGCTGGCCTGCCACTTCGATGAGGTCCCGCGACGCCATGCGCGCTGGGTGAACTGGCGGCGCGACTGGGGCCATGTGGTGGAGTGCCTGGCCCTGTCCGAGATCGAGCCCTCGCAGATGCCATGCTTCTGGTTCGCTCCCGGCCTGCAGGCCGTGCGGGTGGTGGATCCGATCCGCTATCGCGGCTTCGTCGACACGGCGGCGGCCGACCTGCTGCGGGTGAACGAACAGGTCCAGGAGTTGGCGGCGCGCGGGGTGCCGGCATTCCCCGTCACAACCCTTGGTTTGTGATTTAGGGCAAACCCTAGATATAATACAGCCCGGTTTGAGTGGAGCCGCAACCCGACGGTTATCGGCCCCACCTCCCGCCCAAAATCATTCACCTGGTTCGACCCTTTCGAGGAACATGCAATGAACAAGTCGCTCGTGTTGGCTTCCATCGTCGCCGCTCTGGCCCTGGCCGCCTGCGGCAAGAAGGAAGAAGCTCCTGCGCCCGCCGTGGAAACCCCGGCCGCAGCGCCTGCCCCTGCTCCCGTGGCTGAAGCCGCTTCCGCCGTGGTCGATGCTGCCTCCGACGCAGCCGCTGCTACCGCCAATGCTGCTTCCGAAGCTGCTGCCGCCGTGGCCGAAGCTGCGTCTGCCGCTGCCTCGAAATAAGCCTGCAGCGCAAAACAAAAGCCGCCCACAGGGCGGCTTTTTTGTGTGCAAAAGTATTTGAATGTTAGCCCGCAAATATATTTGTGATAAATGTTTCAGCGGGTATTAAGACCTTGGGTCAACGCAGATCTTCAGCCACCAGAGCCAGGATGCGGCGGGCGGCGTCCCCGGCCTGGCGTTGGCCCTGCTCGTTGCTGAGCAACACGGCGCTGCGCTCGCCGCGCGACTGCACTTCGATGCGGTAGCGCTGCGGCTTGGGCGCTTCGGCATTTCCGCGTCCGAACACGCGTCCCAGCAGGCCCGGCTCGGGCTGCGGTGCGCGGGGCTCGACATAGCGCACGAAGTACACCCCTCGGGCCCGGTCGCGATCCTCGACCGTGAAGCCGCTACGATCCAGTGTCAAGCCCACGCGGCGCCAGGCGCGATCGAAGCCATCGTCCACGAGCACCAGCGGGGCGCCTTCCTCATCGATCACCCGTGCCCGCGGCGGCTGCTGGGCGGGCGCCTGCGCGACCGTGGCCCGTGCCTGTTCGGCCGTCTTGCCCAGGTGGTTCAGCAGCCGGGTGAGCATGACCGCTTCCATGTCGGGGTCCGACGCACGGGGTTGCCAGCGGGTGCTTTCCTGCAACTGGTTGGTGTAGACCTCTTCCATGCCGCGATGGCTGAGGTAGACCTCGCTGCCCTCGGCCGTGCGCTCGACGCGGATGCGGTAACGATCCACCTCGCCGGTCGAGTAGAACGATTCCAGCACGCGTCCGAGCGTGCGGCGGATGATGTCCTGGGGCAACTTGGCCCGGTTTTCGGCCCACTCCGTTTCCATGATCCCGGCCTCTGGCGCGTCGACTTCGAGGTTCAGGCCGATGTCCTGCCAGAAGCTGCGCAAGCGGGGCCAGAGCTGCTCAGGCGGCAGGTCTACGACCAGCCAGCGCTGGTTGCCCGCGCGTTCGATGCGCGCCTGGCCGAGCTCGCGAGGGGCCACGCTGGGGGTGGCGCCCGCAGCAGGCCGCGTGCCCTGGAAGCTGGTGGCGCTCACACTGCCGCCTGACATGGCGTAGCGCGAATCGCGCGACAGCTGGGTCAGGTCGGGGGGCACGTCCAGGTTGTTCTCACGCACGGTGCTCCCGCTGCGGTAGTCCACCTTGTCGCCCGACAGGACATTCGATACCGACGAGCAGCCGGCCAGGGTGAGCGCCAGCAAGGCCATACAGGCGGCCGGGACCGGCCGGATCAGGAACGCGTTCAGCAAAAGTGTTCTCCGTTACCTTGGGGAACCGGCAGCGCCCCGGGGCAGGCCCGGGCCGGGTGCCAGCTCAGATCAGACCTGCTTCGCGCAGGGCTTGTTCCACGGCGCGCTGGGAGGCTTCGCCCAGCGGGGTCAGCGGCAGGCGCAGCGCCCCACCCACGATGCCCATGCGTTGCAGCGCCCACTTCACCGGGATGGGGTTGGGTTCGACGAAAAGCTGCTTGTGCAGCGGCAGCAGGCGCATGTGGATCTCGGTGGCGCGGCGGGCATCGCCCGCGATCGCCGCCGCGCACAACTCGTGCATGGCCTTGGGCGCCACGTTGGCGGTGACGCTCACGTTGCCATGCCCACCCAGCAGCATCAGTGCGACCGCGGTCGGGTCGTCGCCTGAATAGATGGCGAAGCCCTTGGGCGCCTGCTTGATCAGCCAGGCGGCGCGGTCGATGTTGCCGGTGGCCTCCTTGATGCCGATGATGCCGGGCACCTGGGCCAGACGCAGCACGGTCTCGTGCTGCATGTCGGCCACCGTGCGGCCGGGCACGTTGTACAGCACCATCGGGATGTCCACCGCTTCGGCAATCGCCTTGAAATGACGGTAGATGCCTTCCTGGGTGGGCTTGTTGTAGTAGGGCACCACCTGCAGCGTGCAGTCGGCGCCGGCCTGCTTGGCGAACTTCGAGAGTTCGACGGCTTCTCTGGTGGAATTGGCCCCCGCGCCCGCCATGATGGGCACCCGGCCCTTGGCGTGCTCGACGGCGATGCGGATGATCTCGGCCTGTTCCTCCACGGTGACGGTGGGGGATTCGCCGGTGGTGCCCACCACACCGATGCAGTCGGTGCCTTCTGCGATATGCCAGTCGATCAGCTTGCGCAGGCCGTCCTGGTCGAGGCTGCCATCTTCGTGCATGGGCGTGACCAAGGCCACGATGCTGCCGGTAATGCGTGTCATGGGAATGATCCTGTGAATGCTTTGATTCTACCCATCTGACCTTGCCCGGCCGGCGCTCAGGCCAGCCGGTGCACCACCGGGCCGGGCGAGGCCTCGCGGACGGCCGCCAGACGCTGGATGAAGCGCGGCGGCGGCTCGGCATAGCCGTCCTCGTAGGCCACCACCCGCAGGGCCGGGCGGGCGGCCTCGAGCAGTTCGCCCGGACGCAACAGGAAATCGGGGTTGCGGGGGCGCCCGACCGTTTCGTTGCCGGCAGCGAAGGTTTCGTAGAGCAGGATACCCCCCGGGGCCACGGCGTCGACCAGGGTGGGGAGCAGCGGCCGCCAGAGGTAGTTCGTGACCACCACGGCCGCAAAGCGCCGCCCGGCGAAAGGCCAGGGGCCGTTCTCGATGTCGGCCACGACGATCTCACCCAGGTCCTGCAGCGCGGCCACGGCTTGCACATCGCGATCCACCCCGGTGACCGGATGGCCGCGGCCGGCCAGCCAGCGCAGGTGGCGGCCGGCACCACAGGCCACGTCAAGCACCGTGCCGCCCGCCGGGATGAGATGGGCCCAGCGCTGCACCCAGGCCGACGGGGCCTCCTGTCCATGGGCCGGAGATTCGCTCATCGTGGCCGCGCGTCCTGATGCAGAGCCGCCAGCGCCATGCGGTCGACCAGACCCGGGGCGAGCAGCTTGAGCCAGCGGCCGACCCGGCCCTGGGCCGTCATCACCACCTCGCGACGGCGATGCTCCATGCCCTCGATGATCAGCCGGGCGCAGGTTTCGACCGGCATGGCGCCGCGTTCATCCAGACCGCTTTTGCCGGCGGGCTGGCCGGCGGCGTTGTAGCCGCGCCGGCGGATCTCGGTGTCCACCACGCCTGGGTAGGCCGTGGTCACGCTGACCCCCGTGCCGATGAGCTCGACCCGCAAGGCCTCGAAGAAGCCGGTCATCGCGAACTTGGTGGCACTGTAGGCCGTACGTCCGGGCACACCCACCAACCCCGCGAGGCTGCTGACGGCGCACAGCCGCCCCTGGCTGGCCAGCAGGTGGGGCAGGGCGGCATGGGTGCACCACACGGCGCCCCAGTGGTTGATGCGCATGAGCTGCTCGTACCAACCCAGGTCATCGACTTCGCGCAGCAGGGCGTGGGCCGACATGCCGGCGTTGTTGATCAGGCCATCGAGCCGCCCGTAGGTCTGCACGGCGGCCTGGATCAGCGCGCGGCATTCGGACTCGACACCCACGTCGGTGCGCTGGACGAGGGCCTGGGCGCCGAACGCCCGGCACTGGTGGGCGACGGATTCGAGCCGTTCCACGTTGCGCGCGGCCAGCACGAGTGCCAGCTGCTGGCCCTGCCGTTGCGCCAGCTGGCGCGCCATTTCCGCCCCGATGCCCTCGGAGGCACCGGTCAACACGATCACCCGCATGGAAGGCCTAGAAACAATTCCAGAGCTGGTTGGCGAGCTCGACCACCATGGCCGGCTGGGCATACCAGGCGAAGACCCCGAGCAGCACGAGCACGCCCACCGTCCAGGCCAGAGCCTGGAGCACACGGGGGTGGCGCATCGGGTTCATGGCTCCATCATGCCGCAGCCGGGGCGGCCCGCTGGATGGCGGTTTCCCGCACCGGCAGGTTGACCAGGGCGGCAAAGACGCCCAGGGCCACGGCGATCCACCAGACGATGTCGTAGCTGCCGGTGCTGTCGTAGAGCAGGCCCCCCAGCCACACGCCCAGGAAGGAGCCGATCTGGTGGCTGAAGAAGACGAAGCCGCCCAGCATCGACAGGTACTGCACACCGAAGATCTGCGCCACGACCGCATTGGTGGGCGGCACGGTGGACAGCCACAGCACGCCCATCACGGCCGAGAAGACATAGACGCTCATGGGCGTGAGCGGCGCCCACAGGAAGGCCACGATGGCCACGGAGCGCAGGAGGTAGATCGCAGCGAGGATGTGGCGCTTGGCCAGGCGCTGGCCCAGGCTGCCGGCCGCGTAGGTGCCGAAGACGTTGAACAGGCCGATGAGCGCCAGCGCATAGGTGGCCACCTCGGGCGACATCCCCTGGTCCTTGAGGTAGCTGGGCATGTGCACCCCGATGAAGACCACCTGGAAGCCGCAGACGAAGTAGCCGGCCATCAGCAACTGAAAGCTGCGGTAGCCGAAGGCTTCGCGCAGGGCCTGGCCGATGCTTTGCTGGAAGCCCACCACGTGGCCAGGAACCTTGGGTTCCTTCAGGCCGATGGCCAGCGGCATGATGGCCAGCGCCAGGCAGCCCAGGATGAAGAGGGCGTTCTGCCAGCCGAAGCTGCCGATCAGCCAGTTTTCCACCGGCACCATCAGGAACTGGCCGAAGGAGCCGGCTGCGGCGGCCACGCCCATGGCCCACGAGCGCTTTTCGGGCGCCACGTTGCGGCCGATCACGCCGTAGATGACGGCATACGTGGTGCCCGCCTGGGCCATGCCCAGCAGCAGGCCGGCGCTGCCGGTGAAGGCCAGGCCCGACGTGGCCAGGCCCATCAGCACCAGGCCCACGGCGTACAGCACGGCGCCGGCCAGCAGCACGCGGAAGGCACCGAAGCGGTCGGCCAGCATGCCGGCAATGGGGCCGGTGGCGCCCCACATCAGGTTCTGGATCGCGATCGCGAAGGCGAAGGTCTCGCGGGTCCAGCCCCGCTCCATGGTGATGGGCTGCAACCACAGGCCGAAGCCGTGGCGGATGCCCATCGACAGCGTGACAATCAGGGCGCCACAGATCAGCACCTGCGTCATCGACAGGCGGGGGGCAGGGGAGGCGGCAGCGGAGGAATCGGCAGACATCCCTGCACTTTAGCGTTTTGCCGCAGAACGCGTGCGGCGCGCGGCCGCACGCGCACCGGGGCTCAGAAGCCGAGGCTGAGCTTGACGCCGAAGCTGCTGGTGTCGCCGGTCTTGTCGGCCTCGAAGGCGAGGTTGCCGATGCCCAGGCCCACGTTGGCGCCAGCGAAGAGCTTGGTCTGGGTGAAGCTTTCGCTGCGAAGCGCCGGTGCGCCGCGTGCGGAGGAGCGCACATGCACCTGACCGACGCCGGCATAGGGCGTGATGAAGAGGAAGCCCTTCGAGATGGACACGTCCGCACCCGTGGTGCGCAGCTTCATCTGGTCCACGCCCGACAGCGATGACGCCGACAGCCGGAAAGCCACGGCCGGCAGCACGGCGTTGCCGGGCAGGGCGGCCCAGCGCAGCTCGCCGCCGGTGGCGCGCACATTGGAGTCGGGCAGGGTGTTGTAGAACACACCCACATCAAGATTCAGCGGTAGGCCCTTGTGGGCGCGTACGCCCAGCACGGGCACCACGTCGGGCACGCTGGAGCCGCCAGACGCCCTGCGCCACACGCCGCGGTGCGCCAGTTCGGTGGCCGAGAGCGTCACGCCGATGTCGAACCCCGTGACGCCTCCGGGTGCGGCACCCGCCAGCGGCTTGAAGGAGGTGGCGGCTGCCACGTCCTCGCTGAGCTGGCGGAATTCGCGCTGGGTCAGCAGGTTGATGCTGTCGAGATCGGCGGCCTGAGCCAGCGGAGCCAGTGAAGCGAGGACAGCCACGCCGCAGGCGAGGCGCACAAAGGGTCGGGACATCGGACTTCCTGTAAAGCGGTGATACATCTGTCGGCCTGCGGCGCCGGCCGCAGGTGCGGCGCACAGACTACCACCGACCGGGCTCGGAAGGTGTTGCAAGCTGCAGTCCTAGAATCGCGGGCCATATGGCTACTCGAACCAGTCCGTCTTCCTCCGCCGGCGCCGGCAGCTACGGCGAAGCGTCCATCCGCGTGCTCAAGGGCCTGGAGCCCGTCAAGCAGCGCCCGGGCATGTACACGCGCACCGACAACCCGCTGCACATCATCCAGGAAGTCATCGACAACGCTGCCGACGAGGCCCTGGCCGGTTTCGGGCGGCGCATTGCGGTCACCGTGCACATCGACGGCTCGGTCAGCGTCGAGGACGACGGCCGCGGCATTCCCTTCGGGCTGCACCCGGAGGAGAAGGTGCCGGTGGTGGAGATCGTCTTCACGCGGCTGCATGCCGGCGGCAAGTTCGACAAGGGCTCGGGTGGCGCGTACAGCTTCTCCGGGGGCCTGCATGGTGTGGGCGTGAGCGTGACCAATGCGCTGTCGAAACGCCTGCAGGTGCAGGTCTGGCGCGAGGGCAAGGCGGCCAGCCTGGCCTTCAGCGGCGGGGACGTGATCGAGCCCCTGGCGCAACGCAAGGCCGAGACGGGTGAGCGCAAGCAGGGCACCACGGTGCGGGCCTGGCCCGACGCGAAGTACTTCGAGAGTGCCGAGTTGCCGAAGCACGAGCTGGTGCATCTGCTGCGCAGCAAGGCGGTGCTGATGCCGGGGGTGACCGTCACGCTCACCTATGAAAAGAGCGGAGAGACCCAGACCTGGCTCTACAAGGGCGGCTTGCGCGACTACCTGCTGCAGACCCTGCCCACCGACCCGGTGATCTCGCTCTTCGAGGGCGAGCACTATGCCGAGGAAGGCGAGACCGAGAACTTCGCCGAGGGGGAGGGCGCCGCTTGGTGCGTGGCCTTCACCGAAGACGGTGCGCCGATGCGCGAGAGCTATGTCAACCTGATCCCCACGGTGGCCGGGGGTACGCACGAGGCGGGCCTGAAGGACGGCCTGTTCGGCGCGGTCAAGGGCTTCATCGAGTTGCACAGTCTCCTGCCCAAGGGCGTGAAGCTGATGCCCGAGGATGTGTTCTCGCGGGCGAGCTTCGTGCTCAGCGCCAAGGTGCTCGACCCGCAGTTCCAGGGCCAGACCAAGGAGCGGCTGAACAGCCGCGATGCGCTGCGCCTGGTGTCCACCTATGTGAAGCCGGCGTTGGAGCTGTGGCTGAACCAGCACGTGGACCAGGGCAAGAAGCTGGCCGAGCTGGTGATCAAGCAGGCCCAGGCCCGCCAGCGGGCCGGGCAGAAGGTCGAGAAGCGGCGCGGCTCGGGCGTGGCCGTGCTGCCCGGCAAGCTCACCGACTGCGAAAGCCGCGACCTGTCGCTCAACGAAGTCTTCCTGGTGGAAGGCGACTCGGCTGGCGGCAGCGCCAAGATGGGCCGCGACAAGGAAACCCAGGCCATCCTGCCGCTGCGCGGAAAGGTGCTCAACGCCTGGGAGGTGGAGCGTGACCTGCTGTTCAAGAACAACGAGATCCACGAC
This sequence comes from uncultured Caldimonas sp., assembly GCA_964552215.1. Classification (GTDB taxonomy): domain Bacteria; phylum Pseudomonadota; class Gammaproteobacteria; order Burkholderiales; family Burkholderiaceae_C; genus Caldimonas. Next base: position 21,292 of record CAZKGD010000047.1, read on the forward strand.
ATCGCCGTGGGCATCGGCGTGGACCCGCACGGGCCGAACGACGAACCGGACCTCTCCGGCCTGCGCTATGGCAAGATCTGCATCCTGTCGGATGCCGACGTGGACGGCTCGCACATCCAGGTGCTGCTGCTCACGCTCTTCTTCCGCCATTTCCCAAAGCTGATCGAGCGCGGCCACGTGTACGTGGCCAAGCCGCCGCTCTTCCGCGTGGACGCGCCGGCCCGCGGCAAGAAGCCCGCGGCCAAGCTCTATGCCCTGGACGAGGGCGAACTCACGGCCATCCTCGACAAGCTGCGCAAGGAAGGCTGCCGCGAAGGCGCCTGGACGATCAGCCGCTTCAAGGGGCTGGGCGAGATGAGCGCCGAGCAGCTCTGGGAAACCACGCTCAATCCCGACACCCGGCGTTTGCTGCAGGTGGCCTATGGCGACCTGGGCTTTGCCGACACGGAGCGCTCGATGAACAAGCTCATGGGCAAGGGCGAGGCCCAGGCGCGCCGCGACCTGATGGAACTGCACGGCGACGCCGTGGACATCGACATCTGAAGGGCCACCGATGCTCGGCAACACCCGGGTCCGCCTGCGGCCCACCCTGATCGACGACCTGGACCAGGTCGTGGCGATGGAGAACGATCCGGTCAACCGGCCCACGATCACCCCCTGGGATCGCACGCAGCACGAGGCGGCCGTGCGCATCCCCGATTTCCGTCACTTCATCGTCGAAACCGGCGAGGCGCACGTGCCGGTGGGGTTCGTGATCCTGGTGGGCTGCCGCAACCGGCACCGCTCGATCGAACTCAAGCGCATGGTGATCCAGCCCAAGGGCCAGGGGCTGGGCCGGGCCTGCCTGCGCCTGCTCAAGCGCATCGCCTTCAACGAGCTGGGGGCGCACCGCTTCTGGCTGGACGTGCGGCCCCACAACACCCGTGCCAAGACGCTGTACGACACCGAGGGCTTCGTCGAGGAAGGACGGCTGCGCGAGAGCGTGCTGACCGATCACGGCTATGAATCGCTCATCGTGATGTCGATGCTCGAAGACGAATACCGTGCCCGGGTCGAGACGGGCCAGGAGACCGCCGACGAGGGCGGTGCACAGACATGATGGACCAGACCACGATGGATTTTTCGAGCGGTGGCGAGGGCGACGACAACCTGACCCTGGCCCGTTACGCGGAACGCGCCTACCTGGAGTACGCCCTGAGCGTGGTGAAGGGCCGGGCCCTGCCCGATGTGTGCGACGGGCAGAAACCCGTGCAGCGGCGCATCCTCTATGCGATGGAGCGCATGGGCCTGAGCTTCACCGGCAGCGGTGGCGCCAAGCCGGTGAAGAGCGCGCGCGTGGTGGGCGACGTGCTGGGCCGCTACCACCCGCATGGGGACACGGCGGCCTACGACGCGCTGGTGCGCATGGCGCAGGACTTCAGCCAGCGCTATCCGCTCATCGACGGCCACGGCAACTTCGGTTCGCGTGACGGTGACGGCGCAGCGGCCATGCGCTACACCGAGGCCCGCCTGGCGCCGATCACGCGGCTGCTGCTCGACGAGATCGACGAGGGCACGGTCGATTTCATCCCCAACTACGACGGCTCGACGCAGGAGCCGCGCCAGCTGCCTGCGCGCCTGCCCTTCGTGCTGCTCAATGGTGCCAGCGGCATCGCCGTGGGCCTGGCCACCGAGATCCCCTCGCACAACCTGCGCGAAGTCGCGGCGGCTGCGGTGGCGTTGATCAAGAACGACAGGCTCTCCGACGACGAACTCTTCGGCCTGCTGCCCGGGCCGGACTTCCCGGGGGGCGGCCAGATCATCAGCAGCGCGAGCGACATCCGCGAGGCCTATGCCGGCGGCCGTGGCAGCCTGAAGGTGCGCGCGCGCTGGAAGATCGAGGACCTGGCACGCGGGCAGTGGCAGCTGGTCGTGACCGAACTGCCGCCGGGCACCAGCGCGCAGAAGGTGCTGGAAGAGATCGAGGAGCTGACCAATCCCAAGGTCAAGGCCGGCAAGAAGGCGCTGA
>CAZKGD010000048.1:0-23259 GCA_964552215.1 uncultured Caldimonas sp.
CGTAGTCGTAGGTGCGGCCGTCGCCCATCACGCCCACGCTCTTGACCGGCAGGAAGACGGCAAAGGCCTGGCTGGTGAGGTCGTACCAGCTCTTGCCGGTGGCTTCGTCCTTGGTGTTGCGCAGTTCCTCGATGAAGATGGCGTCGGCCCGGCGCAGCAGGTCGGCGTAGTCCTTCTTCACCTCGCCCAGGATGCGCACGCCCAGGCCGGGGCCCGGGAAGGGGTGGCGGTAGACCATCTCGGGCGGCAGACCCAGGGCCACGCCCAGTTCGCGCACCTCGTCCTTGAAGAGTTCGCGCAGCGGCTCCAGCAGCTTCAGGCCCAGTTGCTCGGGCAGGCCGCCCACGTTGTGGTGGCTCTTGATGGTGACGGCCTTCTTGCTCTTGGCTCCACCCGACTCGATCACGTCGGGATAGATGGTGCCTTGTGCCAGCCAGGCCACGTGGCGCGCATGCGTTTCCTTGATCTTTGCGGCCTCGGCCTTGAACACGTCGACGAACAGGCCGCCGATGATCTTGCGCTTGGCTTCGGGGTCGCTCACGCCCGCCAGCTTGCCGAGGAAGAGTTCGCTCGCATCGACGCGCACCACGCGCGCATGCAGCTTGCCCGCGAACATGTCCATCACCATGTCGCCTTCGTTCAGGCGCAGCAGGCCATGGTCGACGAACACGCAGGTAAGCTGGTCGCCGATGGCGCGGTGGATGAGCGCGGCCGCCACGCTGGAATCGACCCCGCCCGACAGGCCAAGGATGACCTCCTCATCACCCACCTGCTCGCGGATGCGGGCCACGGCTTCTTCGATGTAGTCGCCCATGATCCAGTCGCCCGCGGCACCGCAGATCTCGCGCACGAAGCGCGTGAGCAGCGCCTTGCCCTGCACGGTATGGGTGACCTCGGGGTGGAACTGCACGGCGTAGTAGCCGCGGGTCTCGTCGGCCATGCCGGCGATGGGGCAGCTCGGCGTGGAGGCCATGAGCTTGAAGCCCGGGGGCAGCTCGGTGACCTTGTCGCCGTGGCTCATCCACACCTGCAGCATGCCGTAGCCGTCGGCGGTGCGGAAGTCCTCGATGCCGTTGAGCAGCTTGGTGTGGCCGCGCGCGCGCACCTCGGCATAGCCGAACTCGCGGTGGTCGCTCCACTCGACCTTGCCACCCAGCTGCACCGCCATGGTCTGCATGCCGTAGCAGATGCCCAGCACCGGCACGCCCAGGTCCCACACGGCCTGCGGGGCACGCAGCTCGTGGTCTTCGTAGGTGCTGGCGTGGCTGCCCGAGAGGATGATGCCCTTGGGCGCAAAGCTGCGGATGAAGTCATCCGACACGTCGTTGGGATGGATCTCGCAATAGACGTGGGCTTCACGCACACGCCGGGCGATCAGCTGGGTGACCTGGGAGCCGAAATCGAGGATGAGGATCTTGTCGTGCACGGTTCGGGCCTGTAGCGAAAAGGAAAAAAGGCAGCACCCGGTGCTGCCTGTGTGCGTGGGGTGCGCCGATCACTCGACCCGGTAGTTCGGGGCTTCCTTGGTGATCTGCACGTCATGGACATGGCTTTCGCGGATGCCGGCCGAGGTGATCTCGACGAACTCGGCCTTGCTGCGCATGTCTTCGATGGTGGCGCAGCCGCAGTAGCCCATCGAGGCCTTCAGGCCGCCGGCCATCTGGTACAGGATGGCCACCACGGAGCCCTTATAGGGCACCCGCCCCTCGATGCCTTCGGGCACGAGCTTGTCGGCGTTGGGGTTGGTGGTCTCGTCGTTTTCCTGGAAGTAGCGGTCGGCCGAGCCGGCCTTCATCGCGCCGATCGAGCCCATGCCGCGGTAGCTCTTGTAGCTGCGGCCCTGGTAGAGGATGACCTCGCCGGGCGCCTCTTCGGTGCCGGCGAACATGCCGCCCATCATCACGGTGCTGGCGCCTGCGGCGATCGCCTTGGCGATATCGCCCGAGTAGCGGACGCCACCATCGGCAATGAGCGGCACGCCCGAGCCGTGCAGCGCACTGGCCACGTTGTCGATCGCGGTGATCTGGGGCACGCCCACGCCGGCCACGATGCGGGTCGTGCAGATCGAACCGGGGCCGATGCCCACCTTCACCGCATCCGCCCCGGCTTCCACCAGGGCCAGCGCCGCCGCGCCGGTGGCGATGTTGCCGCCGATCACGTCCACGCCCGGGAAGTTCTTCTTGACCCAGCGCACGCGCTCGATCACGCCAGCGCTGTGGCCGTGCGCGGTGTCCACCACGATGGCGTCCACACCGGCCTTCACCAGCAGCTCGACACGCTCTTCCGTGCCCTCGCCCACGCCCACGGCGGCGCCCACGCGCAGCTTGCCTTGCGAGTCGCGCGCGGCATTCGGGAAGTTGGTCTGCTTGGTGATGTCCTTCACCGTCATCAGGCCGCGCAGCTCAAACGCATCGTTCACCACCAGCACGCGCTCGAGCTTGTGCTTGTGCATCAGGGCCTTGCCGTCGTTGATCGAGGCGCCCTCCTTCACCGTGATGAGCCGCTCGCGCGGCGTCATGATCTCGCGCACTGGCGCGTCCATGCGGGTCTCGAAACGCAGGTCGCGCCCCGAGACGATGCCCACCACGGTCTTGCCTTCGAGCACCGGGAAGCCCGAGATGCCGTGCTGGTCGGACAGGGCCTTGACCTGGCGCACCGTGGTGTCGGGCGAGATGGTGATCGGGTCGCGCAGCACGCCCGATTCGTAGCGCTTGACCTTGGCCACCTCGGCCGCCTGCTCGCGCGGCGAGAGGTTCTTGTGCACGATGCCGCAGCCACCCTCCTGGGCGATGGCAATCGCCAGGCGCGCCTCGGTGACCGTGTCCATGGCAGCGGACACCAGCGGCAGGTTCAGGGTGATGTTGCGGGTGAGACGGGTCGCGAGCGAGGTGTCGCGTGGGAGGACTTGGGAGAACGCCGGCACCAGCAACACATCGTCGAAGGTGAGCGCTTTACCGAGGAGGCGCATGAGGGAAGCTCCAGACGCAAAGCGCGATTATACGGAAGCGGCCAGCCCCCCTGCCCCGGGGGCGGTGTGGCCTGGACGCCCCAAGGGTCTGTGCGATCCGTCACGAACGGCGGTGGCACCGGGGCCGGCCCCCTTGGTCGGCTGGGTGAGCGGCCGCTACACTTGCCCGCATGAAAAATTCCACGTCTCGCACGCTGCTGGCTTGCCTTGGTCTGGCCCTGGGTCTGGCGGCGGCCTTGCCGGCAGCCGCGCAATGGAAGTGGAAGGACGGTGCCGGCAAGGTGCAGTACAGCGACCGCCCGCCGCCGGCCACGGTTCCTGAGCGCGACATCCTGCAGCGCCCGTCGAACGTGCGCAGTTTCGCCCCGGCGCCCGCGGCCGAAACCCCGGCGTCACCGGCTGCTGCCGCCGCGTCCGCACCCGGGGTGGACAAGGATCTCGAAGCCCGCCGCCGCGCCGAGGAACAGGCCCGGCAGGCCAAGGAAAAGGCCGAGAAGGACAAGGTCGCCCAGGCCCGCGCCGAGAACTGCGCCCGGGCGCGCAACTACATGCAGACCCTCGACAGCGGCGTGCGCATCGCCCGCACGAATGCCCAGGGCGAGCGCGAGATCCTCGGCGACGAAGCCCGGGCGGCTGAAACCGCCCGCACGCGCGAGCTCATCGCCGCGAACTGCGACTGAAACGGCTCACCCTGTCCGTCGTGGCTTGCGCGGTTGCTTGCGATAGCGCAGGCGTCGTGCTTCCTTCGGGTCCACAGTGAGCGGCCGGTAGACCTCCACTCGGTCTCGCTCCCGCAGCGGGTCGTCCAGCCCTGCTGCACGCCCCCACACCCCCACTCGGTGCAGGGTCGGATCAAGCAGGCCTTCGTGCCGCTGCGGCAGGCCGCTGGCCTCCAGGGCCTCGCGCACGGTCGCCCCTTGGGGCAGGTCCAGCGTCACCAGGTCCACCTGGTGCGGCGCGCTCGCATAGACCACCTCGATCTTCACCTCAGCGGGCCCCATAGACCTGCTCGGCCCGCCGCACAAAGGAATCGACCAGGGTGTTGGCGATGCGGTCGAACACGGGGCTCACCAGCGTCTGCAGGGCCGTGCTGGCAAAGGCGTAGCGCAGATCGAGCTCGACCTTGCAGGCCGACGGCCCGGTCGGCCCACTGCCCAGGGGCTGGAAGCGCCACTCGCCGGCCAGCTCCGAGAACGGGCCGTCCACCAGCTCCACCACCACCAGTTCAGGCGCCTGGTGGGTGTTGCGGGTCGTGAACGCGTGGTGCAGGCCAGCGTAGCGCAGCGTCAGGCGCGCCGTCATCTCGTGCTCGGCTTCCGAGAGGATGTCGGCCTTCTCGCACCAGGGCAGGAAGACGGGATAGTCCGCCACGCCGGTGACGAGGTCGTACATTTCGCGCGGCGAGTACCACAGCAGGACGGACTTCTTGACGTGCTTCATACAATGCCGGGATTGTAGTTAGGGCTCGCGCCCTCACCTTGCCTCCCATGTCCATCGCCGAAAACCGCAAAGCCCTCTACAACTACCTCATCGAGGAACGCTTCGAGGCGGGCATCGTGCTGTCCGGCTGGGAGGTCAAGGCGATCCGTGCCGGCCAGGTCCAGCTCACCGACGGCTATGTGGTCATCAAGGACGGCGAGCTCTACCTGATCGGCTGCCGCATCAATGCCTTGCGCACCGCCTCGACCCATGTGCTCCCTGAGGCCGACCGCACCAAGAAGCTCCTGATGCACAAGGACCAGATCCGACGGCTCATCGGCAAGATCGAGCAGAAGGGCTACACCCTGGTGCCGCTCAACCTGCATTACAAGGGCGGCCTGGTGAAGGCCGAGATCGCGCTGGCCAAGGGCAAGCAGATGCACGACAAGCGCGAGACCGAGAAGAAGCGCGACTGGGAAAGAGAGAAAGGCCGCCTGATGAGACACAAGGTCTCATCCGGCACCAAGGGCTGAGTCCTTGGCCTGCGCGAGGTCGGCGATCAGGTCGTCCACAACTTCCAGGCCGATGCACAGCCGCACCAGCGTGCCCTGGTAGGGCGTGGGCAGGCGCCGCATGCGCGCAGCGTGATACGGCACCGCCAGGCTGACCGGCCCGCCCCACGACCAGGCAATCCGGAACAGCTTCAGGGCATCGACGAAGGCATCCCCCTGTGCCGCGGAGAAGCGCGGGTCCAGCTCCACCGTCAGCAGCCCGGCCGCGGACGAACACAGCGACTGCCAATGCTCATGGCCCGGCGAGCCCGGCGTGGCCGGATGCAGCACCCGCGCAAACTGCGGCTGCTCGCCACACCACTGCGCGATACGGCGCGCCGCGCGGTCCTGGGCGTGGTAGCGCAATTCCAGCGACGGCAAGGCCCGCAGCACAGCCTCCACATCGTTCAGGCCCACCCCCAGGCCCAGGCGGCTGTGGGCCCAGGCCAGGGTCTGGTACAGGCCGGGATCGCGGCAGGCGATCGAGCCCATCAGCACGTCGCCACCGCCCGAGGGGTATTTGGTCAAGGCATGCACGGTGAGGTCCACGCCCAGGCCCTCGCCCAGTTCGAAAGGCGCAAAGGCCAGGCCGGCGCCCCAGGTGTTGTCCAGCGCCACCACGGCCTGCGGCGCCTTCTCGCGCACCGTGCGCACCAGGGCACGCAGGTCGGGGAACTCCAGCGTCACCGAGCCGGGCGCTTCCAGCCACACCAGCTTCACATCGGGCGTGAGCGCGGCGGCCAGTGAGCTGGCATCCATCGGATCGTAGAGCCGGTGCGTGATGCCCCACTGGGCCAGCTCGTGCTCGACGAAGTTCAGGCTGGGCCCGTAGACGTTGTCGGGCAGCACCACCCCGTCCCCCTGGCGCAGCAAGGCGATGTCCACCGTCGTGATGGCCGACAGGCCGCTGGGCGCCAGCAGCACGTGGCGCGCACCCTCCAGCGTGGCCAGGCGCTCTTCGAGCATGAAGGTGGTGGGCGTGCCATGCAGGCCGTAGGTGTAGGCGCTCTTGTCGTCCCAGCGCCGCTGGCGCAGCGCGGACACGTTGGGGAAGAACACGGACGAGGCCTTGAACACGCCCGGCACCGTGGCGTCGAATTCCGACGGCGCGCGGTAGGGGTGGTGAATGAGGTGTGTACTGATACGGGGCGGGCGGGAGCTCATGGGCGGCGCTTCAGTATCCGAGTTGACGATCGACGAGGCGGGGCAAGGGGCGGCCGGCTTCGAGCGCGTCCAGCCCCTCGGCGAACTGGGCCACGATGGTGTGCACCGAGGACTGCGCCGCGATGTGCGGGGTGATCACGAGGTTGGGCGCCTCCCACAGTGGGGAGTCGGGGGGCAGCGGTTCGTTCACCTGCACATCCAGCGCGGCGAAGGCCAGGTGCCCGCTGCGCAGCGCCATGATGAGGTCCTCCTCGACCACATGCGCGCCCCGGGCGATGTTGATGAGTGCGCTCCCGCGCGGCATCGCTGCCAGGGCCTCCCGGTCGATCAGGCCGGTGGTCTCGGGCGTGAGCGGCAGCGCGCAGACGACGATCTGCGCCTCGCGCAGGGCCTCGTGCAGCGGACGGCCCTGGCTGCGCCGCCAGCCCTGCACCTCGAAGCCGCAGGCGGCCAGCATGCGCGAGATCTCCTGCCCCGTGGCGCCCTGCCCCAGCACGCACACGCGATGGCGTGCCGCGGCCATCGGGTGACGCTTCCAGACGCGCTCGCGCTGCTGCTCGTCGTAGCGCGGCAGCTCGCGGGCAAAGCGCAGCGCCATGGCCGTCACGTACTGGGCGATGCCCAGCGCCTGGTCGGGATCCACGATGCGCGACACCGGCACGGCGGCCGGCAGCTCGGGCACCAGCAGTTTTTCCACGCCAGCCGCCACCGAACACACCCAGCGCAGGCGCGGCAGCGCCTGGGCCACACGGGCCGGCAAACGCCAGCCGAACACCACCTCGGCATCGGCCCAGTCGGCCACGGGTTGATCGCGCGACCACACGACGATCTCGTCGCGCGGGCGGGCGCGGCGCAGGGCGTCCAGGTAGGGGTCGGCAGGCAGGGGATGGCTCAACAGCAGGATCTTCATGCCCGCGACCATACCCCAAGCCGCGGTTCAGATCGGCTGGCCGATCAGGTCGTGGCCCTGGGTGCCGACGATGCGGGCCCGGGTGAACTCGCCCACCTTGAGCGTGCGCGAGGCCTTCTCGGGCGGCAGCAGGCGCACGGTGCCGTCGATCTCGGGGGCATCGGCATAACTGCGTCCGGTGCCACCCTTGCGGCCCATGGCGGGCGCCGCATCGACCAGCACCTGCATCGTGGCGCCCACGCGCTGCTGCAGTTTGGCGGTGGACACGGCCTCGGCCACGGCCATGAAGCGCGCACGGCGCTCTTCGCGCACGGCATCGGGCACGGCCCCGGGCAGGTCGTTGGCGGTTGCGCCCTCCACCGGGGAATAGGCAAAGCAGCCGGCGCGGTCGATCTGTGCCTCGCGCATGAAGTCGAGCAAGGTCTCGAACTCGGCCTCGGTCTCGCCGGGAAAGCCTGCGATGAAGGTCGAGCGGATCACGATCTCGGGGCAGATCTCGCGCCAACGCTGGATGCGCTCCAGGTTGCGCTCACCACTGGCCGGGCGCTTCATGCGCTTGAGCACATCGGGGTGGGCGTGCTGGAAGGGCACGTCGAGATACGGCAGGATCAGGCCTTCGGCCATCAGCGGCACGATCTCGTCCACGTGCGGATAGGGATACACGTAGTGCAGCCGCACCCAGGCGCCATGCTCGGCCGCCATCGCGCCCAGGGCCTGCACGAGCTCCAGCATGCGCGTGCGCACGGGTTTGCCGTCCCAGAAGCCGGTGCGGTACTTCACGTCCACGCCATAGGCACTGGTGTCCTGGCTGATCACCAGCAGTTCCTTCACACCCGCCTCGAAGAGCCGGCGTGCCTCACCCAGCACGTCACCGATGGGACGCGACACCAGGTCGCCGCGCATGCTGGGGATGATGCAGAAGGAACAACGGTGGTTGCAGCCCTCGCTGATCTTCAGGTAGGCGTAGTGCTTGGGCGTGAGCTTGATACCCGTGGGCGGCACCAGGTCGACGAAGGGGTCGTGAGGCTTGGGCACGTGCAGGTGCACGGCATCCATCACTTCCTGGGTGGCGTGCGGGCCGGTGACGGCCAGCACCTTGGGGTGGACTTCCTTTACCAGGTTGCCACCGCCCTCCCCGGCCCGCGCCCCCAGGCATCCGGTGACGATGACCTTGCCGTTGTCGGCCAGGGCCTCGCCGATGGTGTCCAGGCTTTCCTTCACGGCATCGTCGATGAAGCCGCAGGTGTTCACGATCACCAGGTCGGCACCCTGGAAGGTCTTGGAGGTCTCGTAGCCCTCGGCGCGGAGCTGCGTGAGGATGAGTTCGGAGTCGGTCAGCGCCTTGGGGCAGCCCAGGCTGACGAAACCGATCTTGGGGGCGGTGGCGGTGTCCGCCACGGAGGATTCTTGCATCATGGGCGGATTTTCGCCGATCCGCCCCGGCCGCGCCGGATACCGGCGCCGAGGACCTTCAGCGCTTGGGCGGCGTGAAGCCCGGGAAGCCCGGCATCAGGGTCTCGGCCTGCTTCTGCATCTGCTCCTGCATCTGCACGAAGACGTTCTTCGACTGCTCGAGGTAGTTGCTCATCAGCCCCTGCATCATGGGCGTCTGAACGTTCATGAACTGGGCCCACATCTCGGGCGAGAAGCCCTTGTTGCCCTCGACCATGCCACGCGACTGTTCCGCGAAGCGGTTCTGCATCTCGACGAAGGCCTGGATGTTCTTTTCCAGGTACGAGCCCATCAGGCCCTGCATGGCGTTGCCGTAGAAGCGGATGATGTCGGCCAGCATGGTGGTCGAGAACATCGGCACGCCGCCGGACTCTTCCTCCAGGATGATCTGCAGCAGGATGCTGCGCGTGAGGTCCTCGTTGGTCTTGGCATCGCGCACGACGAATTCCTCGCCGGACAGCACCATCTTCTTCACATCGGCCAGCGTGATGTAGCTGCTGGTGGCGGTGTCGTAGAGGCGGCGGTTCGGGTACTTCTTGAGGGTGCGCACGGATGCGGCACCAGCGCCGCCGACCGAGGCAGCACCACGTTTGGCCTGTGCCATGTGAAAGTCTCCAGCAACCGGAACAGTGCACGACGGTGCACAACCCGGGAAAACCCATTCTATGGGGGTGCCTGGCGAGACCGGCAAGGGGGTTTCCCCACAGTGGTGCAGCAGGGGCGGGCCGGAGGCGAAAAACAAAAGCCCCGCAGGATCGCTGCGGGGCCGGGCATTCTGGTAGGCGCGATTGGACTCGAACCAACGACCCCCACCATGTCAAGGTGGTGCTCTAACCAGCTGAGCTACGCGCCTAAGAAGTCCGACACTATAGCATGATTTCGGCAGGGTGCGAGGCTAGCGGCGTCGCGCGGCCCGCACGCCGGGCACCTGCGCCACGGCACCGAGCACCTGCGCCAGCCGGGCCGAGTCAGAGACCTCGACCGTGAAGGTCATCCACGCCGTGCCGCGCACCGTCTGGGTGTTCACGCCGATCACGTTGGTCTTTTCCTTTGCGAAGACTTCGGAGATGTCGCGCAGCAACCCTTGCCGATCGAGCGCCTCCACGGCCACGTCCACCGGATACACCGGCGCCTTCTCGGCCGAGGGCTGGCCCCAGGCGACGGCGATGACGCGCTCGGGGTGGCGCCCGGCAAGCTGGCGGAAGCTGGAGCAATCGGCGCGATGCACGGCCACCCCCTTGCCCTTGGTGACATAGCCGCCGATGGCGTCGGGCGGCGCGGGCTTGCAGCAACGTGCCAGGGTCGTGAGCAGTGATTCCACGCCCACCACCAGCACACCGCCCTTGCCGGTGGGGGCTTCGCTGCGGGGCTTGCGCAACGCGATGTGATCATCGGTCTGCGGGGCGGTCTCCACCGGGCGCAGCAACTGCTCGATGTTGCGCAGCGAGTATTCGTCCTTGCCCACCACGTCAAAGAGCGCGTCGGCGTTCTTGAACCCGAGCTGCGAGGCCAGGTCCTCCAGCTTCATTGCAGTGCGGCCTTCACGCTGCAGCAGCTTTTCCACCAGCTCCCGCCCGCGGGCGATGGTCTGCTGCTGGGCCAGGGCATTGAACCAGGCCCGCACCTTGGCCTTGGCGCGCGAGCTGCGCAGGTAGCCGAGTTCCGGGTTGAGCCAGTCCATCGACGGCCCACCCTCCTTGGCGGCCACCACCTCCACCGTCTGGCCGCTGTGCAGCGCCGTGTTCAGCGGCACCATCGCGCCGTCCACGCGCGCGCCACGGCAGCGGTGGCCCAGGTCGGTGTGCAAGGTGTAGGCGAAGTCCACCGGCGTGGCCCCGGCCGGCAGCTCCACGATGGCCGCCTGCGGCGTGAAGACGTAGATGCGGTCGTCGAAGCCCGCCGTGGCGGCCTCGCCCACGAAGTCGCGCTCCCAGGCCAGGAGCTGGCGCAGCACGGCCTTGCGGGCCTCGGCCACCTGGGCTTCGAAATCGCCGGCGGCGCTCACGCCCGCGTAGCCCTTGATGCCAGCTTCCTTGTAGGCCCAGTGCGCGGCCACGCCATGCTCGGCGTGATCGTGCATGGCCTGGGTGCGGATCTGGATCTCCAGGCTGCGCCCCTGCTCGTCGTAGACCACGGTGTGCAGGGACTGGTAGCCGTTGGGCTTGGGCTTGGCGATGTAGTCGTCGAATTCTTCCGGCAGCGGGCGGTAGCGTTCATGCACCAGGCCCAGCGCGGCGTAGCAGTCGGGCACGGTGGGCACGATGACGCGCAGGGCGCGCAGGTCGAGCACGCCCGAGAAGTCAAGCTGCTTGCCGCGCATCTTCTTCCAGATGCTGTAGAGATGCTTGGGCCGCCCTTGCACGAGTGCCGGGATGCCCTGCTCTCGCAGCTGCGCGCCCAGGCGCTGGCGGGCCTGCTCGACCACCTGCTCGCGCTCGATGCGCTTTTCGTCGAGCATGCGGGCAATGGCCTTGTACTGCTCGGGTTCGAGGAAGCGGAAGGACAGGTCTTCCAGCTCCCACTTGATCTGCCAGATGCCCAGCCGATTGGCCAGCGGCGCGAACACGTGCAGCGACTCGCGGGCCAGCACCAGCGGGCAGTCGCGCTTGGACTGCGCGTAGTAGCGCAGCGTCTGCAGCCGCGAGGCCAGCCGCACCAGCACCACGCGCAGGTCGCGCGAGAAGGCCAGCAGCATCTTGCGCACGCGCTCGGTCTGCTCGGCGCGCATGTCCTCATCCACCAGCGCATCGCGGGCATTGCGCTGGATCTGCACCAGCTTGCGCGTGGCGGCCACCAGGCTCGCGTACGAGGCCCCGAAGGCCTTGCCGATCACGTCCTCGGGCTTGTTGAGGTATTCGCCCACGTAGACGAGGTAGACCGCCGCAAGGAGGGAGGGCGAGGCACCGATGGCGCGCAGGATGGAGGCCACGCCCGCGGCGTGGTCCAGCGCGTCCTCGCCGGTGTCGAGCCGCTGCCCGGCCAGCAAGGGCTCGGCGAAGGCGCGCGCGCGTTCAAGCCGCGCCATCTCCTGCGCCAGGGCCTCGGCCATGCCGGGGCCGCGCAGCGAAGCGGACAGGCCGGGCTGGTCCAGCCCCCCGGCCAATTGCACGATGGGTGCGGCCTGCGGTGCCGCATCCTGATGACTGGTCTTCATGTCGCGGACAGGAACTCCCGGATCACCGCCACCTGGGCAGGGTCGACCAGCGTGGGCGCGTGCCCCACGCCGGGCAAGGTGACCACACGGGCCTTGGGCCCCCGCTCGGACATCGCCTGCGCCGTCTGCGCCGTGAGCAGGTCGGACTGTGCCCCGCGGATCACGAGCGTGCGCGCCCGCACGGCATCGTAGCGCTGCCACAACAGTGCCTGGGCCGCGACGGCCATCTCGGGCGTGGCCGCATGGAAGGGCACGGCGATGCGCGGGTCGTAGTGGGGAAGGTAGGCGCGACCCTGCTCATCGTCCACCGCCTTGAGCATGGGACGGGTCAGGGCCAGCCACTGCTCGCGTGTGTGCGGACCGAAGCCCTGCGAGATGGACCAGAAGTAATCGGCCGCGGCATCGACTGTCTCGAAACGATGCACCTGCCCCAGATAGGTGCCGATGCGCGACAGCGCTGCGGGCTCGATCGTCGGCCCCACGTCGTTGAGCACCAGACGGCGTAGCGGCGAGCCTTTCAGCGAAGCCAGGCCCATGCCGATCAACCCGCCCATCGAGGTGCCCACCCAGTCCACCGTCTCGGCCCTGAGACGCGCCAGCAGCGTGACCATGTCGGCCACGTAGGTGGGAATCTGGTAACCCATGGGCTCGTCGAGCCAGTCGGAGCGGCCCCGCCCCACCACATCGGGGCACACCACCCGGTAGCGGTCGCACAGGGCCTGGGCGAGCACGTCGAAGTCCCGGCCCTGCCGCGACAGGCCATGCGCACACACCAGCACGCGGCCATTGGCCGGATCGCCCCACTCCCAGTAGGCCATGCGGTGCAAGCCCGAGGCGTCCAGGCATTGCACAAAATCAAGGCGCGGCTGCGTCATGGGCGGCTTCCTCTCCGATAATTCATGGGCTTGTCGCTGATTCTCCCTGAACCTTAGCAAAGAGGACTCCCTATGTTGAAAGGCAAGACGGCCCTGGTCACGGGTTCGACCAGCGGGATCGGCTTGGGCGTGGCCCTGGCGCTCGCGCGCCAAGGCGCGAACGTGGTGCTCAACGGTTTCGGCGACGTCGAGGCGGCGAAGGCCGAAGTGACGAAGACGGGCGTGCGCGTGGGCTACCACGGCGCCGACATGAGCCAGCCGGCGCAGATCGCCGACCTGATGGCCTATGCCGCCCAGGACTTCGGCGGCGTGGACATCCTGGTCAACAACGCCGGCATCCAGCACGTGGCGCCGGTGGAAGACTTTCCGCCCGAGAAGTGGGACGCCATCATCGCCATCAACCTCAGCTCGGCCTTCCACACCACCCGGCTGGCGCTGCCCGGCATGAAGCAGCGCAACTGGGGCCGTGTGATCAACGTGGCCTCGGCGCACGGCCTGGTGGCCTCGGCGCAGAAGTCGGCCTATGTGGCCTCCAAGCACGGCATCGTGGGCTTCACCAAGTCGGTGGCCTTGGAAACGGCCACCACGGGCGTGACGGTGAATGCGATCTGCCCCGGCTGGGTGCTCACCCCCCTGGTGCAGAAGCAGATCGACGCACGCGCCGCGCAAGGCGGCATCAGCGTGGAACAGGCACAGCGCGAACTGCTGGGCGAGAAACAGCCTTCGCTGCAGTTCACCACGCCCGAGCAGCTGGGCGAGCTGGCCGTCTTCCTGTGCTCCAGCGCCGCCGACAATGTCCGCGGCGTGGCCTGGAACATGGACGGCGGCTGGGTCGCGCAGTGATGAGGACACCCCGGCCGCCGGGTACGACGGCCACCCCTCCGTGAGGGGCGGGCCTGGCTTGGGAGCGGCCCGGCACGGCGGCCCGACAGATGACGGCACCCCGGCCGCCGGGTACGACGGCCACCCCTCCGTGAGGGGGCGGGCCTGGCTTGGGAGCGGCCCGGCGCGGCGGCCCGCAGCTTCTGCGCTTACTTTGTGAGGGCGATGCTGCCGCTGACGGTCACCGTGACGAGCGCCTTGCCGGCTTCCACCGGCAGGGGCGCCGCCTCGGAGGCCATCATGTCCGACTTGGCACGCATCATGATGGGCATGGGGCTCATGCCCGGCTCGTTGGTCGACACGTTCACTTCCCGCAACTCGTAGCCGCTGAAGCCGAAGAGCTTGGCCAGGTCCTGCGCCTTGGCACGGTACTGGGCCACGGCCTGGGCCTGCACGGCCGACTCATGCTTTTCACGCGCCTGGCGTGACAGGCCCTGGGCCACGCGCGCCACGCTCAGCGTGTTGATGCGTGCCGCGGCCTGGGTGATGCGCGGCACATCCGTGCCTTCCAGCACCACCTCGGCCGTGCCCTGCCAGCCCGAGATCCGGCCCTGGCTGGCATAGCGCGGGTAGATCGAGAAGTTGCCCGTGCGCACCTCCATCGCCCCGGCCTGCGCCGAGGGCTTGGCCTGCGCCAGCGCCGCCTCCACCGCCTGCTGCAGGGCCTTCTGCACGGTGGCGGCATCGCTGCCCTCGCGGGTGGTGTTCAGCGTCAGGCTGAGCAGGTCCTGCGGCACTTCCAGGTTGGCGCTGGTCGAGAAGTTCACCACGTTGGACGGGTTGGCCGTCTGCTGGGCCAGGGCCGGCGTGGCGGCGAGCGCAGCGGCCAGCGACAGGCTGGCCAGGGAGAGGGATCGTTTCATGCGGTGTCCTTTCCTGAGGAGTTGTTGTGCATGCCAGAGGCTAACGCAGCGTCCGGTCCGCCTGACGACGCGCCTACCCGGCTTTGCCTGGGCTTTACCTGGGTTTACGTGGCGTTGACCTCGTGTCGATCAGGGGTTTGCCGTCGCCCTGCCGGAGTGGCAATATTTGTAACACTTGGTCAAAACGGCCGTTTGGGCCCGATTTGCCGCCGCACAATCCCGCGTTGTTACAAATTCGGGAGTCCCAGATGACAACAGCCACCCAGAACCCGGCCCCGCGCGTCGACCAGATCGTGGTGGTGGATGACGATGCCCGCATCCGCGACCTGCTGCGCCGCTACCTGACGCAAGAGGGCTTCGAGGTGCTGCTCGCCGAGGATGCCAAGGCCCTGAACCGGGTTCTCACGCGCGAGACGGTCGACCTGATCGTGCTCGACCTGATGCTGCCTGGCGAGGACGGCCTGTCGATCTGCCGCCGCCTTCGCGCCGCGAACGACCAGACGCCCATCATCATGCTCACGGCCAAGGTCGAGGACGTCGATCGCATCGTGGGCCTGGAGGTGGGCGCCGACGACTACCTGCCCAAGCCTTTCAACCCCCGCGAGCTGCTGGCGCGCATCCACGCCGTGCTGCGCCGCCGCCCTGCCATGGAAGCTCCGGGCGCCCCCACGAAGGAAGCGCAGACCGTGGTGTTCGGACCCTTCGAGTTCGACCTGGCCCAGCGTCGTCTCACGCGCGAGGGCGAGGCCATTCCGCTGACCACGGGCGAGTACTCCATGCTCAAGGCTCTGGTGCGCCACCCGCGCCAGCCGCTGTCGCGCGACAAGCTGGCCCAGCTCGCCCGTGGCCGCGAGTTCGAGCCCTTCGATCGCAGTCTGGACGTGCAGATCTCGCGCCTGCGCAAGATGATCGAGCCCGATCCGGCCCAGCCGCGCTACATCCAGACCGTGTGGGGCGTGGGCTACGTCTTCGTGCCGGACGGCACCACCTGAAGACGAAGCCCCCCTGGGGACGGCATACTGCGGGGCGTCTTTCGCCCCGCTTCTTTTTTTCTGACCGATGGCCCGCAAACGCGTCACCCTGAGCCTGTTCTGGCGCACCTTCATGTTGCTGGGGGCCTTGCTGGGGTTCGGCATCTTCTCCTGGGTGCAGACCTTCCGCGCGCTGGAGTTCGAGCCACGCGCGGTGCAGGCGGCGCAGCAGCTCGCCAGCCTGGTCAACCTGTCGCGCGTGGCCCTGCGCTACACCGACAGCATCAACCGGGTCACCCTGCTGAAGACCATCACCGAGCAGGAGGCCATCCGCGTGCAGCCGCGCGAGCCGGGGGACACCTACGTGCCTTTCGACACCGACCGCTTCTCGCGCCGCATCGCCGAGGAACTGCGCTCGCGCCTGGGCCCCACCACGGTGGTGGCCGCCAGCGTCAACGGCCGCCCGGGCCTGTGGATCGACTTCGCCATCGAAAGCGACCGCTACTGGATGCAGGCCGACCCCCGGCGCCTGGAAGCCGTGACAGGCTCGACCTGGTTCGTCTGGGTGGGCATTGCCTTGCTGGCCACCGTGATCGGCTCGGCCGCCGTGGCCCGGCTCATCAACCAGCCCCTGCGGCAGTTGTCCTTCGCCGCCAGCCGCATCCGCGAAGGCGAGTACGAATCCCGCCTGGACGAGGACACGATGACCAGCGAGATCCGCGAGGTCAACAAGGGTTTCAACCGCATGGCCCGCGAACTGGCCAAGGTGGAGGAAGACCGCGCCGTGATGCTCGCCGGCATCTCGCACGACCTGCGCACACCGCTGGCGCGGCTGCGCCTGGAAGTCGAGATGAGCGTGCAGGACGAGGAGGCCCGCCGCTACATGGCCGCCGACATCGACCAGCTCGACGCCATCATCGACAAGTTCATGGACTACGCCCGCCCCAGCGAGGTCAAGCTGGTGCCGGTGCACCTGTCGGGTGTGATCGACCGGGCCGCCGCCGCCTTCCGCGACACCAGCCAGATCCGCATCGAGTCGCGCGTGGCCATCGACACCATGGTGCTGGCCGACGAGACCGAGCTGGGCCGCGTGATCGGCAACCTCTTCGAGAACGCGCGCCGCTATGGGCGCAGCAGCGACACCGGCATCGCCCTCGTGCAGGTGACCTACGCGCGCACCGGCCCGTGGGTGATCATCAGCGTGCGTGACCACGGCCCGGGCGTCTCGCCCGAGAAGCTGCCCCAGCTCACCACGCCCTTCTTCCGCGGCGATGCGGCACGCACGGCCGCCACCGGCGCCGGCCTGGGCCTGGCCATCGTCGAGAAGACCATCATCCGCATGGGCGGCACCTTCGAGCTGAGCAATGCGACGCCGCCCAACACGGGGCTCATCGCCCGCATCCGGCTGCGCAAAGCCCCCTGATCAGGCGCGCCGAAGCAGGCACACCGCACGCGCCTCGATCGATTCCTGCCGGCCCACCGGCCCGAGCTTCTCGGCCGTCTTGGCCTTGACGTTCACCTGCTCCAGCCCGCAGCCCAGGGTGGCGGCGATGCGCTGGCACATGGCCGGGATGTGCGGCGCCATCCTGGGCGCCTGGGCGACGATGGTGGCATCGAGGTTGATCAGCTCATAGCCGCGCTCGCGCACCCGGCGCATCGCCTCGGCCAGCAGCACCGAGGAATCGGCACCGCGGAAACGCTCGTCGGTATCGGGGAAGTGGCGGCCGATGTCGCCCAGGGCCGCTGCGCCCAGCAGCGCGTCGGTGATGGCATGCAGCAGGGCGTCGGCGTCGGAGTGCCCCTGCAGGCCGAGGGAGTGCGGAATCTCCACGCCGCCGAGGATGAGCTTGCGGCCGGCCGCCAGTGCGTGCGTGTCCCAGCCTTCTCCGATGCGGATGTCCATCAGCGTGTCCTCAGCAGGCGTTCGGCCAGGACGAAGTCCTGGGGATAGGTGATCTTGAAGTTCTCCAGCGCGCCTTGCACCAGCTTGGGCCGGTGGCCCAGGGCCTCGATGGCGCTGGCCTCGTCGGTGACAGCCTCGCCGGCATGCGCCAGCGCCGGGCGCAGCAGGCCCAGGCGGAACATCTGCGGGGTCTGCGCCTGCCACTTGGCACGCCGGTCCAGCGTGACCACGCTGCGGCCCTCGGCCTCCTCCTTGAGCGTGTCGGCCACCGGCAGGGCCAGCAGACCACCCACCTCGTCATCGAAGCAGGCGTCGATCAAGGCATCGACCCATTCGGGGCGCAGCAGGCAGCGCGCCGCGTCGTGCACCAGCACCCAGTCGTGGGGCTGGGCACCCTGCTCCACCAGCACGGCCAGGCCGTTGGCC
The DNA here is from genome assembly GCA_964552215.1 of uncultured Caldimonas sp. Classification (GTDB taxonomy): domain Bacteria; phylum Pseudomonadota; class Gammaproteobacteria; order Burkholderiales; family Burkholderiaceae_C; genus Caldimonas. The sequence continues at coordinate 17,539 of CAZKGD010000048.1, forward strand.
ACCGAGGCCGCCCGGCTCGCGCCACCCACACGGGCCGCCCAGCCGGCAAAGCCCGGGGCGGCGGTTTCGAAGCGTGTGTCATCGGGCGCCAGCACCACCAGCGTGCCCGCCAGCCGCGGCACGGCCGCCAGCGACGCCAGGGTGTGGGCCACCACGCTGCGCCCGGCGAGCATTTCGTACTGCTTGGGGCCAGCTGCGCCCGAGCGTTCGCCCACGCCGGCACAGGGCACCAGGGCGTAGCAGCGAGGGGGCTCGTGGGAGATCAGCATGGGGAGCCGGATTCTATAATTCGGCCAACCGTTCGCCCCGGGGGAGCGCCCTGTCGGGGCGTTTTGCTTTTGTCGCGCCGCCCCCATGCTGATCCCCACCCTGTCTCCCGGCAAACGCTACACCCTGCCCCGCCCGCCTGGCTCGGCCGACGCCTTGCTGCTGGCCCGCTTCGCCCGGGAGCAGGCGAATGCGAAGCGCCTCACGGCCATCGTCACCGCCGAGCCAGCCGATGCGCAGCGCCTCCAGGACGAGCTCGCCTTCTTCGACCCGGGCCTGCGCTGCGCGGTCTTCCCCGACTGGGAGACCCTGCCCTACGACACCTTCTCGCCCCACCAGGATCTCATCTCCGAACGCCTGGCCACGCTGTGGCGGGTGCTGCAGAAGGACGTGGACGTGGTGCTGCTGCCCGCCTCCACGGCCCTGGTACGCCTGGCGCCACCCGCCTTCATGGCCGGCTACACCTTCCATTTCAAGCAGAAGGAAAGGCTGGACGAGGCCTCGCTGAAGGCCCAGCTCACCCTGGCGGGCTACACCCATGTGAGCCAGGTGGTGTCGCCGGGCGAATACGCCGTGCGCGGCGGGCTGATCGACCTCTTCCCCATGGGCTCGGCCGTGCCCTACCGGGTGGACCTCTTCGGCGACGAGGTCGACTCCATCCGCACCTTCGACCCCGACAGCCAGCGCAGCCTCTACCCCGTGCCCGAGGTGCGTCTGCTGCCCGGACGCGAGTTCCCGATGGACGAGGACGCCCGCGCGAAATTCCGCGCCCGCTGGCGTGAGCGCATCGAGGGCGACCCGAGCAAGGCGCGCGTCTACAAGGACATCGGCAACGGCATCGCCACCGCCGGCATCGAGTACTACCTGCCGCTCTTCTTCGACGACACGGCCACGATCTTCCAGTACCTGGGCGAGGCCGCCGTGATCGCCCTGCACGGCGAGATCGACGAGGCCCTGAAACGCTTCTGGACCGACACCCGCGAGCGCCACCGCTTCCTGCAGCACGACCCCGAACGCCCGCTGCTGCCGCCCGAAGACCTTTTCCTGCGCCCGGAAGACTTCTTCAGCCTGGCCAACGCACATGCCCAGCTGGCGCTGCGCGGCAGCGACGCGGTGGACTGGGCCCGCCCCCTGCCCGACCTCTCGGCCGAGCGCGGCGCCACCGAACCGCTCAAGCGCCTGCAACTGCACGTGGGCACCACGCCGCACAGCGTGCTGATCGTGGCCGAATCGCCCGGCCGCCGCGAAAGCCTGCTGGAGCTGCTGCGCGACAACAAGATCGAGCCGCCCACGGTCGATTCGCTGGCCGCCTTCGAGGCCGGCGACGCCCACTTCGCGATCACCGTGGCCCCTCTGGCCGCCGGCTTCCATTGGGTGCGCCCCGAACCTGCGCCCGCCCTCCAGTTCGTCACCGAAACCGAACTCTTCGCCGCCACGCCCACGGCACGCCGGCGCAAGAAGCAGGAGCAGGTCAGCAACGTCGACGCCCTGATCAAGGACCTGTCGGAGCTGAAGGTGGGCGACCCGGTGGTGCATGCCAACCACGGCATCGGTCGGTATCAGGGCTTGCTCAACATCGACCTGGGCGATGGCCCGAGCGAATTCCTGCACCTGGAATACGCCGACAAGGCCACGCTCTACGTGCCGGTGTCGCAGCTCCACCTCATCAGCCGCTACACCGGCGTGAGTGCCGACGAGGCGCCGCTGCACCGCCTGGGCTCGGGCCAGTGGGAAAAGGCCAAGCGCCGCGCGGCCGAGCAGGTGCGCGACACGGCCGCCGAGCTGCTGAACCTGTACGCCCGCCGCGCCGCGCGCGAGGGTTATGCCTTCCGCTTCTCGCCGCACGACTACGAAGCCTTTGCCGCGAGCTTCGGCTTCGAGGAAACCGCCGACCAGAACGCCGCCATCCACGCCGTGATCCAGGACATGGTGAGCCCCCGCCCCATGGACCGGCTGGTGTGCGGCGACGTGGGCTTCGGCAAGACCGAGGTGGCCCTGCGCGCCGCCTTCGTGGCCGTCACCGGCGGCAAGCAGGTGGCGCTGCTGGCCCCCACCACCCTGCTGGCCGAGCAGCACTACCAGACGCTTTCCGACCGCTTTGCGCAGTGGCCGGTGAAGATCGCCGAACTCTCGCGCTTTCGCACCGGCAAGGAAGTGCGCCAGGCGCTCGACGGCCTGGCCGACGGCACGGTGGACATCGTCGTGGGCACGCACAAGCTGCTCTCGCCCGACGTGAAGTTCGCCCGGCTGGGCTTGCTCATCATCGACGAGGAACACCGCTTCGGCGTGCGCCACAAGGAAGCCATCAAGGCCATGCGCGCCGAGGTGGACGTGCTCACCCTCACCGCCACGCCCATCCCGCGCACCCTGGGCATGGCGCTGGAAGGCCTGCGCGACCTGTCGGTGATTGCCACCGCGCCGCAGCGGCGCCTGGCCATCAAGACCTTCGTGCGCAACGAAGGCAGCGGCGTGATCCGCGAGGCCGTGCTGCGCGAGCTCAAGCGGGGCGGCCAGGTCTACTTCCTGCACAACGAGGTCGAGACCATCGAGAACCGGCGCGAGAAGCTGGCCGAGCTGCTGCCCGAGGCCCGCATCGCCGTGGCCCATGGCCAGATGCACGAGCGCGAGCTGGAACGCGTGATGCGCGACTTCGTGGCCCAGCGCTACAACGTGCTGCTGTGCTCGACCATCATCGAGACCGGCATCGACGTGCCCACGGCCAACACCATCGTCATCAGCCGCGCCGACAAGTTCGGCCTGGCCCAGCTGCACCAGTTGCGCGGCCGCGTGGGCCGCTCACACCACCAGGCCTATGCCTACCTGATGGTGCCCGACGTGGAAGGCCTCACCAAGCAGGCCGCACAGCGGCTGGAGGCCATCCAGAGCATGGAGGAACTGGGCTCGGGCTTCTACCTCGCCATGCATGACCTGGAAATCCGCGGCGCCGGCGAGGTGCTGGGCGACAGCCAGAGCGGCAACATGCAGGAGGTGGGTTTCCAACTCTACAACGACATGCTCTCGCAGGCCGTGCGCGACCTCAAGGCCGGCCGCGAGCCCGATCTGCTGTCGCCGCTGAACGTCACCACCGAGATCAACCTGCACGCCCCGGCCCTGTTGCCCGATGCCTACTGCGGCGACGTGCACGTGCGCCTGAACCTCTACAAGCGCCTGGCCACGGCCGAGAAGGCCGACCAGATCGACACCCTGCTCGAAGAGATCACCGACCGCTTCGGCAAGCTGCCGCCGCAGGGACAGACCCTCTTCGACGTGCACCGCCTGCGGGTGCTCGCCAAGCCCTATGGCGTGCTGAAGATCGACGCCGCGCCAGCGGGCATGGCCATCACCTTCCGCCCCAACCCGCCGATCGACGCGATGCGCATCATCGAGCTGGTGCAGAAGAACCGCCACATCAAGCTGGCCGGCAACGACAAGCTGCGCATCGACAAGGCGCTGCCCGAACCGAAAGAGCGCGCCCAGTTCATCCGCGACGTGCTGCGCTCGCTGGGGACGCCGACGCCGGCCGTGGCGTAGCGCGCACCAGGCGCCGGGCATCGTCCCGGCCCTGTGCCTGCACCTTCGCCAGCCACGCCGCACGCTGCGATTCATCGGCCTTGTGTACCGGGCCGATGCGGGTGAAGTCCACCGGCTTGAGCCCGCAGAACTTCAGCGTGCTGCGCACCAGTGCGTTGGCCGTCGGGTTGCCCTGCAGCAGGTGCAGGTACCAGCCGGGCGAGTCGGTGGTCATGATGACGCGCGCGCTGCGCCCGGCCAGCAGGCCCTCGGGCGTGCCATCGGGCAGGTAGCGGAAGGCCCAGCCCCGCTCCAGCGTGCGGTCGAAAAAGCCTTTCAGCAGCGCAGGCACCGAGCCCCACCACACCGGCGCCACCACCACCACGCGCGAGGCAGCGCTGATCAGCGCCTGCGCGGCCTTCAGGTCGGGCTCCAGCGCCTGCTGCTCGCTATAGCCCACCCACAGCACCGGGTCGAAGCGCAGGTCGCGCAGCGCCAACACCTCCACGCTGGCCCCGCCCTCGCGCAACCCCTGCGCGTGTTCCTGAGCCAGTGCAGCACAGAGCGACCCCTTGTGGGGGTGCCCATCGATCACGACAACGTCGGCCATGGCCATTCCTTTCCGTCAATCTTTACAGTGTCAACATAACGGAAGCCAGTGTCCGGTAGAATCTTTCCTGTGTCAAGTTCATCTGCTGCCACCAAGCGTCCCTACCACCACGGCCACTTGCGCGAGACCCTGCTCGACGTGGCCCTGCGCCAGCTCGCCACCACGCCGGCCGCGCAACTGAGCCTGCGCGAGCTCGCGCGCGCCGCCGAGGTGAGCCACACGGCCCCCTACCATTACTTCGCCGATCGTCAGGCGCTGATCCACGCCGCCGGCGTGGAAGGCATGCGCCGGCTCCTGCAGGCCCAGACCGACGCTGCCGCCCAGGCCCAGGGGGCCCGCGCGCGACTGTTGGCGCTGGGCGCGGCCTATGTGCGCTTTGCGGCCGAACAACCGCATGCCTTCGGCCTGGTGTTCGACCCCCAGTACTGCAAGCCCGGCGATCCCAGCGAAGACATGGCGCCGCTCATTGCCGGCAACGAGGCCCTGCTGGCCGACTGTGTGGTGCAGGCCCAGCAGGCCGGTGTGCTGCCAAGCGGCGACCCGGCCCCGCTGTGCCACGCGCTGTGGGGCACCGTGCACGGCCTGGCCCAGCTCGTGATGGCCGGCCACCTGCCGCTGGACGCCGCGCTGGTGGCCCTGGGTGCGCTGCTGCCGCCGGATGCGCAGCCGCGATAATTCGCGGATGAGCACCTTCACCGAACACGCCCCGGGGCTTGTCATCCGCGGCTTCACCCCGCCGCTGCGCTTGGCCGACTACAAGGCCGTCGCCTTCGACATGGATTCCACGCTGATCAACATCGAGTGCATCGACGAGATCGCCGACGCCGTGGGCAAGAAGGCCGAAGTGGCCGCCATCACCGAAGCCGCAATGCGCGGCGAGATCACCGACTTCAAGGACAGCCTGCGCCGCCGTGTAGCCTTGCTCAAGGGCGTGCCCGAAGGCGCGCTGATGGAGGTCTACACCCAGCGCCTGCGCCCCAACCCGGGGGCGGCCGAACTCATCGCCGCCTGCCGCGCCGCGGGGCTGCGCACCCTGCTGGTCTCGGGCGGCTTCACCTTCTTCGCCGACCGCGTGCGCGAACGTCTGGGCATGGACCACGCCCATTCCAACGTGCTGGAAATCGAGAACGGCCTGCTCACCGGCCGTGTGGTGGGCGACATCGTGGACGGCGAAGAAAAGAAGCGCCAGCTCCTGGCCCTGTGCCAGCGCCTGGGCTGCCCGCCCTCACAGTCCATCGCCGTGGGCGACGGCGCCAACGACCTCCTCATGATGGCCGCCGCCGGCCTGAGCGTGGCCTACCACGCCAAGCCCAAGGTGCGCGAGCAGGCGATGG
>CAZKGD010000049.1:0-23053 GCA_964552215.1 uncultured Caldimonas sp.
ACGCCGACCCGTTCACCAATTTCACGGCCGTCAATGACCGTGGCGCCACCGTCACTGGCGTGGTGAAGTCGGTCGACGCCCGCGGCGCCGAGATCCAGCTGGCCGATGACGTGATCGGCTACCTGCGCGCCTCGGAAATCTCCCGCGACCGCGTGGAAGACGCCCGCAACGTGCTGAAGGAAGGCGACGAAGTCACCGCCCTGGTCATCAACGTGGACCGCAAGACGCGCGGCCTGCAGCTGTCGATCAAGGCCAAGGACAGCGCCGAGCAGCAAGAAGCCATGCAGCGACTGTCGGCCGAAAGCGCTGGCAACGCCGGCACCACCAGCCTGGGCGCCCTGCTCAAGGCCAAGCTGGACAACCAGAACAACGGCTGATGCCGTTCCCGCACGCCGGCTCGCCGGCGTGCCCTCGCAACCCTTCGCGGGGTTGCGATGAAGGCCTGGCTCCGGTCCTTCATCCCAGCCCCGCGCACCCTCTACTCCAACCGAGCGCGCCATGACCCGATCCGACCTCGTGAACCAGCTGGCCGAACGCTTCGGCCAGCTCACCCATCGCGACACCGAATTTGCGGTCAAGACCATGCTCGACGCCATGGCCGACGCGCTGGCCCGCGGCCACCGCATCGAGATCCGCGGCTTCGGCAGCTTCTCGATCAACCGCCGCCCGCCCCGCATGGGCCGCAACCCGCGCTCGGGCGAGCAGGTCCTCATCCCTGAAAAGCTCGTGCCCCACTTCAAGCCCGGCAAGGCCCTGCGCGAGGCCGTGGACCAGCGCCCGGTGGATGACGAGCCCGTCTCGAAGCCTTCGTCGGCCTCGGCCGAGTGACGCGGCCCGGTGGGGCCTCGAAGACGCCCCCCATGGCCCGATAGAATCCCGCGCATGCGAGCCCTCATCTGGCTGTTTCGAGCCTTCCTCTTTTTCGTGCTGTTCGCTTTCGCGCTGAACAACCAGCACGAGGTCAGCCTGAAGTGGTTCTTCGGCTACGAGACCGTCACGCCCATGGTCTTTGTCGTGCTGGCGGCCTTCGTCCTGGGCTGCGCGTGTGGGGTGCTCGCGATGGTGCCCAGCTGGTGGCGACAACGCCGCGCAGCGCGAAGCCCGCAGGTGTCGCCTCCCGTACCGGCCATGACGCAAACCGCCCCGCCGCCTTCCGGAGGGTCGGAGGCGCTGGTGCTCAGCCACCCCCCGCGCGATGGAGTTTGACTTCCAGTGGCTCCTGCTGGGCCTGCCCCTGGCCTTCGGCCTGGGCTGGCTGGCCTCGCGCCTGGACCTGCGCCAGTGGCGGCGCGAGCAGCAGTCCTCCCCCAAGGCCTACTTCAAGGGACTGAACCTGCTGCTCAACGAGCAGCAGGACAAGGCCATCGACGCCTTCATCGAAGCCGTCCAGCATGACCCCGACACATCCGACCTGCACTTCGCCCTGGGCAACCTCTTCCGCCGCCGAGGCGAGTACGAGCGGGCCGTGCGCGTGCACGAACACCTGCTGGGCCGCGGCGACCTGCCCCGTGCCGAGCGCGAGCGGGCCCAGCACGCGCTGGCCCAGGACTTCCTCAAGGCCGGCCTGTTCGACCGGGCCGAGGCCGCCTACCGGGCGCTTGAAACCACCCGCTTCGCCACCGAGGCCCGGCTCGCCTTGCTGACGCTGTATGAACGCTCCCGCGAGTGGCCTGCGGCCATCGACACCGCCACGCGGCTGGAAGCCGCTGGGGCAGGTTCATTCGCCCAGCGCATCGGTCACTACCACTGCGAACTGGCGCTGGAGGCCGACGCCCGCGGTGAGCTCCACGCCGCCGAACAGGCCTTGATGCAAGCCCGACGGATCGCCCCCCAAGCGGCGCGCCCGATCGTGATGATGGGGGATCGCCTGGCGCGCCAGGGCCGGCACGCAGAGGCCATGGCAGCCTGGGCCGAACTGATGGCCGTGCAACCATCGGCCTTCGGCCTCGTGGCCCCCGCCTACGCCGCCAGCGCGCGGGCGACCGGCTCGGTGGCGGACGCCCGCGACCGGCTCGAGCGCCTGTATGCCCAGGCACCGAGCGCCGAGCTCCTGAGCGCCTGCCTCGAACTGGCGGACGACCCGCAGGCCCGTCGCCAGCTGCTGGCGAAACACCTCGATCGACTGGCCTCGCTCACCGCCGCTGCCGGCCTGGTGGACGAGAGCCTGCGTCAGGAGACCGTGCTGGACCGGGCGGAGTTGCTGTCGGTCCAGAAGGCCCTGGCCACTGCGGCCCGCCCCCTGCAACGCTACCGATGCGCCGCCTGCGGCTTCGAGGCGCAGCACTACTTCTGGCAGTGCCCCGGTTGCCACAGCTGGGACAGCTACCCGCCGCGTCACATCGACGAGCTGTAGGCCCGGGGCCTCACTCCCGCCAGTGCTCAGCCAACCAGGGAGCCGGCTGGGCCCGGCGCCACCAGTGCGTGGAACGGCCCGCAAGCGCGTCGGGCGGGTTGATCACCCCGTGGAAGATCAGGATGCGGGCGCCCGCCGGGATGGATGGCGCACGGAAGTGGTTCATCGGCCAACGCGGGATGCAGTGGTACTTCCAGCTGGCGCACCACTGCGAGGGCCAATAGGCCAACTTGCCCTGCTCGTGCAGCACCTCCGACAGCCAGGCCTGCTCATTGCGCAAGCGCGCGCGAATCGCCTCGTGCTCGGTCCGGAAGCGGTCCAGGACCTCCGGATGGGCGCCGATGCGGAAGCGATAGACCGAGGAATTGCCCGTGATGCGCCAGGGCCGCTTCCAGTCGTGGATGATCAGGAACTCGCCCGGCTCCTCGAAGAAGGGGGTGATGTCGTCAACGATCACCACGTCGAGGTCGAGAAAAAGCGCCGTGCCCTGCAGACCCTGCAGGTCGACCCCCATGGTGGTGAGCTTCTTCCAGCCCCGCTCGGGGATGCCCTCGGGCAGGGCCAGTTCGGGGATGGGCAGGCACAGCACCTCGGGCCGGATGCCCTCGCTGCGGTCGGTCAGGCACACGAAGCGGAAGTCGCCACGCAGATGGCGGCGCACCATGCCGTAGAGGCGATTGACGTACTCGGGGCCGTACTTGGTGCCCCACTTCATGCACAGTACCACCCGATCCGCAGCGCTCACATATCCTCCATCCAGCGTCGTTCGGCCGGATTGTCTCTCAAGGCCTCGCGCGGAGCGTTACGTCCGTTCACGCTTGCGAGCCGAATCCCCCTCGCAGGAGGGACGGTCGAATACCGCAGGCCTGCCTAGACTTCACACGGTCGGCCGCGAGGGCCGGCCATGACCTCAGAACATTCAGGAGGATTTCCAATGCGTCCAGTCGTGAACCTCGTGCTGGCCGGTGCGCTGGCATGGTCCAGCTCCCTTGCCTGGGCCGTCGGCGACGTCAATCGCCTTGAAGCGGGACGGTTGCAGGCCGTCAAAGGCATCGGACCCAAACTGTCGCAACGTATCGTCGAAGAACGCCAACGTTCCCCCTTCCGGGACTGGGACGACTTCATCGACCGCATGCCGGGCGTGGGCGAGCGCACGGCGCAGAAGTTCTCAGCCCAGGGGCTCACGGTGAACGGGCAATCCTTCGGGCCCGCGCCCGCCAACGCCCGCACGCCCACACGCAGCAGCGTCACGGCCTATGCCCCCCGCACGCCGCCTGCGCCGCCGCCGGAGTCGGCCGCCCTGCGGCGCTGATACCGCTTCAGTGCTTCGGGCCCTTGCCGGGGTGGTCGTCGCGGCCGCGGTGCGGCGGCCCGCCCTTGCCGTGCTTCTTCTCGTCCCAGTAGCGGCGCTCACGGTCCTCGTCGTACTTCACGAAGTAGACGGGCCGTGAACAGGCGTTGTACTTGTGGCAATGCTTGCCCCAGTTCTTCGCATGCCCGGGGGGCACGCGCATGTAGACCGGCGACTGGTGCACGATCACGGCCGGCGGCGCGATGATGACCGGCTGCGGGTAGATCACCGCCGGCGGCGGGGCGTGGCCGATGTCGATGCGCCCGTAGAAGCCCGGCTGGTTGACACTGACCGACACGCCCACGCTGGTGTTGGCGGCGGCCAGGAGGGGTGCACCGGCCAGTGCAACGGCGAGAAGGATCTGACCTGCTTTCATGGGAACGGCTCCTTGGAGTCCGGCCGATGGCCATGAGCTCCTGTGGTGGTATGTGAACAGGATGCTAGCGGGAAACCGCCTCGAAAAATGGGAGAACTCCCCACCTGTCCGGCACTGTCTGACAGGTTCGCGGGCCTTGTGTGGCCGCAAACCCTCGAAACGTAAATACTCGTTACGAAACTGAGCCGCTACTCGTAGACGATGCTCGCCTGGCCCTCGTGGGCATCGCGCCGCCATACGCTCAGCGCCTCGTCACTGGGGTAGAAGCGTGCCGCCTCGCCCAGATCCACCTCGCCGCAGGCCTGGGGGCGCTGCACCGCCAGGCGCACCGTGAGGCCCTGGACCCGTTCGCCCTGCTCGGTCTGCACCCGCCGGGGCGGATGGGCCCGCAGCAGCTCGCGCACGGAAATGGCCTGGCCGTTGACGGCCACGCGCAGGTAGCGGCCGAAACGGCAACGCGCTGCGGCCAGGTCCCAGACCTGCTGCACGTTCAGCCGCAGGCCGCCTGAAAAGCGGTCGGGCTGGACCTTGCCCTGCACGATGAGCAGTTCATCGTCCTTGAGCCAGTCGCGGTGGGCGTCGAGCAGCTCTTCGTTGGCCACCGCCTCGATGACTTCCGTCTTGTCGTCGAGCTTGAAGATCGCCACGCGGCCGCGCTGGCCGTTGACCACGCGCAGGTCGCTGACGATGCCCACCAGCAGCTGGGGCTCGCGGCTGTCGACCAGGTCGGCGATGCGCAGCCGCGCGAAGCGTCGCACCTCGGGGGCGTATTCGTCGAAGAGGTGGCCCGAGAGGTAGAAGCCGATGGCCGGCTTTTCGTGCATCAGGCGGGCCTTGATGCTCCAGGGCTCGGCGGCGACCAGCTCGGGTTCCTGGGTGGACGAGCCGTGGGCGTCACCGAAGTCGAAGAGGCCGCCCTGGTCGGCATGCGCGGCCTGGGTGTCGGCGTATTCGAAGCCCAGCGAGACGCTGGCCAGCAGGGCGGCGCGGTTGGGCTCCAGCCCATCGAAGGCGCCGGCCTTGATCAGCGCCTCGACCACCCGCTTGTTGATGCGCGAGCGATCCACGCGGGCGCAGAAGTCGAAGAAGCTCTTGAAGCGCCCGCCGGCCTCGCGCGCCTGCACGATGGCCTCGATGGCGCCCTGGCCCGTGCCCTTGATGGCGCCCAGGCCGTAGCGCACCGCGCGCTCGCCGGTGGGCTCGAAGCGGTAGGTGCCGGTGTTCACGTCGGGCATCTCGAAGGTGATGCCGAAGTTCTGCACCGCGTCGTCGAAGAAGATCTTGAGCTTGTCGGTGTCGTCGATCGACACGCTCATGTTGGCCGCGAAGAATTCGGCCGGGTAGTGCACCTTCAGCCAGGCCGTGTGATAGGCCAGCAAGGCATAGGCGGCGGCGTGCGACTTGTTGAAGCCGTAGCCCGCGAACTTCTCCATCAGGTCGAAGATCTCGTTGGCCTTGCCGGCATCGATGCCCTTCTGGGCTGCGCCTTCGGCAAAGATGACGCGGTGCTTGGCCATCTCCTCGGGCTTCTTCTTGCCCATGGCACGGCGCAGCAGGTCGGCGCCACCGAGCGAGTAGCCCCCCACGATCTGGGCCACCTGCATCACCTGCTCCTGGTAGACCATGATGCCGTAGGTCTCCTTGAGCACGCCCTCCATCAGCGGGTGCGGGTACTCCACCTCCTCACGGCCGTGCTTGCGCGCGCAGAAGGACGGGATCAGGTCCATCGGGCCGGGCCGGTAGAGTGCCACCAGCGCGATGATGTCCTCGAAGACGCTGGGCTTGGCGTCGCGCAGCATGCCCTGCATGCCGCGGGATTCCAGCTGGAACACGGCCACCGTCTTGCCTTCGGACAGGAGCTGGTAGGACGCCCGGTCGTCCAGTGCAATCTTCGAGAAGTCGAAGTCCTTCTGCGCGGGATGCCGCGCGACGATGAATTCCTTGGCCATCTCCAGGATGGTCAGCGTGGCCAGGCCAAGGAAGTCGAACTTCACCAGGCCGATGGCCTCGACGTCGTCCTTGTCGTACTGCGAGACGGCCGAGTCGCTGCCGGGCTGCATGTACAACGGGCAGAAGTCGGTGATCCTGCCCGGTGCGATGAGCACGCCACCAGCATGCATGCCGATGTTGCGCACCATGCCCTCGACCCGCTCGGCCAGGGCGAGCAGCTCGGCCACCTCTTCCTCGTTCTTCTCGCGCTCCTCGATCTCGGGGGCTTCCTTGCGCGCGTAGATGACCCCGCCATCGGGGTTGTCGCCGGGGCGCTTGAGCGTGACCGTCTTGCCCGGGGGCGCGGGCACGAGCTTGGCGATGCCGTCCACATGGCCATAGCCCATGCCCAGCACGCGGCCCACGTCGCGCAGCGCAGCCTTGGCCGCCATGGTGCCGAAGGTGGCGATCTGCGAGACGGCCTCGCGGCCGTAGCGTTCCTTCACGTAGTCGATGACGCGGTCGCGGTTGGCCTGGCAGAAGTCGATGTCGAAGTCAGGCATCGACACCCGCTCGGGGTTGAGGAAGCGCTCGAACAGCAGGTTGTAGCGCAGCGGGTCGAGGTCGGTGATCTTCAGCGCGTAGGCCACAAGCGAGCCTGCACCCGAACCGCGCCCCGGGCCCACCGGGCATCCGTTGTTCTTGGCCCAGTTGATGAAGTCGGCCACGATGAGGAAGTAGCCCGGGAAACCCATCTTCAGGATGGTGTTGATCTCGAAGTCGAGCCGCTCCACATAGCTGGGGCGCTGTCGCTCGCGCTCGACCGCGTCGGGATAGAGATGCTGCAGGCGCTCCTCCAGGCCTTCGAGCGAGACCTGGCGGAAGTAGTCCTCCATCGTCAGCCCGCCCGGGATCGGGAAGTTGGGCAGCTGGGGCTTGCCCAGCACCAGGCTCAGGTTGCAGCGCCTGGCGATCTCGACCGAATTGGCCAGGGCCGAGGGAAGGTCGGCGAACAACGCCTCCATCTCGGCCTGGGTCTTGAAATACTGCTCGCGGGTGAAGCGCTTGATGCGCCGCGGGTTGGTGAGGGTCTCGCCCTCGGCGATGCACACGCGCGCCTCGTGGGCCTCGAAATCCTCCGGCGTCTGGAACTGCACCGGGTGGGTGGCCACCACCGGCAGTCCGAGCTCGGCCGCGAGCGGCACGGCGGCGCGCACATGGGCCTCGTGCGTGGCGATGCCGGCGCGCTGCAGCTCGAGATAGAAGCGCTGGGGGAAAAGCGCCGCCAGCCGCTGCGCCGCCGCCTTGGCGCGCGGCAGGTCGCCCGCCAACAGGGCCTGGCCCACCAGGCCCTGGTCGGCGCCGGACAGCGCGATCAGGCCCTCGCCCAGGGTCTCGAACCACTCCCACTTCAGCCAGGCCTGGGCGCGTTGCACGTTCTGCGTCCAGCCCCGGGCCAGCAACTCGCACAGGTTCAGGTAGCCCTGCGTGTCCTGGATCAGCAGCAACAGACGGCTGGGCTGGCGCTCTCCGCCGCTGGCCGTGGCGGGCTCCATCCACACGTCGGCGCCGATGATCGGCTTCACCCCCGCGCCCCGGGCTGCGCTGTAGAACTTGATCGCTCCGAAGAGGTTGGACAGGTCGGTGATGGCCAGGGCCGGCTGGGTGTCGGCAGCAGCGGCATCGACCAGGTCGTCGATGCGCAGGGTGCCGTCGACGACGGAAAACTCGGTGTGGGTGCGCAGGTGGATGAAGGCCATGCGGATCATTTTAGGCAGCCGCCCTGCCTACAATCCGGTCCCGTGAGTCCCCTCCTGAACATCTCGGCGTATCTTTTCGTCTCGATCAGCGACTGCGAGCGCCTGCGCGAGAGCATCCACTCACGTGCCGACGCGCTGGGCTTGCGCGGCACCGTGTTGCTGGCCGAGGAAGGCCTCAACCTCTTCCTCGCCGGCGAGGCACACGCCGTGCGTGACTTTGTCGGCTGGCTGCGCACCGACCCCCGCTTCGCCGCGCTGGAACCCAAGGAAAGCTGGTCGGACGCCTTGCCCTTCCAGCGGTTGAAGGTGAAGGTCAAGCGCGAGATCATCCGCATGAACCATCCGGCCATCCAGCCGCAGCAAGGCCGAGCGCCGGCGGTGGATGCCGTCACCCTGGCGCGCTGGCTGGACGACGGCCAGGACGACGAGGGCCGCCCGGTGGTGACGCTGGACACGCGCAATGCCTTCGAGGTGGATCACGGCAGCTTCGACGGGGCCATCGACTGGCGGCTGGAGAAGTTCAGCGACTTTCCAGCAGCGGTCCAGGCCCATCGGGATGAGCTTGCCGGCAAGACGGTGGTGAGCTTCTGCACCGGCGGCATCCGCTGCGAGAAGGCGGCGATCTACCTGCGCGAGGCCGGGCTCGATCACGTCTACCAGCTCGACGGCGGCATCCTGAAGTACTTCGAGCTCACGGGTGGGCGCCACTATCGCGGCGGCTGTTTCGTCTTTGACGAGCGCGAGGTACTGGCCCCCACCCTGGCGCCACTCAGGACTTGAGCACGGCCAGCACGTCGGAGCGGAATTCGCGCTGATAGAGGATGGAGATCACGCCCGCCGTCAGCACCGCGAACACCCACGGCGAGAAGAACCACCCGATCAGCGCGAAGGCCATGTAGTAGGCACGCAGGCCATCGTTGAAGGTCTCGGCCGCCAGGCCAACCACGCGTCCGGCCCGCTCGGCGAAATCGTCGCGTGACGCTTCGCCCCGTTCGAACACGCGATAGTCCGGTGCCGAGGCGATCATCAGCGCCCCGAAGGTGTATTGCCTCAGCGACCAGGTGAAGCGGAAGAAGGCGAACACGAAGACGCCGGTGAGCACCAGCACCTTGAGGTCGAAGACCAGCACCGAGGTGCGCGCGGCAAAGGGGATCTCGGCCACCAGCTCGGTGGCCTTCTCGCTGGTGCCGAGCACGGCCAGCAGACCGCCGATGATCAGGATGGTGGTGGAGGCAAAGAAGGAGGGGCTGCTGGACAGGCTCTGGATGACGATGCCATCGATCACGCGCACGTCGCGGTGTGTGGTCTGCAGCATCCACTGCCGGCGCAGCTGGTTGGTCACGCCGAGCACCGTCATCTCGGTCTGGCCACGGTGGCGGGCGAACAGGGCGTAGGCCAGCCAGGCCGCGAAGAACCAGCCGAGGGCCAGCCAGTCGGTCCAGGGCAGCAGGGTGATGATCTTGAGGGCGGCATCCATGGGCGGGACTGTAGCCCAGGGGCGCCGCCCGCCGCCTCAGGGCGCCAGGTCGAAGACGATGACCTCGGCACCCTGCCCGCGATCCAGCACCAGCCGATCCTCGGCCGCGAGCTTGGCGGCATCACCGGCCACCAGGCGCTGGCCGTTGA
Organism: uncultured Caldimonas sp.; assembly: GCA_964552215.1. Lineage (GTDB taxonomy): Bacteria > Pseudomonadota > Gammaproteobacteria > Burkholderiales > Burkholderiaceae_C > Caldimonas. The sequence goes on from CAZKGD010000049.1 coordinate 9,396, forward strand.
CCTGCACCTCGCCGCGCGCCACGTGCACATAGGCCAGGCGCTTCGGGTCGAGCGCCAGCTCGGCGCGCTCCTCGCCGTCGAAGAGGCCCACGTACATCGCCGCATCGGCGTTCAGCTTCACCGAACCCTCGCGTGCGTCGGGCGAGGCCACCAGGCGCAGCCGGCCGCGCTTGTCCTCGGCCGGGAACATCTTCTGCTCGTAGCCCGGGTCGATGCCGCGCTGGTCGGGCAGGATCCAGATCTGCAGGAAATGGGTGGTGGCCGCCGGGGCGTGGTTGTATTCGCTGTGCAGGATGCCGCGGCCGGCACTCATGCGCTGCACCTCGCCCGGGCGGATGGCCGCGCCGTTGCCGATGCTGTCCTTGTGGGCGAGTTCGCCTTCGAGAACGTAGGAGATGATCTCCATGTCGCGGTGCCCATGGGTGCCGAAGCCCGTGCCCGGCGCGATGCGGTCTTCGTTGATCACGCGCAGGTTGCCGAAGCCCATGTGGGCGGGGTCGTAGTAGTCGGCGAACGAGAAGCTGTGATGGCTGTTGAGCCAGCCGTGGTCGGCATGGCCGCGCTCGGCCGACTTGCGCAGGGTGATCATGGGGACTCCTTTCTTCACTGCCGGTGTTCCTGAATTGTGGGGACGGCCCACGCCCCATCGAGCGCCCGGTCTTGATGGCATCATTCGAAGCATTTGAACCCCTCCTGCCCATGAGCGAACGCCGCAACGTCCTCACCCCTGAAGCGCTGGCCATGGTCGATGTGATCGCACGCACCGGCAGCTTTGCTGCGGCGGCGCGCGAGCTGGGCAAGGTGCCCTCGGCGCTGACCTACAGCGTGCGCCAGCTGGAGGATGCACTGGATGTGCTGCTCTTCGACCGCCGCTCGCGCCAGGCCCAGCTCACCGCCGCGGGCCAGGAGCTGCTCACCGAAGGCCGGCGGTTGCTGCAGGAGATGGACGCCGTGGCCAACCGCGTGCGCCGCGTTGCCTCGGGGTGGGAGACTCAGCTGAGCATCGCCGTGGACAGCATCCTGTCCAGCCTCACGGTCTTCGAGTTGTGCGAGGCCTTCTATGCGTTGAATCCGCCCGGCGGGCCCGGCACGCGCCTGCGCCTGCGCAGCGAGGTGCTGGCGGGCACCTGGGAAGCCCTGGTCCACGGCCAGGCCGACCTGGCGCTGGGCGTGGCGGGCGAGCCCTCGCCGGTGGCCGGCATCGCCATCCAGCCCCTGGGCGAATTGATGATGGACTTCGTCGTGGCGCCGCACCACCCCCTGGCACGCGAAGCCGAACCCCTCAGCGACACCGTGCTGGAGCGCCATCGCGCGGTGGCGGTGGCGGACACGGCCCAGCGGCTGGCCCCCATCACGATGAACCTGCTGCCCGGCCAGGACGTGCTCACCGTGCCGAGCGTGCCCGCCAAGCTCGAGGCCATCCTGCGGGGCCTGGGCTGCGGCTTCCTGCCGCGCGGCCTGGTGCGCCCCCACGCCGAGGTGGGCCGCCTGGTGGTGAAGGCCGTGGCGCGGCCGCGTTCGGCCGGACGGATGCACTACGCCTGGCGCTGCCCGCCCGGCAACGGCAGCAACCCTGCCAACCGCCAGGGCCTGGGCCAGGCGCTGCAGTGGTGGCTGGAGCAGCTCGACCGGGCCACCACGCGCACGGCCCTGCTCGAACGCCACAGCGGCGGGCCCACGCTGGCATGAGCCCCCCCTGCATCGGACGTTTCGCGCCCTCCCCCACCGGCCCCCTGCATGCCGGTTCGCTGGTGGCCGCCCTGGCCAGCTGGCTCGATGCCCGTGCCCGAAGCGGACGCTGGCTGGTGCGCATCGAGGACGTCGACACCCCCCGCTGTGTGCCCGGCGCTGACCGGCTCATCCTCGATCAACTGACCCGCTGCGGCCTCGTGCCCGATGAGCCCCCGGTGTGGCAATCGCGGCGTGAACCGTTGTACGCCCAGGCGCTGGAGCGGCTGAAAGCCTCGGGCTGGGCCTATCCCTGCGCTTGCAGCCGCAAGGACATCGACGCCGCGCTGGCTGCCCGGGGAGTGGTGCACGAGCGCCATGGCGAGCGTGTCTACCCCGGCACCTGCCGCGCCGGCCTCGCCGGCAAGCCCGCACGCGCCTGGCGGGTGCGCACGGTCGATGCCTACCACCACCCGATCGCGATCGACTGGACCGACCGCCGCCTGGGCCCGCAGCACCAGGACCTGAGCGCCACCGTGGGCGACTTCGTGCTCAAGCGCGCCGACGGCCTGTGGGCCTACCAGCTGGCCGTCGTGGTGGACGACGGCGAACAGGGCATCACCGACATCGTGCGCGGCGAAGATCTGGCTGACAACACCGCGCGCCAGATCCATCTGCAGCGCCTGCTGGGGCTGCCCACGCCGCGCTACCTGCACACGCCACTGGTGCTCGACGCCCAGGGCGAGAAGCTTTCGAAGCAGACCGGCGCGCAGGCGCTGGACACGCGTGATCCGGTGGCCACCGTGCGCGCCGCCGCCTCGGTGCTGGGCCTGCAGGCCGACGCCGGCGACCTTGGCGGTCTGCTGGCCGCGCTGGTGGAGGGCTGGCGCACGCGCTGGCTGTGACACACTCCCGCGCAGGAGACAAGAGCATGCGCATCCTGCTGGTGGAGGACGAGCCCGAGCTGGCCCGCTGGCTGGCCAAGACCCTGGCGCGGCACGCCGGCATCGTGGTGGACTGGGCCGACGACGGCGCGCTGGCCGACCGGCGCCTGGCCACCGAAGACTTCGATGCGGTGGTGCTCGACCTGGGCCTGCCGGGCCTCGATGGCCATGGCGTGATCGCCCGCATGCGCGAGCGCGACGACCGCACCCCGGTGCTGGTGCTCACGGCGCGCGATTCGCTCACCGAACGCGTGGGCACGCTGCACGAAGGCGCCGACGACTTCCTGCCCAAACCCTTCATGGTGGAGGAACTCGAAGCCCGCCTGCTGGCCCTGGTGCGCCGCGCTCGCGGCAAGGAACACCCGCGCCTGGCCTGTGGCCCGCTGCAGTTCGACACCGCCAGCCAGCGCTTCACGGTGAGCGGCGAGCCGCTGACCCTGTCGCCACGCGAGCACGCGGTGCTGCGTGCGCTGATCCAGAAGAGCGGTGAGCCGATGAACAAGCAGCAGATCCTCGATCGCGTCTTTCCCGGCGAAGCCGATGTCAACCTCGAAGCCATCGAGGTCTACGTGCACCGCCTGCGCAAGAAGCTCGCCGGCAGCGGGGTCCAGATCGTCACCTTGCGTGGCCTGGGCTACTGCCTCGAGCCTGCCGATCCCAACGAACCTCTGTCACCGTGAGACGCGCACGCAGTCTGAAGTCGGCCCTGCTGTGGTGGCTGCTGCCGGGCCTGGTGCTGATCATGGGTGGCACGCTGTGGTTCTCGAACCAGCTGCTGCGCGACCAGGTCGACCTGGCCTATGACCGGGCGCTTGCGGGTGCGCTGCGCGCCATCGATCTGAACACCTCCACGGTCAGCGGCGGCCTGTCGGTGGAGCAACCCTTCCTGCTGCTGGAGTTCTTCGAGCTGACCACCAACGCGCGCGTCTACTTCCGCGTGTCCACCGAAGACGGCCTGGCCGAGATCGGCAGCCCCTTCCTGCCCCTGCCGTCGCAGCCCCTGATATCGGGGCAGCCCCAGTTCTACTTTGCCCAGCACGAGGAGACCCCCGTGCGCGTGGCGGCCCTGGCCCGGCCGGCGAATCCGCCGCTGCCCAGCAACCCGCAGGGCCGCATCGTCGTGCAGGTGGCGGAAAGCCTGGGCACACGCGAGGTCTTCCTCGGCCAGGTGCTGCGCCGCTCCATCGAGCGCGATGCCCTGGGCATCGCCATGAGCGTGGTGCTGCTCGTCACCGGCATCGTGATCACGCTGCGCCCGCTCACACGCCTGCGTGACGAGCTCGAATCGCGCCCGGCCGACGACCTGCGCCCCATCGATGACGCCGACCTGCCTTCGGAGGTGCGTCCGCTGGTGGCTGCGGTGAACCGGCACATGGCGCGCTATGCCGAGATGGCACGCACCCAGCGCCAGTTCCTCGACGATGCCTCTCATCAGTTGCGCACGCCCCTGAGCGTGCTGCGCACCCAGGTGGACTTTGCCCTGCGCGAAACCGAACCGGCCGAGGTGCGCCGCGCCCTGCAGGCCATGCACGAGGGCCTGGACCGTGCCGTGCGCATGGCCAACCAGATGCTCGCCCTCGCGCGCGCCCGCGACGCCTCGCTGGCCGAAGGTGGGCTGGTGACGGAGCCCGTGGACCTGGTGGAACTGGCCCAGGGGGTGGCCCGCCAGCTCCTGCCCAACGCACGCGCCAAGCGGCTCGACTTTGGCGTGGAGGCCCCCTCGTCACCCCTGCCACTGCAAGGCAGCGAGTGGCTGCTGCGCGAGGCGCTGCTCAACCTGGTGGACAACGCGATCCGCTACACGCCCGCCGGCGGCGCCGTGACGGTGCGGGTGCTCAGCGACGAGCGCCATGCCTTGCTGCAGGTGGAAGACCAGGGGCCCGGCATGAGCGCGCACGACATCGAACGGGCCGGCGTGCGCTTCCGGCGCGGCGAGGCCGGCAAGCAGCAGGCCGGGGCCGGGCTGGGCCTGGCCATCGTCCACACCATCGCGCAGATGCACGGCGCGGTCCTGCGGCTGGAAACGCGCGACCCGCCCCCCGGTCTGTGCGCGACCCTGGTGTTTCCCCTAGGCCTTGCCCCGCGAGCTGAAAGCCGGCCGAAAGCCAGGGCTTCGTAGCCTTGGTCTGTCCGCCGCGGCCTGTACCGGCCGCCCATTCCAGACCCACAGGAGACAGACCATGACCTCTCGCCTTCGACTGGCCGCCGCCGCCTTGCTGGCCACCACCGCCCTGAGCTTTGGCCCCGCCGCCCTGGCCGAGCCCGCCCGCCCCGAGTGCGTGGCCCCGGCCCAGCCCGGCGGCGGCTTCGACCTGACCTGCCGGCTCGCGCAGGCCGCTCTCAAGGACAGCGGCGCCCTGAAGAACCCGATGCGCATCGTCTACATGCCCGGCGGCGTGGGCGCGGTGGCCTACAACAACATCATCACCCAGCGCCCCGGCGACCCGGGCGCCATCATCGCGTTCTCGGGCGGTTCGCTGCTGAACCTGTCGCAGGGCAAGTTCGGCAAGTACACCGTCGACGACGTGCGCTGGCTGGCGGCCATCGGTGCCGACTACGGTGTGGCCATCGTGCGCAACGACTCCCCGCACAAGGATCTCAAGAGCCTGATGGCGGCGCTCAAGGAGGACCCGACCAAGATCGTGCTGGGCGCTGGCGGCTCGGTGGGTGGCCAGGACTGGATGAAGGCTGCCCTCACCGCCAAGGCCGCAGGCGTGGACTACAAGCGCATGCGTTTCGTCGCCTTCGAGGGCGGCGGCGAGGCCGTGACCGCCTTGCGCGGTGGCCACATCCAGGCCTACATGGGTGACGCGGCCGAGGCGGCCACGCTCATCGACGGCGGCGCGCCGATCCGCGTGCTGGCCGTCTATCACAACGAACGCCTGCCTGGAAAGCTGTCGGCGGTGCCCACCGCGGCCGAGCAAGGCTACGACATCCAGTGGCCCATCATCCGCGGCTTCTACGTCGGGCCCAAGGTCTCGGACGCCGACTACCAGTGGTGGGTGGATGCCTTCAAGAAGACCATGTCCTCCCCCGGCTACGCGGCGCTACAGCAGCAGGGTCTGTTCCCCTTCAACCTGACGGGTCCCGAGCTCGACAAGTTCGTCAAGGAACGCACCAAGGCCTACGGCGAACTCGCCGCCTCCTTCGGCCTGATCAAGTAAAGCTCCCTCCGCCTCTCCGGCCGGCCGTGCACTCGGTCGGCCCGCCCTCCTTCAAGGAGACCCTCATGACCCTCAACGATCGCGTCCTGGGCGTGTTCGCCCTGCTGTTCGCTGCCTTGCTCACCTGGCAAGGCTGGGGCCTGGAAGCGCCCTTCGCCTATGAGCCCGTCGGCCCCCGCGCCTTCCCCCTGCTGCTGGCCGCCGTGATCGGCCTGTGCGGGCTGTGGCTGGTGGTGCGCGGCCGGGACCGTGCAGAGCCCAATCCGCCGGGCGCCAACCTGCGCATCGTGGGCATGGTGGGTCTGGTCGCGGCCTACGGGCTGATCTTCGAGACCCTGGGCTTCGTCTTGTCCACGGCCCTGATGACGGTCTTCGTGGGACGCCTGTTCGGCGGGCGCTGGCGCGCCTGCGTGCTGGGAGGCATCGGGATGAGCGTGCTGTTCTACCTGCTGTTCGACAAGGTCTTCGACGTGGTCCTGCCCATGGGCCTGCTCAACTTCGGGGGCTGACATGGACATCCTTCAACACCTCGGCCTCGGCTTCGGCGTGGCCTTCTCGCCGGTCAACCTGCTGGTGGCAGCCATCGGCGCCTTCCTGGGCACCATCGTCGGCGTGCTGCCGGGCCTCGGCCCCATCAATGGCGTGGCCATGCTGGTGCCCATCGCCTTTGCGATGAACCTGCCGCCCGAGACCGCCCTCATCCTGCTGGCGGCCGTCTACGTGGGCGCCGAATACGGCGGGCGCATCACCTCCATCCTGATCAACGTGCCCGGTGAGGCCGCGTCGGTGATGACCACGCTGGACGGCTACCCGCTCGCCCGCCAGGGCCTGGCCAGCGTGGCCCTGTCGTTGTCGGCCTGGGCCTCGTTCATCGGCTCCACCGTGGCCATCCTCGGCATCGCCGCCTTCGCACCGCTGGTGGCCAAATGGGCCCTGGCCTTCGGGCCGGCCGAGTACTTCGTGCTGATGATCTTCGCCTTCTGTGCCCTGAGCAGCCTGCTGGGCGACAAGCCCGTCAAGGGGGCCCTGGCAGCGGCCATCGGCCTGGCGATTGCCAGCGTGGGCGTGGATGCCAACTCGGGCGTCTACCGCTACACCTTCGACCTGCCCGAACTCGCCGACGGCATCGACTTCGTCGTGGTGGTGATCGGCCTGTTTGCCATCGCCGAGATGCTGCAGATGCTGGAGAACCTGCTGACCGGCCAGAAGGTCGAGGTGCCGCCGAGCGCGCGCAAGCTCTTCAACTTCAAGGAACTGCGCTTCACCTGGTGGACGACCATCCGTTCCTCCCTGATGGGCTTCGGCATCGGCGTGCTGCCCGGCGCAGGCGCCAGCGTGGCCTCGGCCGTGGCCTATGCCAACGAGAAGCGCCTGCATGAAGGCAAGGACCCGGACGCGAAGTTCGGCAAGGGCGACCTGCGCGGACTGGCCGCGCCGGAGGCGGCCAACAACAGCGCAGCCACCGGTTCTTTCATTCCCATGCTCACGCTGGGTGTGCCCGGCTCGGGCACCACGGCGGTGATGATGGGGGCGCTGACGCTCTACAACATCACACCCGGCCCGGTGCTCTTCGACGCCCAGCCCGCACTCGTGTGGGGCCTGATCGCTTCGCTCTTCATCGCCAACGTGATGCTCTTCGTGATGAACGTGCCCATGGTGCGGGTCTTCGCCTCGATGCTGGCGATTCCCGGCTGGCTGCTGGTGCCGGGCATCCTGGCGATCAGCTTCATCGGCGTGTACGCACTGAGCTCCAGCACCTTCGACCTGCTGCTCATGGTGGGCATCGGCGTCATCGGCTACTTCCTGCGCAAGATGGGCATGCCCATGGCGCCCATGGTGCTGGGTGTGGTGCTGGGCAACCTGATGGAGCAGAACCTGCGCCGCGCGCTGTCGATCACCAACGGCGAACTGCACATCCTGTGGTCCAGCCCGGTGACGGTGTCGCTGTGGATTCTCGCGGCCGCCGTGCTGGTGGTCCCGCCCCTGCTGCGCAAGCGCCGCGCGCTGCGGCTGCAGCACGCCTGACGCCACGATCAGGTGCCGCCGGCTGCGCCCGGCGGCATCACCCCCCGATACCGGGGCCCGGGCCTGCCCCGTTCACACACGGGCCCTCCCTACAATGCCCGCGCACCCGCACACAATGCAAAGCACGGGGAGGGATCGATGTCCTGGATCGGATTGATCATTGGCCTGGTGGCCGCCTGGTTCCTGGCCAACATGCTGGGCGGCGAAGCCGGCCTGGTGGCCCTGGGGGCCTTGATGGGGGTCCTGCTCGCGCGGCTGTACCGCCGTGTCGACACCCTGGAGCAGCGACTCAAGCTCCTGCAGCCCGCTCAAGCCCCCGAGGCACCGCCTCCCATGGCCCAACCGACGGCAACGCCTGCCCCCGTGCAGCCTCCCGCGCCGCCACCCAAGGCGGCCACGAACGAAGACGGATTCGAGGACTGGGCCGCAACGCTGCCCCCCACGCTGCCCCCCACGCTGACTCCCACGCCGTCTCCCCCGCGGGTCGCCGACGCACCGCCCGCACCGACCCCGCCCCTTGAACCCGACGAACGCAGCGTGGCCGTCACCACCTCGCTCGCCCAGACCGCGCTGGCGTGGCTGCGCGGCGGCAACACCATCGTGCGCGTGGGCGTGCTGATCCTCTTCCTCGGCGTGGCCTTCCTGCTGCGCTATGCGGCCGAACATGCCCTGCTGCCCATCGAGCTGCGCCTGGCCGGGGTGGCCCTCGGTGGCGTGGTCCTCACCGTCATCGGATGGCGGCTGCGCGAGCGTCGTCGCGGCTACGGCCTGAGCCTGCAGGGAGCGGGCATCGGCGTGCTCTACCTCACCATCTTCGCCGCCTTCCGGCTCTACGGCCTGGTGCCTGCAGGGCTCGCGTTTGCGCTGCTGGCGGCCCTGTCGGCCGCGGGTGCGGTGATGGCCGTGGTGCAGCAGGCGCTGCCACTGGCGGTGCTGGGCTTTGCCGGCGGTTTCCTCGCGCCCATCTTCGCCTCCACCGGCCAGGGCAGCCACGTGGCGCTGTTCAGCTACTACCTGGTGCTCAACCTCGCCATCGCCTGGATCGCCTCGCGCCAGGCCTGGAAGCTGCTCAACCTGGTGGGCTTCGTGCTCACCTTCGGCATTGCCAGCCTCTGGGGCTGGCGCTCGTGGCAGCCCGAGCACTTCGCCACCACCGAACCCTTCCTGATCGCGCATTTCGCGCTCTACCTCTACATCTGCGTGCAGTACAGCCGTCAGTTGCTGCGGCCCGATGCACCACGCGGACTGCCGGTGGTGGATGGCGGCCTGCTGTTCGGCCTGCCCATCGTCACCTTTGGCCTGCAGGCCGGCCTGGTGCATCACCTGCCCTATGGCCTGGCGGTGTCCGCCGCGGTGCTCTCGGCCGTCTACCTCGTGCTGGGCCGCTGGCTCTGGCAGCGCAGCGGGGGGCAGCTCCTGCTGCTCATCGAGGGCCTGCTCGCGCTGGGCGTGGTCTTCCTGCTGCTGGTCACGCCACTGGCACTGGACGAGCGCTGGACCGGCGCAGCCTGGGCCGTGCAGGGCGCCGGCATCGTCTGGATCGGCCTGCGCCAACGGCGCTGGTGGGCCGCTGGCCTGGGCCTGCTGCTGCAACTCGTGGCCGCAGCCCTGTTCTGGGACCACCATGTGCGCCCCGCCGATGCCCGGCTTTTCGCCAACGCGGCGTGGCTGTCCACGCTGATGCTGGGCGGTGCGGCCCTGGTGTCTGCCTGGCTGCTGCATCGGCTTGCGCCTGACCGGTCCTCGGACAGCGCCTCGACACCCGTGTGGAACCGCACCCCGCCAGCCGCGCTGTGGCAGGGTGTGCATTGGGGCATGCTGGCGCTTGGGCTGCTGCAGTTGCTCTCAGGGTTGTGGGCCGAGGTGTGGCACGCACGGTGGACGTGGCCGAGGCAGGACACGCAGCTCGCGCTGCTTTGGCTCGCCTCGGCGGCTGCGCTGGAGCTGGCGCACCGCCGCCTGGCCTGGCCGGCGCTGCGCCTGCCGGCGAGGGTGCTCTGGGTGGGCGCCACGCTGATGGCCGCGGGTGGCCTGCTCGACCACCTGGTCAGCCCCGCTCACCAGTGGGAGCAGTTCACGCGCTCGGGTGGCTGGCTGGCCGTGGTAGCCGTGCTGGCGACGGGCCTGTGGCTGCTGCGTCGCCTGAAGGGCAGCCCAGGCGACAGCCATTGGCTGGACCGCGCCACGGGCGCCGAGCGGCTGCTGCTGGCCTGGTTTGCGATGCTGCAGGGTGGGGTGCTGCTGCATGCTCTGGCCCACACGCAGATCGGCTCGCACCTGGCCTGGACGGCGCTGGCCCCCATCGTGGTGCCCACGGCCCTGGCCTGGGTCCTGCTGAACCGCACCGGCCCCACATCGCCGTGGCTGCGAGGGCTGCACGCACCGTGGCTGGTGCTGCTGATGCTGTGGAGCGGGCTCGTCAACCTGGGCCACTCGGCCGCGATGACCCCCCTGCCCTACCTGCCCCTGCTCAACCCGGTGGACCTCGGTCACGTGCTGGCGCTGCTCTATGCCCTGCGGCTGTGGCGCACGGCCGGTCCGCTGCCCTCGTTCTGGCAAGGCCCTGCGGCCGGCCTGGCCGCCGCCGTGGCCTTCGTCTGGGTGAACGCGGTGCTGGTGCGCAGCCTGCACCACTGGAGCGGCACACCGATGTGGCTGGAGGGCGCGCTGCGCAGCGACACGGTGCAGATGGCGCTCACCATCCTGTGGACGCTGCTGGCGCTGGCCGCGATGCTCTGGGCCACACGCAAGGCGGGGCCTGCGATGGCGCGCGCCGTCTGGCTGGCAGGCGCTGCGCTGCTGGCCGTGGTGGTCCTCAAGCTCTTCTTCGTCGACCTCGCCAGCCTTGATACGCTGCGTCGCACCGTCACCTTCCTCGGCGTGGGCGTGCTGATGCTGGTGATTGGCTACGTGTCTCCGCTGCCACCGGCAGCAACGGCCCGGGAGGCCCGCCCATGACGCTGTTTCAACGCTGGACCCTGGCAGCCGCGGCCTGGGCCTGGGCACTGGCGGCCTGCGCCGCCCCCACCGCCCAGGCGCCGCTGAGCCTGACCGCTGGCGAAGGCCTGCAGCGGGTGGAGATCCCGCTCGAGCTGCTGCGCGCCTCGACCCGGGACGGCTGGGCCGATCTCCAGGTGCTCAATGCCCAGGGCGAGGTCGTCCCGCAGGCCTGGGCCTTGCCACCCCCCACCCAGGAGCGCGAGCGCAGCGCCCCGCTGCCCCGCTTTGCCTGGCCCGATGCGAGCCCCGGCGATCGAGGCGACGCGGGCGTGCAGGTGCAGGTGGATGCCCAGGGCGCCATCGTGCGCATCCAGGGCCCCGCGACGACCGCCCCGGAAGCCGCCGCCTCCGGGCGCTGGTTGCTCGACCTTGGCCCCGACGCGCATCGAAGCGCGGAGTGGCTCGCCGCGCTCGAACTGGCCTGGGAGGTCCCCCGCGAGGGCAGCCACTTGCGCGCCCGCGTGGAAGCCAGTGCCGACCTGAAGCAATGGCAGCCCGTCACCGACGCCGCGCTGCTCGACGTTCCCGGCGTGGGCGCCGCGTCGGGCGAACGCCTGGTCCAGCGGCGCATCGAATGGCCGGCGGCTGCCCCGGCCTTGCGCTACCTGCGCCTGAGCCTGCAACCGTCCACTCAACTGACCGGGGTGCAGGCCCTGTGGCGCACCCGGGAAGCCAGCGCGGCCACCGCGACCACGCCCCTGCGTTTCGAGCCTGAAGCCGGCACGAGCCCGCCCCGGACCTGGTCGCTGGATCTTGGCGGTGCCGTCCCGCTGCAGGAACTGCGGCTGACGCTGCCGCAGCGCAACAGCGTGGCCAGCCTGGTGCTCGAACAGCGCGCCGACGACAAGACGCCATGGCGGGCGGTGGCGCGCTTCACGGCCTACCGGCTGGACCGCGATGGCCAGGAATGGCGCTCGGCCCCCGTGCGTTGGACCGCCCCACCTGCACGCCACTGGCGACTGCGCCTGGACGAGCGCAGTCCGGCCCTCGGCGCCGACGCCCTGGAAGCCACCGCCGTCTGGACCCCGCCGCAACGGGTGTTCGCCGCACGCGGCGAGCCGCCCTTCCGACTGGTTGCGGGTGGACCGCCCGCCGCGTCGCTCACACTGCCGCAGCTCCTGCCGGCCTATGAAGCGGGTCACGAGTACCGCCTGCCCCAGGCCGTCGCCGGCGACGTGAGCCTCACCCCGGCCGTGCCGCTGGGGTGGCGCGAGCGCCTGGCCCAGGCCACCGCCGCCGACTGGCGACGCTGGGCCCTGTGGGCCGTGCTGGCCCTGGCCGTGATCGTGCTGGCGGTGCTGGCGCGGCGGCTGATGCGCGACATCCAGCCGCCGTCGCAGGGGTCCTAGGTCAGCGGCTTGATCTCAGACCTTGAGCAGGTGTTCGCGGTAGTACAGCAACTCGTCGATGGACTCGTGGATGTCGGCCAGCGCCGTGTGCTTCTGCGCCTTCCTGAAGCCACCCAGCACCTCGGGCTTCCAGCGGCGCGCCAGCTCCTTGAGCGTGCTCACGTCCAGGTTGCGGTAGTGGAAGAAGGCTTCCAGCTGCGGCATGTAGTTGGCCAGGAAGCGGCGGTCCTGGCAGATGGAGTTGCCGCACATCGGTGAGGTGTTCTTGGGCACGTAGTGTTTCAGGAACTCGATCACGTCGTGCTGGGCCTGTGCCTCGTCCACGGTGGACGCCTTGACGCGATCGATCAGGCCCGACTTGCCGTGCGTGCCCTTGTTCCAGGCATCCATCGCGTCGAGCACCGCATCGCTCTGGTGGATCGCAAAGACCGGCCCTTCCACGCGTTGCTGCAACTGCGCGTCCGTCACCACCACCGCCACCTCGATGATGCGGTCGCGGTCGGGGTACAGGCCCGTCATCTCCAGGTCGATCCACACCAGGTTGGTGTCGCTCAAGGCCAGGGGGGCGGTGTCGGCGGGGGTGGCGGCAGGGGTGGCGTCGTCGTTCATGCAGGCTCCTGTGTTGGGGCGCGATTTTCGGTGATCCGTCCAAGGTCTTGACGGAAGCCTACACTTTCAACCCATGCATTCCGACACACTGACCTCGCTTTTTGCCGCCTTTCTCATCGCCACCCTGGTGGTGAGGTTCTGGCTCGCTTCCCGGCAGATCCGCCACGTGGCCCGCCACCGCGATGCCGTGCCCGCCGGCTTTGCGCAGACCATCACCTCGGCGGCCCATCAGCGTGCGGCCGACTACACCATCGCCAAGACCCGCTTCGGCCTGCTCACGACCGCCTTTGGCACCGCCGTGCTGCTGGGCTGGACGCTGCTGGGCGGCCTGGATGCGCTGAACCTTGCCGTGCGCGATGCCGTGCAGCCGGCCTTCGGCGACCTGGCCTACCAGCTCGCCCTGCTGGCGGCGGTGGCCGTGATCGGCTCGCTGCTCGACCTGCCCTTCGACGCCTGGGCCACCTTCCGCATCGAGCAGCGCTTCGGCTTCAACCGCATGAGCTGGGGCCTCTTCCTGGGCGACTTGGCCAAAAGTGCTCTTCTGGGTGCCGCGTTGGGCCTTCCCCTGGCCGCGGCCGTGCTGTGGGTGATGGGGGCGACCGGCTCGCAGTGGTGGCTGTGGGCTTGGGCCGTGTGGGTGGGTTTCAGCCTGCTGATGCTGGTGATCGGCCCCACGCTGATCGCCCCCCTGTTCAACAAGTTCGAGCCGCTGGCCGACGATGGCCTGCGCCAGCGCGTGGAGGGCTTGCTCGCACGCTGCGGTTTTGCGGCCAAGGGCCTGTTCGTGATGGACGGCTCCAAGCGCAGTGCGCATGCCAACGCCTACTTCACCGGCTTCGGTTCGGCCAAGCGCGTGGTGTTCTTCGACACCCTGCTGAACAAGCTCTCGCCCGGCGAGG
>CAZKGD010000050.1:0-22935 GCA_964552215.1 uncultured Caldimonas sp.
CCGGGCCGATGCCGGCGATGAAGAGTTCACCGATCGACACCTCGGCCGACACGCCGAAGAGGATCATCGGGATGGACGGCGGAATCACCACGCCCAGCTCGGCCGAGGTGGCCTGCAGCGAAGCGGCGTAACTCTTCGGGTAGCCGTGCTTGATCAGCGCCGGGATCAGGATGGCGCCGATGGCGAAGGTAGTGGCCACCGACGAGCCCGAGACGGCGGCAAAGATCATGCAGGTGAGCACACAGGTCATGGGCAGGCCACCCTGCACGCCCCCGACGAGGGACTTGGCGAACTCGACGAGGCGGCGCGAGATGCCACCCGTCTCCATCAGGTTGCCTGCCAGGATGAAGAAGGGGATGGCCGCCAGCGGAAACTTGTCGATGGCGGTGAACATCTCCTTGGGCGCGAGGATGAGCTTGTCGGCCTCGTAGAAGGCCATGCCCAGGATGGCCGAGCCGCCGATGGACACGGCGATCGAGACGCTGAACGCGAAGCCCAGCAGCATCGTGACGAGGAGGGTGAAGGACATCGGGACGTTTCCCTGGGGTGAGTCGAAGCCGGGTCTCAGACCTCGGCATCCACGCCGCGCTCGCGCGGGTCGAAGTGATAGGCCACCACGCTGACCATCGCCAGCACGGCCCCCACCGGCAAGGCCGCATAGGCCCAGGCCATGGACAGATCCAGGCTGGCAAAGGTCTGGAAGCGCACGCGCCAGGCCAGGTCCACGCCATACCAGGCGATCACCGCCAGGAAAGCCAGCGTGCTCACGGTGATGAGGGTGCGCACTGCCGTGCGCCACCAGCCCCGGGACAGCCTGAGCATCAGGTCCACACACACCAGCGCGCCCTCGCGGAAGGCCGCCACGATGCCGAGCATCACCATCCAGATCAGCAGCCGGCGCATGGCCTCTTCCGTGAAGGTGGACGGCTGCGACAGCACGAAGCGCGACACCACCTGCCACAGCCCCAGGCAAGCGATCGTGGCCAGCAGGGCGCAGGCGACATACAAGGCCGCCGACGCCACCGCCCGGTCGACCGACCGCAACACAGCTCTCATGTCAGCGGACTGCCTGGATTGCCGCGATCTTGTCCGCGCCAAATTCCCGGGCGAACTGCGCGTAGGCCGGCGCCACGGCCTTGCGGAAGCTTTCGCCATCGACCTTCTCGACGACCTGCATGCCTTCGCTCTTGAGCTGGGCGATGCCGTTGTTCTCGTCGTCATTCACCTTCTTGCGCTGGGCCACGGCGCCCTTCTTGGCCGCCTCGACGAAGACCTGCTTGTCCGCCGCCGACAGCTTGTTCCACACGGCCGGCGACAGGATGATCACCGCGGGCGAATAGACGTGGCCGGTCAGCGAGAGGTGGCGTTGCACCTGCGAGAACTTCGAGGCGAGGATCACGGGAATCGGGTTCTCCTGCCCGTCCACGGTGCCCTGCTGCAGCGCGGTGAACAGCTCCGGGAAGGGCATGGGCGTGGGCAGGATGCCGAAGGTCTTGTAGCCGTCCATGTGCACCTTGTTCTCCATCGTGCGCATCTTCAGGCCCGAGGCGTCGTTGGCCTGCACGATGGCGCGCTTGGAGTTGGTCATGTGGCGGAAGCCGTTTTCCGTCCAGGCCAGGCCGATCAGGCCACGCGCGGCCATCTTCTGCAGCAGGTCCTGACCGATGGGGCCGTCCATCACCTTGCGGGCATGGTCGTAGTCGCGGAAGAGGAAGGGGATGTCGACGATGCGCACGTCGGGCACGAAGTTGCCCAGCGGGCCGGTGGAGGTGTTGACGATGTCCTGCGTGCCCAGTTGCACGGCTTCGATCATCTCGCGCTCGCCGCCCAGGGCCGAACTGGGGAAGTGCTGGCACTTGTAGCGGCCTTGCGTGCCCTTTTCCACCTCGTCGCAGAAGACGGTGGAGCCCACGCCATAGTGGGACTGCGGCGACGTGGCGTAGCCGATCTTCAGCACGGTCTGTGCCTGGGCCGCGGCCATGAGGCCAATGCCGGTGGTGACGAGAGCGACGAGTTGCTTGAGTTTCATGGGTCTGTCTCCTGTGGTGAACGAACGAAGGGGGAAGGACGGTCTTCTTGTGGTTTTCAGCTGGAATTCAGTGTGACGTCAGTGCCTGGGTGTTGCGCACCGCATCTCGATGGTCGCGCACGTATTGCTGCACGACAGTGTGGAAATCACGATCGGGGGAAAGCCCGAGGGCGCGCGCACGCGGGCTCTCGAATCGCGACGGCCAGCCGCCCACGATGCGTGCCACGGTGGTGTCCGGCTCGAATCGCACGAGCCGCACGGCCTCCTCGCCACCCACCTCGCGCAGCGCCTCGAGCATCTGCTGCACGGTGACGGTGAGGGCCGGCAGGTTCAGCGCCGTGCGGCCGCCGAAGGCCTCGCGCGTGGCTTCGGCCACCGCGATCAGACCGGCGATGGTGCTGGCCGGCGAGGCCAGGGCCACGGCCGTGTCGGGTGCCACCGGGCACACGGCCTCCACGCCTGCCAGCGGCTCGCGCACGATGCCCGAAAGAAACGACGACGCGGCACCATTGGGCCGACCGGGTCGCACCGACACCGTCATCAGGCGGGCCACCCGGCCGTCGATGTGGCCCTTGCGCGTGTAGTCGGCCACGAGTTGCTCGCAGATGAACTTGTGGATGCCGTAGCTCGACTGCGGCGTGGGCAGCGTGCGGTCATCCACCACGGCCGGCAGCGGCAGGGCCGGGTCGGAGCCGTACACCGCCACCGAGCTGGAGAAGATGAAGAGTGGCACGGGCCCGCCCCGAGCCGCCTGGGCGCGGCAGGCATCGAGCAGCGCACGCGTGGTGTCGAGGTTGGAGCGCAGCCCCAGGTCGAAGTCGGCCTCGCATTCGGCCGACACGGCCGAGGCCAGGTGGAAGACCGCGTCGAAGGGCTGAGCCATCAGCGCAGGGATCTGGGCGAGCAGATCACCCACCTGCGTCTGCACACGAGCGTCGTCGCGCAGCGCGGCATCGCCGGTCTCGGCCAGGTCGGCCAGCACCAGGCGCTCGATGCGCTGGCCACGCAGGCTGCCGCGATGCAACAGTTCACGCGCCAGACGCGCGCCCAGGAAGCCGGCCCCGCCGGTGATCAGCACCTTCATGACTGCAATTCCTTGTAGGGTGCGAACCAGCCCAGTCCTGCCGACGTACCCTCGCGCGGACGGTATTCGCAACCGATGTAGCCCTCGTAGCCCAGGGCGTCGATCTCGTCGAAGAGCCAGCGGTAGTTGACTTCGCCGGTGTCGGGTTCATGGCGCTGCGGCACACCGGCGATCTGAAGATGGCCCACGCCGGCCAGGTGGCGCTTCAGTCGCATCAACAGGTCGCCCTCCATGATCTGGCAGTGGTAGAGATCCATCTGCACCTTCAGGTTGGATGCGCCAACTTCGGCCACCACGTCGTGGGCCTGCTGCTGGAAATTCAGGAAGTAGCCCGGCATGTCGCGGGTGTTGATGGGCTCGATCAGCGCGGTGATGCCATGAGGCGCGAACTGCGCCGCGGCATGCCGCAGGTTGGCCACGTAGGTGCGTCGCATCGCATCGCGGTCGGCGCCCGCGGGCGTCATTCCGGCCATCACATGCAGGCGGCGGCAACCCGTGGCCTGGGCATACATCAGGGCCTGCTGCACGCTCGCGGCGAACTCGGCCTCGCGGCCAGGCAGCGCTGCCATGCCCCGCTCGCCGCCGGCCCAGTCGCCCGGCGGCAG
Organism: uncultured Caldimonas sp.; assembly: GCA_964552215.1. GTDB lineage: Bacteria > Pseudomonadota > Gammaproteobacteria > Burkholderiales > Burkholderiaceae_C > Caldimonas. Next base: position 3,719 of record CAZKGD010000050.1, read on the forward strand.
GTTGAACAGGGCCTGCGTGAGGCCATGCTCGCGCAGACGCCGCGCAAGCTCGGCCGGAGCATGCTCGTAGGGGAAGAGGAACTCGACCGCCTTGAAGCCATCAGCCGCCGCGGCGGCAAAACGGTCGAGGAAGGCGTGCTCCGTGTACATCATCGACAGGTTGGCGGCGAAGCGGGGCATGGTTGGGTCTGGTCACCAGCGCGCGCCGAAGTGGCGGCGCAATTCATCGATCTGGGCGTCGTCCAGAGGGGCCGGCTTGGGGTGGCACATCAGCCACAGCCGGGCGGTTTCTTCCAGCTCCTCCAGCGTGGACATGGCCTGCGCAGGGCTGCCGCCCCACACATTGGGGCCCAGGCGGTCGAGCATCACGGCGCGCAACGGCGTGCCCCGCTGCGCGGCCGCCGTGATGGCTTGCGCCACCCGCTCGGCCACGGCCGTGTCACCGGGGCGGTGGTAGGGAATCAGCGGTACATGGCCCACCTTCATCACGTAGTAGGGCGTGAGGGGCGGCACGATGTCATCCTGGCTCCACACGCCTTGCAGCGTGAGGGCCACGAGGTGGGTGGAATGGGTGTGGAGCACACACCGCGCCTCAGGCGCGGCATCGTAGATGCGCCGATGCAAGGCCAGCGTCTTGCTGGCGCGCTCGCCGCTGCGCTGCTCGCCGCTGGCATCCACCCAGGCCAGTTGCCCGGGTTCCAGGAAACCCAGGCAGGCATCGGTGGGCGTGATCAGGAAGCCACCGCCTTGCGCCTCGTCGAGCCGCACGCTGATGTTGCCCGCCGTGGCATGCACGTAGCCACGCTCGAAGAGCGAGCGGCCGATGCGGCAGATTTCCAGGCGCTGAGCGTCTTGGTCGGTCATCACGCCACCTGCCCCAAGGCCTTGCTGAAGAAGTCGGTGCTGCCGAAGTTGCCCGACTTGAGCGCCAGCAGCAGCGGCCGGCCCTCGACCTGCGTCCACGGCACGCCCGGGTCGATGGGCGCGCCGATGCGCAGTTGCTGCACGCCCAGGGCCTGCACCACGGCACCGGAGGTTTCACCGCCAGCCACCACCAGGCGGCGCACACCGGACTCGACCAGTCCCTGCGCGATCGTGGCGAGGCACTGCTCCACCAAGGCGCCCGCCCGCTCGGCGCCCAGTTCGGACTGGATGGCCTGCACCTCCTCGGGCCGCGCCGTGGCATAGACCAGCACCGGCTGATCGGCCACCCGATCGCGCGCCCAGGCCAGGGCCTCGGCGGCCACGGGGCGGCCTTGCGCGAGCTCGCGCGCGTCGATCCGCAGGGCCGGCCGGCCCGCGTCGATCCAGTGCTGCACCTGTGCGTTGGTGGCCACCGAACACGAGCCCGACAGCACCGCCGCCGCACCGCCCACGGCAGGCAGGGCTGCGGCCTGCGCATCGGGCTGGATCCAGCCACGGGCTTCATAGACCGCGGGCAGGCCCAGGGCCACACCCGAACCCGCGGTGATGAGCGGCAGTTCGGCACAGGCCGTCGCCAGGGTGCGCAAGTCGTCGTTGTCGATGGCGTCGGCCACGGCCAGGCGCACGCCCTCCGCACGCAATTGCGCCAAGCGTGCGCGCACCGCCTCCACGCCCTGCCCCACCGTGTCGTGGCGCACCAGGCCCACCCGGCCGCGCGACTGCGCCTGCAGCACAGTGACCAGGTTCGCATCCGTCATCGGCGTGAGCGGGTGGTGGCGCATGCCCGAGTCGCTCAGCAGCTGGTCGCCCACGAAGAGGTGCCCGCGGAACACCGTGCGACCGTTTTCCGGGAACGCGGGGCACGCGATGGTGAAGTCGCTGTCCAGCGCCTCGAGCAGGGCTTCGGCCACCGGGCCGATGTTGCCCGCGGGCGTGGAGTCGAAGGTGGAGCAGTACTTGAAGTAGAACTGCTTCGCGCCGGCTGCCTGGAGCCAGCGCAACGCTGCGAGTGAATCGGCCACGGCCTGGGCAGCCGGCGTGGTGCGCGATTTCAGCGCCACCACCACGGCATCGGCGTTGGGCGGTGGCCCCTGCGGCACCCCGATCACCTGCACCGTGCGCATGCCCGCGCGCACCAGCATGCTGGCCACATCGGTGGCGCCGGTGAAATCGTCAGCGATGACGCCCAGCACGGTCATGCCTGCGCGCCCTTCGGCAAGTTGATGCCCGGGAAGATCTTGATCACCGCGCTGTCGTCCTCGCCCCCGTGGCCGGCGGCCGCCGCCTGCAGGTACATCTGGTGGGCAGACGCCGCCAGCGGCAGCGGCATCGTGAACTTGCGCGCGGCATCGAGCACGATGCCCAGGTCCTTCACGAAGATGTTCACGGCCGACAGTGGCCGGTAGTCGCCCGCCAGGATGTGGGGCACGCGGTTCTGGAACATCCAGCTCATGCCGGCCGAATGGCAGATCACCTCGTAGAGCTGGGCCGGGTCGGCCCCGGCGCGCATCCCCAGCGCCATGGCTTCGGCCGCGGCGGCGATGTGCACGCCGGCCAGGTGCTGGTTCACCATCTTCACCGTGGAGCCGATGCCCGCGGCATCTCCCAGGCGGTAGACCTTCCCGGCCAGTGCCTCGAGCACGCCACCGGCGGCCTCGAAGGCTTCCGGGCGGCCCGAAGCCATCACCGTCATCTGGCCCTGCGCCGCCTTGGCCGCACCACCCGAGACAGGCCCGTCGATCAACCACAGTCCGCGCTCGCGCAGGCGCGACTCCCACTGCGGCGGCAGCGACGGGTCGACCGTCGCCGAGGCCACCACCACCGAACCTGGCTTGAGATGCTGGGCCACGGCGCCGGCACCAAAAAGCACGTCCTCGGTCTGCGCCGCGTTCACCACCAGGATGAGCACCACGTCGCACTGGGCGGCCAGCTCGGCCGGGGTGGCCGCCACGCGGCCGCCTTCTTTCGCAAAGGCCTCGCGGGCCTCGGCGCGCGGGTCGCACCCCCAGGTGGGTACGCCCTTGCGGTGGGCCGAGAGGGCGGCGCCCAGGCCCATGGAGCCCAGGCCGATCACGCCCAGGGTCTTGGAAGTCATGTGGCAGATCCTTTCGAGTCGCCGCGGCGCGGCACCAGGGCATCGCTCAGGGCCGCGCGCACCGACGCATCGGCCTCCTCGATGCGGCGGGCCGCGCGCAGCATGTGGGTGGTGGCGGCCTGCCGGGCCCGCTCGGTGTCATGGGCCGCGATGGCATGGGCGATCTCGCGGTGCTCGCCGCGCACCTGCTCCATGAAATCCTCGCGCATGGCCTCATTGGCCCGCGTGACGGTCATCGCATCGCGCTGGTACTGCTCCAGGAAGCCCAGCAGCCGGGTGAACTGCGGGTTGCCGGTGGCCGCGGCCACGGTGCGATGGAAATGCAGGTCTTCCTCGACACCATCGCCCCCGGCCGCCACGGCCGCGTCGATGGCGGCAAGCGCCGACAGGATGCGCTCCACCGCGACGTCGTCGGCACGCTGGGCCGCCAGGGCCGCCACTTCGCCCTCCAGCGCCCGGCGCACCTCGACGATCTGCACCACCGCTTCCAGCGAATGCAGCACGGCCGGATCGAAGGCCAGCGCCTTGGCGCGCGACACCGGCGCCACGAAAACGCCGGAGCCCTGGCGCGACACCAGCAGCCCCATGGACTTGAGCCGGCTCACGGCCTCGCGCACGACGGTGCGCGAGACGCCATGCCGTTCGGCGAGCTCCTGCTCGGTGGGCAGGCGATCCTGCGGTTGCAGCTCGCCGCTCTCGATGCGGGCTTGCAACAGGTCGGCCAGCCGGTCGGACAGGCGGTCGGGCGCCAGCAGCGTCTCGGCAGGGGCAGGCTGTCGTTTCATCAGGTCATCATACAAATTTGACCTGCTCGCCTCCTATCCGGAACAACCCGCAGCCCCCGCGCCTCGCGCTCAGGTGGTGTAGTCGCCGCTCGCCTCGGGCTGGAACAGCAGGGCCGCCACCCTCGCCGCGTGTTCACGGCCGTCCGGCGTGCGCCAGCGGGCCACGTCGCCCACGCGCAGGCCCAGCAGGCCCGCCCCCACGGGGGAGAGCACCGACACGAAGCCCCGTGCCGGCTCGGCATCCTGCGGGTAGGTCAGGGTCAGTTGGCGCTCGTCGCTGCCGTCCAGGTCGGTCAGCGTGACCATCGAGTACATGGTGACCACGTCCGGCGGCACTTCGCGTGGCGCCACTAATTCAGGCGCTTCCATCACATCCTGCAAGGCCTCGGGCCAGGAAGCGGCCCCCAGGCGCTGCAGGCGCACGTGGTCAAGCTCGGACAGCAGCCGCTCGTGGCGGGCAGAGGTCGAAAGGGAAGTCATCGGACGCTCCAGTCATCGGGCGACCCGGCCGTGGAAGACGGCGCAGGTCAGATCAGGCGCTGTGGAGAGGCCCGGCGATGACTGGTGTGCGCAATGAAAAGGGTGGGGGTGTCTCGCCGGGCTCAGGAAAGTGCGGCCGGGGTGCGTCGCGCAGGCAGCGCCACACCGGCCCGTCGGGGCGGCGTGGCAAGAGAGGCGTTGTGCACACGAAAAGACATATGTGTCATTTTAGCCCCCTGCCTGCTTCACTGCACGAAGGGCTCCTCCACGAAGCTGCGCGAGCCTGTCTGCACCGAGTTGACCGTGATGGTGTTGGCGTTGAAGTCCACATAGCTGCCGCTCTGGCCGCCAGACCATGTGAAGCTGAAGGCCCCGGTGCGGATGTTGTACGTGAAATCCGCGGTGGCGGAAAAGCTGTAGCTCAGCAGCTGTGCCCCTGTGAAGAACCCGGCGGGCGGGCGGGACGATGACGCCACCTCGCGGAAGCGCAGCACATCCCCGTTCAGCGAGATCTCGACGCGCCGGCCGATGTAGGGACTGAATTCCGAGGGCGGCGTCTCCTCCACGTACTGGAAGCTGCCGAAGCCCTCCCCGCAATCACGGAAATGCAGCGCGGGATCGCGCCCGGCCCGGCTCACCCAGTCCAGCGGGCTGCGCACGACGTACTCGAAGGTGTAGGTATTGCCGTCGCTCCAGCGCTCCTCGATCGGGATGAACGCCGGCAACCGCGTGCCACCCGGCCGGTAATAGGGGCAGCCCACGGTGACGTCAAAGCGCGCCGTTTCAGAACGCAGATCGCCATTCACCGCGCGCACCTCGAAGCTGTCAGGCCCAAAGTAGCCCGATGCGGGGCGATAGCTGAACTCGATCTCCCCGTCACCAGAGGGCAGGCTCACCTCGCCGTGTGCGGGCGGGGTGACCAGTTCGAAGCCGGTGAAGTTCGAGGCGTTGAAAAGCCCGGCGTAGGTCTGACCGCTGCCCACCTCGAAGGCGCGGCCCGTCAGGGTCGGCTGCGGCGTGGGGACGATGGTGACCTGCTGGGGGTGACGCCGGCCGTTGGGCATCTGCAGCACGAACGTCACAGTCACGGGTTCGGTGGGCCGCTGGTCGGCGTCGAAGGTGAAGCGCAGCGTGGAGTTCACACGGTCAGCGCCGTTGAACACAGCTCGCACGCCAGCTCTGGAGATGTCCACGATGGTGGCGCCTCCCAGCTGCACGTACTCGTTCACCCCGGCACGCCAGCGCGAAAGCCGGTTCACCTGGTCGCGTATCCACTGAGGTAGCAGCCTGATCGACGACAACTGCGCCCGCACAGCCTCCACCTCGTTCAGAAAGGAGTCACTGCCGGGCAGGAACCCTGCGGTGCCCACCCCGCTGATACTTTCGACCATCCCTTCGCTGATCGCAAGCAAGCTCGCCCGGCTGCTCGGCGCCGGTGCCGTACCGCCGTTGGTGACCTGTGATGTGAACCAGACATCTGACGGATCGAGGCAGTCCGAGAAACTCGTGTACACGAGCCCCCCCAGCTCGGAGAGGTAGTGCAGGACGGCCGCTGATGCCAGCCCGGACGCCAGGATGAAGGGCCAACCGCCGCTTGATGCGACCGTGCCTGTCGCGGTCGCGAGCGCGCCGAAGACCGCCAGGCGCTTGACGTAGTAAAAGCCGTTGCGCAGAGTGACCTGGCACGCCTGCGCGTCCATGCGTGTCACCCTGCCAGCCAACGCCACAGCAGCACTGGCCGGCAAGTTGTCTTGGGTCAGCTCCCTGAAGAAGGTCGCGGCGGCGCTGCGCTCACGGGGTGTCAGGCGGGCCAGTTCCGTCCCCAGGGTCGCCATTCCCTGCCTGAGGCTTTCCAGCTGCTCCAGGCCGTCGGCAGTCAGCTGCGACTCCAGGCTCAGCAGCGACGGGCCCACGATCTGCCGGAAGGCATCGAACTCACGAAGCACTTCGTCCACACTGGTCGGGAGGGCCTGCACCGTCACGCGCACGATCACGTCGCGGTCAGCGGTGGAGAAGCGGAGCTCATACGCACCATCCTCCACCATCGGAGCCACGAAAAGAAGGTCTTGCCCGGTCACCTGCACCGCGACCGGTTGCCCGGCCAAGCTGCCCGCATACTGCCCCGTCGGAAGACCCTGCGGTCGAGGCTGTGAGACCACACCCCCCAACGGCTGCACGGCCTCCACCGTGACGATCAACGGCGCATCATCGCTCCCGCCGCCACCACCACCGCATGCGCTCAGCCACAGCGTCCCCGCCGCGAGGCACAACGCCCTCACCCACTTCCGAGATCCTTGATTCAGCACAGCGCTTCCCCATGTCGGTGCCTGCCCCATCGTCGAGGCGGGTATCGCGCGATTCTGAAAACCGGGGGGCACAGCTGCCCATCGGCCAAATGGACGATGGCGCGTGAACCTGGTCACGCGTTAGGTCTGGCCGAGGCGCCGGGGACGGCGTTTCCGCCGAGCCTGCCTCCGGCCTCTGCCCGTGCTGCCGGCAGGCCCATCCGCCCATCAGAAAGGTCCAAAGGGAATCACCCATGCTGCGCCGTCCTGTCTGATCCTCGTTGAGGAGGAAGACGAACGACGGGGTCCCGATTCGACATCAGCCCTGTGCCACAGGGCGGGTTCACCCGTTGGGAATCTCCGGCTCGACGAGGTGCGCCAGCTGGGCCAGAGATTCCTGCCAGCCCAGGTAGCACATCTCCACCGGGATCACCTCGGGCACCCCTTCCTGCACCACCGACATCTCGGTCCCGCAGAAGACCGTCTTCAGGGTCACGGTGGTGCGCATCTGGCCCGGCAGGTGGGGGTCGTCGAACTGCGAGGTGTAGACGATCTTCTCGCCCGGGGCCAGCTCCAGGTACTGGCCCCCGAACGAATGCCCCTGGCCGGCACCGAAGTTGGTGAACGACATCTTGTAGCTGCCGCCCACCTTGGGCTCCATGTGGTGCACGGCACAGGTGAAACCATAGGGCGGCAGCCATTTGGCCATGGCCGCGGGGTCAAGGAAGGCACGGTAGATGCGCGCGGCCGGTGCGCGCAGGACACGGTGCAGGCGAACGGTTCCGGTGGACATGGGGACGCTCCTGAAAGTGAGTGGATGACTTCAGGACGACGAACGGCCGCGGCCGGAATCGACACGCCGGGCCAACCGATCGGCGAAGGCCTGGATCTCCGTCGCGACAGCTGCCGCGGGACTGCCGGTCGCGGCATCGGCGACAGCCGCACGCAGCAGACGGCTCAACGTCCCGGCCTGCGGCGTGACCGGTCCGGCAAACCGAACCACGGGATGCCCTGCGCTGCCGGCGATCAGGACGAGGGTTGGGAATGTTTCCACCTCGACGTCGCCCACCAGCGCCTCCTCATCTTCGATGTCGATCCAGTGCACCTGCAGGGACAGGCCGTCGGCCTGGAACGAGGCCACGACCTGATCCAGAACGGCCGCGTACTCGTCGCACAACCGGCACCAGGCCGCGCACAGGCAGGCCACGTGAATGTCGGGAGTCATGATGTGTTCGAAGTTGAGAGTTTCTCACACTCGGACACGCCGTGAGAAGGCATGGCCTGCGAAGGACACGGAAGCTTCAAGCTGCACGGCAGCCGCGCCAGGCGGCCATCACCGGCGGCGTCAGCAAGACCACCGGGGTCACGAGCGCACACAGCAGGAGCCCGCTCACCAACAGGCCACCGGTCAAGCCCAGCCGCGGGACCAGGACCGCCTCGCGCAAGCCGCCCTTGGCGATGGCCAGCAGCAGGATGAGGAGCCAGGCGATGAGGGCTTTGAGCCAGTCCACCAAAAGCCCACGGCTGCAACCAAGCCGCCCGCAACCAGCAGGCCCACGAGCCAAGCTCACCGGCGATGCTGGTGCCGTCCAGACGCACCCCCCGCGCAATGATCCTTGAACTGCAAAGCGAACCTCAACGCCGACCAGGGCTCAACCCAACGCCATGCAGCATAAGCCACTGAATCGCCCCGGGTCCAGTTGACACCTTTGGGCCACAGTTGGAGGCTTTGGCGGAAGCCCGCAGCCAACTGACCGCTTTCGCGCCACTCACCGGCGCACCCGGAAGCCCGCTCCGGGTCGGGAACGGTCGTTCATCGCTGTATCCGCGAAGGGTGGCCTGCCCATGGTGCCCGCATGACACATCACCCACACGTCCCCGTATACCCACACGCCGTGCAGAAGTCGCACCCGTCCTTGTGGATGACCGTCATGTTGCCGCACTCGGGGCAGCGGCTGCCGGCCATGGGGGTGGTGGCCTTGGGCGGCGAGCCCTCGGCGTGGGGGGCCTGCAGGATGCCCATCTCGCGCACGGGGAAGCCGTCTTCGTCGAGCACGCCCAGCAAGGCGTAGCGGTGGATGATGAGGCGGGCCATGTACGCCACGGTGGAGGGCCAGGTCTGCTGGCGGCGTTCGCCGTGGGGCAGACCCGGCACGAAGGCCATGAAGTGGCCCAGGGGCTCGGCATAGTTGAGCAGCTTGCGCAGCTTCATGCCGATCCAGGCCGGGTCGATCACGCGCATGTCGAGCGAGAGCACGCGGGCCAGGCCGTCCATGGCGCGCGGGTAGTTGCCCGACAGGCCCATGGCGCAGGGCCGCGTGACGGGCGCACCGTCGGGGCCGGGCAGGGTCACCTCCTTGAGCGTGAGCGTGAAGGATTCGCCGGTGGCGGGGTTGTCGATGTCCACCGACCAGGCCAGCGTGCCCGAGGTGCCGGTGCGCGGTTCGTCGCGGCTGAACATGGCATCGAGCACCGGCGTGGCGCGCTCCAGGGCGCTGTCCTTCCACACGCCCAGCTGCTCGCAGCGCCAGCGGATGACGGCGGCCGTGGCAGCGACCACGCCGGGGAAACGACGCGGCTCGCCGTGGGGCGGGAAAGGCATGTCGAAGGCCCGTTCCTCGGCCACGGTGGCCAGGGCGTCGAGCTTGAGTTGCAGCCAGGCGCCGTCGTTGGCGCGCAGGTCCATCGACAGGGTCTTGGCCATGGCGCCCAGGCCCCGCGGCTGCTCGGCGCCGTTCACCCACACTTCGAAGGGCAAGGAGCGCCCAGCCTGTGCGCCCTCGCCCGGGAGTTCCCCCACGAAAAGCGCGAACTCGCCGAAGGGGTGGCTGATCATGAAGGTCCAGGCCGGGTTGCCTGCCGGCAGGTCCGGACGGCCCGGCCAGCGCAGCGAGGCCAGCACGGGAGCGGGCAGGCGGTCGAGCGCCATGCGGCGGTTGGCGTCGTCGGCCACCAGCGCCTGGGGTTGCGGTGTGCTGGGCGCCACACTCAGCACCGAGCCGAGCACGGCATTGGGCCGGTAGGTGGCCAGGCCCTTGAGGCCGGATTTCCAGGCGCGCAGGTACAGGTCCTGGAAGTCGGCATAGGGGTAGTCGGCCGGCACGTTCACGGTCTTGGAGATGGCGGTGTCGATGCACGGCGCCACGGCGGCCACCATTTCCTGGTGGGCGCTGGCGCTCATTTCCAGGGCGGTGACGAAGGCGTCGGTGAGCGGCGTGTCCTCGCCCTTGAGATGGCGGTACAGCCGCCACGCGTGGTCTTCGACGGCGTACTCCTTGAAGGTGCCGTCGGGCATGCGCTTCTTGCGCGAATACGTCCAGCTGAAAGCGGGCTCGATGCCGTTGCTGGCGTTGTCGGCGAAGGCCAGGCTGATGGTGCCGGTGGGCGCGATGGACAGCAGGTGCGAGTTGCGGATGCCGTGGGCACGGATGCGGTCTTTCAGCGGCTGCGGCAGGCGCGAGGCGAAGGCACCGCGTGAAAGGTAAAGATCGGCGTTGAACAGCGGGAAGGGACCGCGTTCCTGTGCGAGCGCCACGGACGCCTCGTAGGCGGCATCGCGCATCACCTCGCTGAGGCGGCGCGCCGTGGCACGCGCCTCGGGCGTGTCATACCGCTGGCCCAGCATCACCAGCGCATCGCCCAGGCCGGTGAAGCCCAGGCCCACGCGGCGCTTGTGGCGGGCCTCTTCCTGCTGCTGGGGCAAGGGCCAGTAGGTCACGTCGAGCACGTTGTCGAGCATGCGCACGGCCACCCGGCACAGATCGGCAAAAGCCGCCTCGTCGAAGCGGGCCCCGGGCTCGAAGGGCTCGCGCACGAAGCGTGTGAGGTCGATGGAGCCGAGGCAGCAGCAGCCATAGGGGGGCAAGGGCTGTTCGGCGCACGGGTTCGTGCTCGCGATCGTCTCGCAGTACCCGAGGTTGTTGTCGTCGTTGATGTGGTCGATGAAGAGCACACCCGGCTCGGCATGGTCGTAGGTGGAGCGCATGATCTGGTCCCACAGCTCGCGCGCTGGCACGCGTCGGTAGACCCACAGGCCGTCGGCACGCTGGTGGGCGCCGGCCGCCTTCTGGGCTGGGCCGGGCTCGGCACGGTGTACCAGCTCGACCTCGATGTCGGCTTCCACGGCCTGCATGAAGGTGTCGGTCACGGCCACCGAGATGTTGAAGTTGCGCAGGTCTCCGCTGTCCTTGGCGTGGATGAACTCCTCCACGTCGGGGTGGTCGCAGCGCAGCACGCCCATCTGCGCGCCGCGGCGGGCGCCGGCGGATTCCACCGTCTCGCAGGAACGGTCGAACACGCGCATGTAGCTCACCGGCCCGGAGGCGTTGGACTGCGTGCTGCCCACCCAGGCGCCGCGCGGGCGGATGCGCGAGAAGTCGTAGCCCACGCCGCCGCCGCGACGCATGGTTTCGGCCGCTTCGGTCAGCGCGGTGTAGATGCCGGGGTGGCCTTCGTCCAGGTGCGAGATCGAGTCGCCCACCGGCTGCACGAAGCAGTTGATGAGCGTGGCCGACAGCTCGGTGCCGGCGGCCGAGAGGATGCGCCCGGCCGGGATGAAACCCTGGCGCTGGGCGTCGAGGAAGCGCTGTCCCCACAGCGCGCGCTGCTCGGGCGCCTCGACCTCGGCCAGGGCCTGGGCGACGCGGGCGCGCACCTCGTCGAGGGTGCGCTCGTCCCCCTTGGCGTACTTCTCGATCAGCACTTCCTCGCTGATCGCCTGGGCGGGCAGGCTGGCGACAACGGCACGGGCTTGGGACGGGGTGTCTTGCATGGAAGGGTCTCCTGGGCGGGCCTTGGTGACATTGAATTCGGTTTGCGAGCGGCTGTCGAGAGGCGGCCGCTTCGGCGTCAGGGTCGGCGCAACGCAGCGCACGGTACGCCGGGGGGCACGGCGATCGGTTGATGTGCGTCACAAGAGCCTGTGTCGGGTGCGGGAAGCTTCGGGGCTTGACGCAGGGCAATCCCCTGCTGTCTTCGGGCCGTTAGCTTCGAAGCCCGTCCCTCTCGCGTGAAAGACACATGGCCATGGCCCGCCCCACCGATGCGCTCACCCTCGTGTATTCCTGCTCCGGCTGCTCCAGCGTGGCGCAGATGGCCAACCACCTCGCGCTGCGCCTGGACCACGAAGGCCATGCGGAGATGTCATGCATCGCCGGCGTGGGCGGTGACGTGCCACCACTGGTGCGCAAGTTGAAGGAAGCGGCGCAGACGGGACGCCCCATCCTCGCCATCGACGGTTGCGCGCTGGCCTGCGTGCGCCACAGCCTGGCGCGCCACGGCATTGCCCCCACGGCGCATGTGCAGCTGGGCGAACAAGGGGTGCGCAAGACCTATCACGCGGACTTCGACGCCAGCCAGGCCGAGGTGGCCTATGCCGAGGTGCGCGAACGCGTGCGGGCCATGAATGCCCTCGTGGCGTCCGCCCCGTCAGGATGCGGCGGCACTGGGGCCTGCCGCTGCGCGGGGGCTTGAACTGGTGCACGGCCCGGTCCATCATGAGCCTCGCTTCCAGGAGTGCACGATGGCCCTGCCCCATGCCCAAGCCCGCGACGTGATCGACCTGCAGCCCCTCGGCGCAGCCGTCGCGCAGACCCCCAGCACCAGCCTCATCAAGACGGCGCGGCTGCAGCTGATGCGGGTGGTGCTGCGCGCCGGTCAGTCGCTGCCCGAGCACCAGGTGCCGGGTGAGATCACCATCCAGGGGCTGGAAGGCGAAGCGGTGGTGACCACCGCCGAGGGCGAGCGGGTGCTGAAGGCACAGCAGCTCGTGCTGCTGCCCGGCGGCGAGCCGCACGCCGTGCACGCGCGCACCGATTGCTCGCTGCTGGTCACCGTGCGGCTGGGCGGCCCCTGATCAGCGCGGTGGCCACAGTGGGCCCAGCGCATCGAGCGTGTTCTTCAGGATGAGGCCGTACTCGGTGTCGCCTTCCATCACCAGGGCGCGCTCGAAAAAGAGGCGGTCGGCATCCTCCTGCCCGCGCATCAGGCGCAGGTAGCTGGCCGCATCGGCGGCGATGCGCAGCGTCACGTCGCCGCCGTCGGGCGCCGGGTGGAAGCCGCGCTCGTCCAGGCGCAGCCGGCAGCGCAGCCCCAGGTCGGACACGGCAATCTCGACGACGCGGTGTGACAGCAAGGCGCGCTCCGGCTCACCCAGGCGGGGCCGGAGCAGCCGGTTGAGCGCCAGTGCCAGCACCTGCGACGGCGGGCGGATGGGCAGGTGCTGCACCAGTGAGCGCAGGGCCCGTGGAGGGGCCGGCCAACGGGCTGGAGCCGAAGTAGCGTTCATGCAAATACCTGCTGCAATCCGGCCTGCCGGTGGGCGAAGCCGTTGACGAGCCCACCGGGCAGGCTCAGGGCATCCAGGGCGATGCGGGCCTCATCCACCCGTGTGCCCTGGTGATAGACCCGGTCGAACCACTGCAGCACCTCGGTGAAGCGCAGGCTGCACGGCGACAGGCGCACCCGACGCACCCCCGCGGCGCGCAAGGCCTGGGCTTCGCCGATCAGGCAGTGCTGTGCAGCCGACTGCGTCTGGATGCCGTTGAGCGCCAGGAAGGGCTCGCCTTCGGTGGTGGACAGCAGCAGGCCATCGGGATGCTCAAGGCAACGAAAGCCGCATTCGTCCTTGGGCAGGTGGAAGTGACGGGCTGTGAAGCAACGCGCCGAAAACGCCAGCGGCAAGCGCCCGAAGCCGAACACCTCGGTGACCAGCGGGACGTTGTGCGACGTGCACACCGGTTGCTCCGGCGGGTTGATGCGCGCGATGGCGTCAAGCGGCAGCTCCAGCGGCGCCACCCAGCGCACGGCGCCCAGGCGGGCATGCTCGGCCAGTGCGGGGCGGCTGTACACGTTCACGTGCGGGCCCAGCACGAAGGGTCGGCCCACCAGGTTGCGCAGGGCCGAGGCATCGCCGGCTTCCACCAGGAAGTCGCCCTGCTCGGCGATGCGGCGCAGGCTGCGCAGCTCGGCTTCCGATTCGATCAGCGCCTGGCTGGCCAGCACCACTTCCTTGCCCGCAGCCGCCAGATCGCGCGCCAGGTCGCGCCAGTCGTCGAGCTTCATCTCGTGGCGGCGCGAGCACACCACCTCCCCCAGCACCACGGTGTCGGCGGGCGATTCGGCGATCCCGGCATAGAACTCGATGAGGGTCTTGCGCGACCAGTAGTACAGCACCGGGCCGACGGTGAAGGCGATGCGATCGTTGCTCATTGCCAGGGCCTGTTGTACGCGCCGAGGGTGTGCTGCTGGCCTTCGGCCCAGCGGCCCAGGTCGGCCACCCACTGGGGCTGGACGGTGTAGCGCGCCGGCTGCGCGGCGCAGTGGTCGATGGCCTGGCGCCACACGCGCGTGACCTGCTCGACGTAGGCGGGGCTGCGCTGGCGGCCCTCGATCTTGATCGCGGCCACGCCGATCTCCATCAACTGCGGCAGCACGGCCAGGGTGTTGAGGCTGGTGGGTTCTTCCAGCGCGTAGTCGCGCACGCCTTCCACATGGAAGCGACCCTTGCACAGCGTGGGGTAGCCGCGCGGCTCGTCGGGCGCGTACACGTCGATCAGCACGCCGTTCAGCCGTGCCTGCACGCCCTGAGGTCCATCGGCCCATCTCACGGCCGACGGCGGCGAACACACGCCCGCGGTGTTGGGCGACTGGCCGGTGGCATAGGACGACAGCGCGCAGCGCCCCTCGACCATCACGCACAGGCTGCCGAAGCCGAAGACCTCGACCTCGGCCCGGGTGTGGCGTGCCACATGGCCCACCTGCGACAAGGTGAGTACGCGCGGCAGCACAGCGCGCTGGATGCCATAGCGCTCGCGGTAGAACTCGATGGCCTCGTAGGTGGTGGCCGACGCCTGCACCGACAGATGCAGGCGCAGCGAGGGCTGATGGTCGCGTGCATAGGCCAGCACCGCCACGTCGGCGCAGATCAGCGCATCGGCCCCCAGCTCAGCCGCCACATCGACGGCGCGGTACCAGCGCTCGGGATCGCGTGCGTCGGCATAGGTGTTCAGGGCCATCAGCACCTGGGCGCCGCGCCGGTGGGCGTAGGCGATGCCTTCGCGCGCCTGGGCGAGGTCGAAGTTCAGGCCGGCGAAGTTGCGCGCATTGGTGGCGTCCTTCAGGCCCAGGTAGACGGCATCGGCGCCGGCATCGACGGCAAGCAGGAGCGAGCGCAGCGAGCCGGCCGGGCAGACGAGTTGGGGTTTGACGGGTGGGGACATCCAGGCAGGGCGCAGATCATGGGACCGGCCGACTCTAGGCAGCCCCGGGGCCTGGGGTTTTGTCGGCGGTCAAAACCCGGCGCTCTGTCGGGGTCGAGGGCTTGTCCGGCCGGCCACGAGGGGGACAATGGACTGGTGGGTGGCCACCCCGGCCGCCCCGGCGGCTTCACACAGGAGGTTGGCATGGATCGCAAACTGCATCTGCTGGACACCTTCACGGCCCAAGGGGCCGATGGGCGCCTCTACAAGGTCAAGGCCTTCGAGCAACTCGTGCGCGACCCCTCGCTCGCCGACGGGCAGGATCACTGGGAGCCCACAGGGGTGGCCGAACTCCATTTGGACAGCGGGGAGCTCGTCGACATGCGCGCCGACGGGCGCATGCGAGTGGTGGCCACCGGGATGGAGCTCGTGCGGCATTGAGCCGGCAATTCGCCCCATCTGCATCGAATCGGCGCGGCAAATTCACGATCTGACACGATCCCGAGAGCCTGGAGCCGCGGCGGGATGGTGAGCGGCTGTTAACATGGCGCCTTCTGAGGGCCTCCAGGGCCGGGCCAAGGCCGGCCCACCCCCTCAGGGGCAAGGAAACTTGGGGCGGCCCGGCGTTTCCTTGAGAGCGAGCAGGCACCGTGCAAGACAGCCGTTCTTCGCCCGCATCCCGGCGGGCCCCATCCCCTTTCGAGCCGGCGCAAGCCCTGCGCCGACGCCTGCTGGGCACCTTGGCGATGGCGCCGGTGGCGCTGGCCCTGCCCGGGCTGGCCCGCGCCAGCCGGGGCCAACCGTCTGCCGGCTTTCGCACGCTCGAGTTCCTCCACCTGCACACCGGCGAGCGCCTGACGGTGGAGTACTTTAGTGCCGGCCGGTACGTGCCCGACGCCCTGCAAGCGGTGAACCACCTGCTGCGGGACTTCCGCACCAACGACGTGGCCGAGATGGATCCGGCCCTGCTCGACCTGCTGCACCGGCTGCGCGAAACGACCGGCAGCCGCCGGCCTTTTGAGGTCATCTCCGCCTACCGCTCGCCCAGGACGAACGAGATGCTGCAAAGCCGCAGCGCGCGCAGCGGTGTGGCCACCACCAGCCTACACATGCGCGGCCAGGCCATCGACATCCGCCTCGGCGACGTGGCCCTGCCCCAGCTGCGCGATGCCGCACTGTCCCTGCAGGCCGGCGGCGTGGGCTACTACGCCCGGTCGAATTTCGTGCACGTGGACACCGGGCGCGTGCGCAGTTGGTAAAGCCCTGCGGCCCGGCTCACGCGGCGATCTTCCGCACGGGTCGCGCAAGGCCAGCCCACACGCAGGGTCTGCGGCGGTTCGGGGGCGGTTGGGCCGTCGGTGTTCAAAAGCACGCCGCAGCTTTCATAGCGCCCCGGGCCGCGGCCGCAGCGTGGCCGTGATCGTCTCCCACAGCGCCAGCACCTGGCCTTCGCTCAGGGTGGCGCGCGTCAGGTCCGGAATCTTGGCCGCTTCTTCCAGACTGCGCGGCGGCGAGGGGATGTAGTGGCCGTTGTAGAAGGTGAACTCGATGTTCGGTTTGCGCGGATCCTTGGCCGCTTCGTTGCCGTGCAACGTCAGGCCATGCCCGGGCACGCGCGCGGACGTCACCGTCTCGGGTTCACGTGACAGCCATTCTTCGTAAGGCAGGCCGTGAATCGTGCGCGGCCCTTTGCGCAGGGTCTTGATGCCAGCGGCGGCCAGTTGGCGCTCGATGCTGGACGCCCTTTGCAGCATGGTGTCGTCTTCCCACACCTGAGTCGAGTGACTGAACATCACGAACACATCGGGCGCGTCTTTGAGGTGATAGAAGGTCGTGATGGCGACCTCTTCGAGTGGGCCTCCTTTGAGAAACCCATGAGCAAAGCAGTCCCCCGGCTCGCCGGGGATCTCGTCATCGCGCCGCCCGCGCAGGCGGCGGTACACGTTCAGCAGGTGGGTGTACTTTTCTTCGACGTTGTTGCGGTTCGACCTGTTGGCCATGGGTTCGTCTAGAGAATAGTCCACCGCTTTCACCATTGCGCTGATCAAGAACCCGTCTTGCCAGGCCATCAACTCCCAGATGCGAGCAAAGGCATAGCTGTCTGCACGGTTGAAAATCTTGCCAACACCTCCCGGCACGTCTCGCACATCCATCAATGAAGGAATCTTTTCGATCCCGACGACCTCGTGGCGCAATGCCTCAGTCCTTCGCTGCAACTGATAGTCAAAACCCGCACGCGGCAGCGGCCGGATGCTTACCTCCACGCCTTCGATCTCGACACGATCGACGGGGTTGAGCACGAAGTCCTCGGGCAGGTCGATCAGATGCCGGCCGATGCAGCGCGTGCGCATGCGCGCGGTGAGCTTGTGGACGAGATGGGCTTCTTCAGGGGTCATGGCAGGGGTGCGGGGGGAGCAAGCGGTTGATGACAGGGCCCAGGGCGCGCACAGCGCACCCAGGATCCAGCGGCGTCGGTCCGGTCTCATCAAAAGTCCTCGTACATCATGCGGGACGACTCGCGCACGCGCTGGGCGATGCGCACGATGGCGCGCAGCGTGAAGCGCAGGGCCTGGAGGCTGGCCGGGCCGGCCTCGGGGTTGTAGGCCGGCTCGTGCTCGACGGGCACGCGCAGGAAGCTCTGGCAGTGCGGCTTGGGCGCCAGGCCCGAGCGGGCCGGCACGGTGCCGTCGCCGGCTTCGTCAGGCGCGCTGATCGTGAAGGTGGTCGGGATGCGGCTGCGCGGGTGCAGCACCGTGCGGGTGTCTTGGGTCTTGCTGAACTCGCGCAGGCCGACGCTGCGCGCCAGCCGAGTTTGCATCCATTGCTCCACCGACGCCCCCGCACCGGTCGATCTCGTCCAACTCACCGTGCCATAGGCCTTGTACTCGGGGCTGGCACCGCAGAAGGCGTGGGTGTGGGGGTGGTAGCGGCCTGCAATCTCTCGATGGAACCTGCGGGCATTGGATATGTATTGCTCAAACATCTCCCAATCCCGATTCACCTGCTGCTTGCGCTTGCGAGGGTCCTTCTCCTCGTTGAGCGGGTTGATGAGCTCCTCGTCGCACAGGCCCCACCAGGCGCCACGCACGGTGTAGATCTCGCCATAGGGGTCGCCTTGCTGCGGCAAGGCCAGCTCCTGGGCGCCGGCGCGGATTCTCAACCAGCCGTTGCCGTACTCGGGGCTGGGCAGCAGCTGCAGCGGCCCCGGCGCGCTGGACAGCACCGCGGTGACTTCGGCCGCATCGGCGCCGAGCACCTGGGCCACGCCCCAGGCGCCTTCGGTGCCGGCCTTCATGCGCCGGTACACCGCTGCCGCCCCCGTGGCCGGCATCACTCCGTGCACGATGCCGTAAATCTTGTCCCGGTAGCCCAGCACCTCGGAGCAATGCCGCGCCACCAGCCCGCCCATGCTGTGGGTCACCAGGATGACCTTCTCGCAGCGCGCCAGCGGACAGCCGTGAGACATTTCACGCTGGTTGTAGCGCTCGATGATCTCGTCGATACGACGGCCCAGGGCTTGCGCCGACTTGGCATTGTCGTCCAGCCAGTTGTAGCCAAAGGCATGCACCGGGAAGCGGTAGCGGTAGCTCAGGCGCATTTCATCCTCGCTCAGCAGTTGCTCGCCCACTTGCGCGCCCAGTGCCTCGCGCCGGAGCTGGGCGCGCAGGCCGTTCTGGTACGAGCCGAAGTCGTTCAGGTGCTCTTCCAGCCAGCGCAGCGCCGGGCCATAGCTCAACGCCGCGATCTCGCCCCAGCCCCGGCGCTTGAGCTCTTCGGCCGGCAGCTTCAGGTCGGTGGGCACTTCGCCTTCTTGGTCCACTTGCATGAGCTCCGGGCGCAGGGATTGTTTGCGGTGTTTGGGGCCTCGAAATATCCATGGTGCAGCTGACGCTTTTGAATCCATCCGCCAGCGCTCACTTTTGTTCTTCGGTTTGAGATTGCTGCCCATCACGCCGGGCACGACGATGACGGGGATGATGCGTGTGGGGATGACATACACCAGCGCAAAGGTGTCGTCCGGTGGGCTGAGCACGGACTTCCAGATGGGGGTGCCGCGGTGGTCGAACTCGGGTTCGATCACCCGGGCTTTGCTCATGTCCAGCTCGTTGCTCATGGTCTCAGTTTTCATTGAGTAGCTTCAGGTCCAACGCGTTGGCGAAGAGATCCTTCTGCAACCCTGTAGCTCCTTGGGCATCGGTGGTGCCACGCACCACGGTGCCATCAGGGCGGGTGATCTCAAAGCGTCTGCGCGCGATGGGGCTGCCGTCCGGCCACCTCAAGATGTACTGCTCGTCGAAGGGTGTGGCCCGGGGCCAAGCGTTCATCTCGTAGGCGGTGTGGCTGGGGCCCACCATCCGCTTGCTCCCCGCCTGCACCCGGATCGTGCCCGGGCACTCCACGGTGAGGCCCGAGGCCTGCAGGGTGATGCGGGCGCCACCGGTGGTGGCCA
>CAZKGD010000051.1:0-22833 GCA_964552215.1 uncultured Caldimonas sp.
GATGTGCTCGGCGAACTCCGAATAGCCGGAAATGCCCGCCGCCACCTGCGCCCCCAGCACCGCCGCCGTGGCCGGGCCGCCGCCCGCGAACGCCACGTAGGCAGCCTCCCGCGGATTCTTGCCCAGGGCGCGCACGATCAGACCCAGCAGCAGGTGGTCGGTGCCCCCCGACGAGCCTCCGGCCACGCTCACGGCCTTCGGATCGGCGCGCAGCACGTTCTCCAGGTCCTTCCAGGTCTTGTGCGGGCTGCTGGCGGGCACCACGATGACACCGGCTTCTTCCGTCAGCCTGGCCAGCGGTGTGACATCCTTGATCGTGACGGGGCTCTTGTTGGCAATGCCCCCGCCCACCATCACCGAGCCGCCCACCATCATGGCGTTGCCCTGCCCCCGGCGCTGGTTCACGAAGCGTGGCAGGCCCACCATGCCGGCAGCACCACCCACGTTCTCGAACTGGAAGCCGCCCACCAGGCCGGCCGCCTTGCATGCCGACTCGATGGCACGCGCCGTGCCGTCCCAGCCGCCCCCCGGGGCCGCGGGCACGAACATCTGGATGGATTCGAAGGCCTGCTGGGCCCAGGCCAGCGATCCCAGCCCTCCCAGCACCGGGGCCAGGCCGGCGGCCGCCACCATACGACGACGATTCAGGTTCATCACGCTCTCCTCAAGGGTTCTTGTGGGATGCGCCGGCTCGATCCGCGCCGGGACGAACCGAGCGTAAGCGCAGGGTCGGGTCCTGGCATCAGCGTTTGCGCGGGGGTCGTGCGACCCACGAGCGCGGGTAATCACTGATTAATGCATTGTGGATGTTTCTTTAATTATTTCTTAACATTGCCGCACTGCACTGCGACATCCCCACGTGCAGGCCCAACCACAATGAGGAGCAACGACATGACCCTGACCCGTCCCATCTCGTGCCGCCCAGCGCGCCACCCCTTGACAGCCCTAGCCCTGGCTGGCGCCCTGGGCGTCGGCACGGCCGCCCATGCCGGCGAGGTGGAGGTGCTGCACTGGTGGACCTCCGGCGGCGAAGCCAAGGCCGCCACCGCCCTGAAGGGCCAGATGCTCAAGCTGGGCCACACCTGGCGCGATTTCGCGGTGGCCGGCGGCGGCGGCGACTCGGCGATGACGGTGCTCAAGTCGCGCGTCGTCTCGGGCAACGCACCGGCCGCGGCGCAAATCAAGGGCCCGTCCATCCAGGAGTGGGCCCGCGAGGGGGTGCTGGCCAACATCGATGACGTGGCCAAGGCCAACAACTGGGATGCCCTGCTGCCCAAACCCATCGCCGACGGCCTGAAGTACAAGGGCAGCTACGTGGCCGCACCCGTCAACGTGCACCGTGTCAACTGGATCTGGGCCAACCCGGCCGTGCTGGCCAAGGCGGGCGTGAAACTGCCCACCACCTGGGACGAGTTCTTCACGGCGGCCGAGGCGCTGAAGAAGGCTGGCGTGATCCCTGTGGCCCATGGCGGCCAGAACTGGCAGGACTTCACCACCTTCGAATCGGTCGCGCTGGGCGTGGGTGGGGTGGACTTCTACAAGAAGGCCCTGGTGCAGCTCGACCAGGCCGCCCTCAAGAGCCCGACGATGGAGAAGGTGCTCACCACCTTCAAGCGCATCAAGGACTACACCGACCGCAACGCCCCGGGGCGCGACTGGAACCTGGCCACGGCGATGGTCATCAACGGCCAGGCCGGCATGCAGCTGATGGGCGACTGGGCCAAGGGCGAGTTCGTCGCCGCCGGCAAGGTGCCGGGCAAGGACTTCGTCTGCGCCGCCGCCCCCGGCACCGCCCAGGCCTTCACCTACAACGTCGACAGCTTCGCGATGTTCAAGATCAGGAACGAGGCGAACGTGAAGGCGCAGAAGGACCTGGCCGCCGCCCTCGTGTCGACCGAGTTCCAGGAGGTCTTCAACCTGAACAAGGGCTCCATCCCGGTGCGCCTGAACATGGACCTGTCCAAGTTCGACGATTGCGCCAAGCTTTCGGCCAACGACTTCGTGGCCACAGCCAAGTCGGGTGGCCTGGTGCCGTCGATTGCCCACGGCATGGCCGTGCCCTCGGCGGCCGAAGGCGCCATCAAGGACGTCGTCTCGCAGTTCTGGAACAGCGACCGCATGAGCGCCAAGGACGCCATGGAGCGCATTGCCACCGCCGCGCGCGCCCAGTGAACTTGTTCCCGGTGCCTTGAGCGACGGCGGCCGCAGTCTGCACTGCGGCCGCCCCCGATGTTCCTCCCGGATCCCGCATGACCCCTCCCACCTCCTCGCGAGCGCGCCAGCCCTGGCTGCCGCGCCTGGTGCTCGCGCCGTCCTTCGTGCTGTCGATGGTCTTCATCTACGGCTTCATCGCCTGGAACGGCTACCTCTCGCTGTCGGCCTCGCGCCTGCTGCCCAACTACGAGTTCGTCGGACTCGACCAGTACGCCACGCTCTTCGCCAGCGAACGCTGGTGGGTGGCCATGCGCAACCTCGGCATCTTCGGTGTCCTCTTCATCGGCCTGTCGATGGGCCTGGGCCTGCTGCTGGCCATCCTGCTCGACCAGAAGGTGCGTGCAGAAGGTGCGTTGCGCACCGTCTTCCTCTACCCGATGGCCTTGAGCTTCATCGTCACCGGCACGGCCTGGAAGTGGATCCTCAACCCGGGGCTGGGCCTGGAGCACCTGATGCACCAGTGGGGCTTCGAGGGCTTCCAGTTCGACTGGCTCATCAACCCCGACCGGGCCATCTACACGGTGGTGATCGCCGGCGTGTGGCAGTCGGCCGGTTTCGTGATGGCGCTCTTCCTCGCCGGCCTGCGTGGCATCGACGACAGTATCGTCAAGGCCGCCCAGCTCGACGGTGCGAGCCTGCCCCGCATCTACTGGCGCATCCTCATCCCCAGCCTGCGGCCGGTCTTCTTCAGCACGCTGCTGGTGCTTTCGCACATCGCCATCAAGAGCTTTGACCTGGTGATGGCGCTCACCGCCGGCGGCCCCGGGTTTGCCAGCGACGTGCCCGCCACCTTCATGTACACGATGGCCTTCACCCGTGGACAGATCGGCCTCGGGGCGGCGTCGGCCACCGTGATGCTGGCCACCGTCGCGGCCATCGTCGTCCCCTATCTCTACAGCGAGCTGCGCACGAGGAAGCCGGCATGAAGCACCTGCACCGTTTCCTCCTCCTGGGCGCGCTGGCCGTGTTTGCTGGCCTGTTCCTCGCGCCGC
Organism: uncultured Caldimonas sp.; assembly: GCA_964552215.1. Taxonomy (GTDB): domain Bacteria; phylum Pseudomonadota; class Gammaproteobacteria; order Burkholderiales; family Burkholderiaceae_C; genus Caldimonas. The sequence continues at coordinate 3,207 of CAZKGD010000051.1, forward strand.
TGTACGTGATGGTGGTCACCTCGCTGAAGGACATGGACCAGATCCGTGCCGGCGGCCTGCTCGACCTGCCGTCCGACCCGAGCCTGGCCGCCTGGGCCAAGGCCTGGTCGAGCGCCTGCACCGGCACCGACTGCAGCGGCCTCAAGCCCTTCTTCATGAACTCCATCGCCATGGTGGTGCCTGCCGTGCTCATCTCCACCATGCTGGGGGCGCTCAATGGCTACGTGCTGAGCAAGTGGCGCTTCCGGGGCAGCGAACTGGTTTTCGGTCTGATGCTCTTCGGCGTCTTCATGCCCATGCAGGTGGTGCTGCTGCCCATGTCGCAGGTGCTGGGCTGGCTGGGCCTGTCCACCTCGGTGTGGGGCCTGGTGCTGGTGCATGTGCTCGCCGGCCTGCCCTCCACCACCCTCTTCTTCCGCAACTACTACGTCGGGCTGCCCGACGAGCTGGTGAAGGCTGCGATGATCGACGGAGCCGGCTTCTGGCGCATCTTCTGGCGCATCGTGCTGCCGCTGTCCACGCCCATCCTGGTGGTCACGCTGATCTGGCAATTCACGCAGATCTGGAACGACTTCCTCTACGGCGTGGTGTTCACCGGCGCCGAGGCCAAGCCCGTCACGGTGGGCCTGAACAACCTCGCCAACACCACCGCCAACGTCAAGGAATATAACGTCGACATGGCCGCCGCCATGATCGCCGCCCTGCCCACGCTGGCCGTCTACATCATTGCCGGCAAGTATTTCGTGCGCGGCCTCACCGCCGGCGCCGTGAAAGGTTGAACCCCATGGGAGCCCTGTCCATCCGCCAGGTCCGCAAGGCCTATCACTCGCTCGAGATCCTCAAGGGCATCGACCTCGAGGTCGAGGCGGGCGAGTTCCTCATCCTCGTCGGCCCCTCGGGCTGCGGCAAGTCCACGCTGCTGGCCATGATCGCCGGCCTGGACCACCCCACCTCGGGCAGCATCCACATCGGCGACCACGATGTGACGCACGCCCTGCCCAAGGACCGTGACATCGCCATGGTGTTCCAGAGCTATGCGCTCTACCCCAACATGACGGTGGCCGACAACATCGGCTTTGCGCTGGAGATGCGCAAGGTGCCCAAGGCCGAGCGCGCAGCGGCCATTGCCCGGGTGGCGAAGATGCTGCAGATCGAACACCTGCTCGAGCGCAAGCCGGCCGCCCTGTCGGGTGGCCAGCGACAGCGCGTGGCCATGGGCCGGGCCCTGGCGCGCAACCCCAAGCTCTTCCTCTTCGACGAACCGCTGTCCAACCTGGACGCCAAGCTGCGCGTGGAGATGCGCGCCGAGATCAAGCTCCTGCACCAGCGCACCCGCACGACCACCGTCTACGTCACACACGACCAGGTCGAGGCGATGACACTGGGCGACCGCATCGCGGTGATGAAGGACGGCCAGGTCCAGCAGTTCGGCGCCCCCGATGACATCTACAGCCGACCGGCCAACCGCTTCGTCGCCGAGTTCATCGGCTCGCCGGCGATGAACTTCGTCGAGGCCTCGCGCACCGGGGCCCACGAGTTGCAGGCCCATGGCCTGGGCCTGGCGCTCACGCCGGCCCAGCAGCAGGCTCTTCAGGCGCACGGGGGCAGCTCCATCAGCTACGGCCTGCGCCCCGAAGCACTGCAGTTTGCGGGCGAGGGCCTGCCCGGCGAGCTGGGCATGCTCGAGCCCACGGGCCCGGAAACCTATGCCCTGGTGGACACGCCCTTGGGCCGCTTCACCGCCCGCGTGCCGGGCAAGGTGCACCAGCGCGTGGGCGAGCGCGTGCACCTGGCATGGTCCCCCGAAGACTGCCACCTGTTCGATGGGCAGACACAGCAGCGCATCGCCTGATACGCTCGCGCCATGCAAGTCTTCCCGCGTTACCGCTCTCCGGCCTTCCTGAAAGAACACATCTTTCACACGATGGCCTTCTACCACCCGCGCTGCATCGACCGGCGCGGGGGCTATTTCCACTTCTTCCTCGACGATGGCACGGCCTACGACACCGAGCACCGACATCTGGTCAACAGCACCCGGCTGATCTACAACTACGCCCAGGCACATCTGCACTTCCGTGCCCCCACCTACCTCGATGCCGTGAGGCACGGTCTGAACTTCCTGCGCGAAGCCCACCTGGACCCATCGACGGGACGGTATGCCTGGATGCTGCGCGTGGAAGACCGCCCGGATGGCCGCCGCGAACACATCGCGGAAGATTCGTCTCAATATGCCTATGGCCTGGGATTCGTGATGCTGGCGTACGCGCATGCGCTGAAGGCCGGCGTGGGCGAGGCGCGGAAGTGGCTGGCCGAGACCTGGCAGACGCTGAATGCCCTGTTCTGGGACGAGGCCCAAGGGCTCTATGCCGACGAACTGGCCCCTGGCGGCGGCTGGGGCCCTTACCGAGGCCAGAACGCCAACATGCATGTGTTCGAGGCACTGCTCGGGGCCTTCGAGGCCACCGAGGAGGTACGTTATCTCGAGCGGGCCGAGCAGATCGCACGTCGCGTCACGGTAGACCTCGCCGATCGGACCGACGGTCACATCTGGGAGCACTACCGCAACGACTGGACACCCGACTGGACCTACAACCGCGACCGACCCGACGAGATCTTCCGCCCCTGGGGCTACCAGTTCGGCCACCAGGCCGAGTGGGCCAAGCTGTTGCTCGTCCTCGACAGACTGCGTCCGGCCCCCTGGCTGCTGCCGCGCGCCCAAGCCCTGTTCGATTTCACCGTCGCCCACGGATGGGACGAGGAAGCCCGCGGCCTCTTCAACCGCATGGCTCCCGACGGGAGCCTGTGCGACGACCACAAGGCCTTCTGGGTCCAGTCCGAAACGGCCACTGCAGCGGCCCTGCTGGGTCATCGCACCGGCCTGGAAACCTACTGGCGCTGGTACGACCGACTGTGGTCCTACTGCTGGGACTACTTCATCGACCACGAGCACGGCGCCTGGTACCACACGCTCACGCGTGACAACCGTCGACTGGGTGAGGAAAAGACGCCGGTGGGCCGGCTTGACTACCACACCCTGGGCAACTGCTACGAGATGCTGAGGGTGGTGGCCCCCTGACGGGAGCCACCCGAGGGCGGGGCTATTGCCAGGTCCCGCCCGTGGTCACGGATCCGCCACCGGACGGCGTGGTCACGATGCGGTTGCTGCCGCCCTCCCAGACCACGTTCCCGGCACCGTCCTTCTTGATGAACTTGTACTGGTAGGTGGTGTTGGCCGGAAGGCTCAGCACGGCCCGCCAATTGCCACGCGTACCGGTACCGGAGATCCAGGTCATCGGCTTGGCCGCCGCCGGCGACCAACTGCCCAACGCGCTGTGGTTGCCCACGACAAAGAGGCTCTGCCCCCACACGGTGTCGGCCGACACGTTGAAAGTGACGGTCGCCGTCTGCGGCGGCTGGGTGCTGCCTCCCAGGCGAGCGCCTGCATGGATGGCGGCCGCACCATTCGGCCCGGCCGTCAGCGTCACGTAGCCGCCGGCATCGACCGTCACGACGTTGCCGGAGCATTGGCCGTTGCTGAAGTTGCCGGAAATGATGTCGCAGTACTGGCCGGCCGGCAGGCTGGTCTTGAAGTTGCGCGTCAGCGCAGCGCCTTCGCGGTTGATCACCACGAAGCCCTTGTCACCGCGCCCGAAAGCGATCTGGTTGTTGCCGTTGTCCCACCAGTCGGTGACGGTCCAGTTCGCCGCCGTGGCATTGCGGAAGGCCACCATGTTGCCAATGCCGCGCCAGCGGTGCTCGCACACCCAGCCGCCGATGCTCTGGCTGAAGCAGGACGGCTGGCTCACGCCACCGTCCCAGGGGCCGCGGGTGGCGCCGCCACTGTAGTGCGGCGGGCCGAAGCTGGTGTCGTAGGCCGTGCTGCGGTTGAAGGCATAGCTCGACATCAGCGCCGGATAGCCGTAGGGCCAGGCCAGCATGAAGATGTTGGCCAGGTCGTAGGTTGCGCCGTAGTGGTAGGTGAGGTAGTTGCCTCCGCCACCGTGGCCCCGCTGCTTGTCGTGGTTGTCGATGAAGGCAATCGCCTTGCTGCTGGACATCAGGCCCCAGGACTCCCCGAAGCTGCGCAGCTCGGACAGGCGGCCGCCACCGGCGAACTTGCTGAAGACCTGCTTGCCATAGTTGAACTCGGTCACGGTCACCTGGCCGCCGCCCAGCGAGAAGTACTGGTTCGGCTGCACCGCCTCACCGGCCGCACCGATCACTTCCAGGAACCAGAAGGGGCGGTTCGTGCCGGTGCGGCTGTTGACCGCATCGATGATGGCCCCCAGGTCGGTCGGGCTGATGTGCTTGGCCGCGTCCACGCGGAAGCCCTTGACTCCCATGTTGACCAGGCCCACCAGGTAGTCGGCGATCTTGCCGCGCACGTAAGCGCTGCCGGTGTTCAGGTCCTGCAGGCCCGAAAGCTCGCAGCGCTGCACGTTGTTGGCGTCACCGTAGTTGGTGATACCGCACACCGGCTGGTGGAAGTCGTTGGGGCCATAGAGCCCGGGATAGTTGTGATAGCTCCAGCTGCGCCCCGCGCTCGAGGTGCCGCCGGTGCCACCCGACATGTGGTTGATCACGGCGTCCACGTAGATGCCCACGCCCACGGCGTTGCATCGGTTGACCATGTCCTGGAACTCGGCGCGCGTGCCGCTGCGGCTGCGGTCCAGGTTGTAGCTCACCGGCTGGTAGCGCATCCACCACGGGTAAGGCGCGCCGTCCCCGCTGCTCACCCAGTTGTGCTCGTTCGGGGGGGACACCTGGACGGCCGCGAAGCCCTTGGGCCCGAGGAAGTTTTCGCACTCGCGCGCGATATCGGTCCACTTCCATTCGAAGAGGTGCACGAAGGCCGTGCGTGGCGCGGTCTGGGCCTGGGCGGTCGAAGCGCCCAGGGCCGTGGCGGCCAGTGCGAAGGCTGCCAGGCCGTGTCGGGCCAAGCGTCGCCACGAAGGGGGCAAGGGGGAAGGCTGCAGCATCGATGTCTCCTGCGGTGCTGGGTGGGTGGGCCGGTGTGGCCGGCCGCGGTTGGGGAATGGGCGGCAAGCTTAGGCAGGAGCAGGCAGCAACACCAGCACTCCAGGGCAGGTACATCGTCGTTACGACGGATTTTTTTGTAAGGACTACAAGCACTACATCGAGTGACGCAAGAAGCGCGGATGTAGTCGACTGAAAGATCAGGGTTTGCCAGCAGGGGTGCGCCGATGGGTCAGCGCTCGATCTGCGCCACTCGCCATGCCGCCAGCGCGGCCAGCATCGCCATCAACCCCGCCGCCCAGAACACCGACGCAAAACCCCAGGCCTCGCCCAGCGCCCCGCCGGCCACGCCCCCCACCACACCGGGCAGGCCATAGCCCAGCACGGAATACAGCGCCTGGCCGCGTCCGCGCAGGCGGTCGGCGAAGTGGCGGTTGATGAAGGCGATGCACACCGTGTGATGGGTCGCGAACGTGAGCGCATGGCTCATCTGCGCGAGCACCAGCACCACGAGGCTCGTGCCAAAGGCGGCCGTGGCACCGAACCGCAGCGCCGCCACTGCGCACACCCCTGCCATCCACAGCGACAGCGGCCAGCGCACCAGCCAGCGGCCCTGCACCAGGAACCAGACGATCTCCACCGCCACCGACACCGCCCAGAGCACGCCCACCACGCGCTTGCTGTAGCCCAGTTCGTCGAGATAAAGCGAGAAGAAGGCATACAGGCCCACATGGGCCAGGATCATGAAAAAGACCGAGACGAAGAACCAGCGCACGGCCGGGCGCTCCAGCACGGGGGCCAGAGGCGGCGCCGGCTCGCCCGTGTGTTCGCCATCCGCGCCGGCCGGCAGACGCCAGCACACCGCCACCAGCGCGCCGAGCAGCGCGACCGTACCCACCGCAAACCAGGAAAGGCCAAAGCGCTCGAAGACAAAGCCGAAGACCAGCACCGTCACGATGAAGCCCACCGACCCCCACACACGCACCCGGCCGTATCGGTTGACGTCCAACCCGGCCTGGGACGTCACCCGCTGGGCCAGGGCGGCTTCGGCCATGGGCATCATCGCGCTGGTGTTGAAGAACATCAGGAAGAGCACCACGCCGACGACCCCGACGGTGGGCGACACCCATTGCGGCATCAGCAACAGGCCCAGGCTGCTGGCCAGGCCCAGGGTCGCGGCCCAGCGCATCAGCAGCGTGCGCCGGCCGGTGTGATCGGACAGCCAGCCCCAGCTGTAGGGCGCAATCACACGGGTGAGACTCTGCACGGCCGTGAGCAACCCGATCGCCAGCGAGCCGAAGCCCAGCTCCTTGAGCCACAGCGGCAGGTAGGGGTTGAAGTAGCCGATGAAGCCGAAGTACACCGCGGCCAGCGCAGCGAAGGTCCACAGGCCCTGCGGAGGCGCGGAGGCGCCGGCTGGAGCCGCCACGGGCGGCCTCAGGCCTGCGGCGCGCGGGCCGGGATCTGCGGGGTGCCCACCGACACGTCGCCGCACTGCGCACGGTGGCGCAGCACATGGTCCATCACCACCAGCGCCAGCATGGCCTCGGCAATCGGTGTGGCGCGGATGCCCACGCAGGGATCATGGCGGCCGAAGGTTTCCACGGTGGCCGGCTGGCCCTGCAGGTCGATCGACTGGCGCGGCGTGCGGATCGAGCTCGTGGGCTTGATCGCGAGGTGCACCACCAGGTCCTGCCCCGTGCTGATGCCACCCAGCACCCCGCCGGCGTTGTTGCTGCGGAAGCCTTGCGGCGTGAGTTCATCGCCGTGTTCGGTGCCCTTCTGGGCCACGCAGGCAAAGCCCGCGCCGATCTCCACGCCCTTGACGGCATTGATGCCCATCATCGCGTAGGCGATGTCGGCATCGAGCTTGTCGAAGAGCGGCTCGCCCAGCCCCACGGGCACACCAAGGGCCTCGACGCGCAGACGCGCGCCCACCGAATCACCGGCTTTGCGCAGCGCGTCCATGTAGTCTTCCAGCCGGGTGATGTCGCTCGCATTGGCGGCAAAGAAGGGGTTGTGGGGCACATGTTCCCAGGACTCGAAGGGGATCTCGATCTCGCCGAGTTGGGTCATGCAGCCACGGAAGGTGGTGCCGTGCTGCTGCGCCAGCCACTTCTTCGCCACCGCGCCTGCGGCCACCATCGGGGCCGTGAGCCGCGCCGACGAGCGCCCGCCGCCGCGCGGGTCGCGGATGCCGTACTTGTGCCAGTAGGTGTAGTCGGCATGCCCGGGCCGGAAGGTCTGGACGATGTTGCCGTAGTCCTTGCTGCGCTGGTCGGTGTTGCGGATCAGCAGGCAGATGGGCGTGCCGGTGGTCTGGCCCTCGTACACGCCCGAGAGGATCTCCACCGCATCGGGCTCGTTGCGCTGGGTCACGTGACGCGAGGTGCCCGGGCGGCGGCGGTCCAGGTCGGGCTGGATGTCGGCCTCGGACAGGGCCAGCCCAGGCGGGCAACCGTCGATCACGCAGCCGATGGCCGGGCCGTGGGACTCGCCGAAATTGGTGACGCAAAAGAGCTGGCCGAAGGTGCTGCCGGACATGGAACCCAAGCGATGAATGAGCCGGGGCCGCGCCAACGTGGCCGGCCCCGGCGTGTGGAAGATGGCCTGATTTTAAGGGCCTGTGCAGTTCAGGACGGCTGCGCCGGCTCGTCGCTCACGGGCCAGTCGCGGATGTATGCCTTGAGCATGCGGTTCTCGAAATCCTGACTGTCCACCACCGCCTTGGCCACGTCGTAGAAGGAGATCACGCCCATCAGCGTGCGCTGGTTCATCACCGGCATGTAGCGGGCGTGACGCCCCAGCATCATGCGGCGCACCTCGTCGATCTCGGTCTCCAGCGTGCAGGTCAGCGGCGCCGCATCCATCACCGTGCGCACGATGGTCTGGCCCACCGTTCCGCCATTGGCCACCACCGCCTGGATGCATTCGCGGAAGGTGAGCATGCCCACCAGATCGCCGTGCTCCATCACCACCAGCGAGCCGATGTCGTGCTCGGCCATGGTCTTCATGGCATCGCCCAGGCGCTGGTCGGGGGACACCGTGAACAGCGTGCCTCCCTTGACGCGCAGGATGTCACTGACTTTCATGGCGGGCCTCCTCTGGCAGGTTCGCGGGTGAGCGGAAACAGGTTGAGGCTTCAATATAGCCCACAATGCCTGTCCACTGGACACACGAGCACCCCCTGGGCAATCCCCGGGTGCGTGCCGATACCTTTGGAGACACCATGCCTGGATATTCCGACCCCGGCTTCGACACGCTGGCCCTGCACGCGGGCAGTGCGCCGGACCCGACCACCGGCGCCCGCGCGGTGCCGATCTACCTGAGCACCTCCTTCGTCTTCGACGACAGCGACCATGCGGCGGCGCTGTTCAACATGGAGCGCGCGGGGCATGTGTATTCGCGCATCTCCAACCCCACCACGGCTGTGCTCGAAGAGCGCATCGCCGCGCTCGAGGGTGGCGTGGGCGCCATTGCCACGGCCAGCGGTCAGGCCGCCCTGCACCTGGCCGTCGCCACCCTGATGGGCGCCGGCTCCCACATCGTCGCCAGCACGGCCCTCTACGGCGGCTCACACAACCTGCTGCACTACACCCTGGCGCGCTTCGGCATCGAGACCACCTTCGTGCCCCCGGGCGACCTGGACGCCTGGCGCCGTGCCATCCGCCCCACCACCCGGCTTTTCTTCGGCGAGACTCTGGGCAACCCCGGCCTGGACGTGCTGGACATTCCCGCCGTCAGCGCCCTGGCCCACGAACACGGCCTCCCGCTGCTGGTCGATTCCACCTTCACCTCGCCTGCACTGATGCGCCCAATCGACCATGGGGCCGACCTCGTCTACCACTCGGCCACCAAGTTCCTGGGTGGCCACGGCACCGTGATCGGCGGCGTGCTGGTCGACAGCGGCCGCTTCGACTGGGAGGCCTCGGGCCGCTTCCCCGAACTCACCCAGCCCTATGAAGGCTTCCACCAGATGGTGTTCACTGAGGAAAGCAGTGTGGGTGCCTTCCTGCTGCGTGCGCGGCGCGAGGGCCTGCGCGACTTCGGCGCCTGCCTGAGCCCGCACTCGGCCTGGCTGATCCTGCAGGGCATCGAGACCCTGTCTCTGCGCATGGAGCGCCACGTGGCCAACACCCGCCAGGTGGTGAGGTTCCTGGCCGAGCACCCCATGGTGGAGTCGGTGGGCTACCCCGAGCTGCCCGGCCATCCCAGCCATGCACTGGCCCAGCGCCTGCTGCCCAAGGGTTGTGGCGCCGTCTTCAGCTTCAACCTGCGCGGCAGCCGCGAGCAGGGCCGCCGGTTCATCGAAAGCCTGCGCCTGTTCTCGCACCTCGCCAACGTGGGCGACTGTCGCTCGCTGGTCATCCACCCGGCCTCGACCACCCACTTCCGCATGGACGACGCCGCCCTGGCGCGCGCCGGCATCACACCCGGCACCATCCGCCTGTCCATCGGTCTGGAAGAGGCCTCGGACCTCATCGACGACCTGGGCCGGGCCCTGAAGGCCGCCGAAAGAGCTGGGAGGCCCGCATGAAGCTGCTGGTCCATGGCCAAGAGGCCTATGCCTACACCGGCGGCAAATCCTTCGACCCCGCCCTGCCCTGTATCGTGTTCATCCACGGCGCGCTCAACGACCACAGCGTCTTCGCGCTGCAGACCCGCTACCTGGCCCACCACGGCCACGCCGTGCTCGCGGTGGACCTGCCAGGGCACGGACGCAGCGCCGGCCCGGCCCTCGACAGCGTCGAGGCGCTCGCCGAATGGCTCATCGCCCTGCTCGATGCCGCCGGCGTGACGCGCACGGCCCTGGTCGGCCACAGCATGGGCTCGCTCATCGCGCTGGAAGCCGCCGCCCGCCTGGGCGAGCGCGCCACCCACGTCGCGCTGGTGGCCACGGCTTACCCGATGAAGGTCTCGCCGGCATTGCTCGAGACGTCGCTCAAGGACCCGCACAAGGCCATGCGCATGGTCAACAGCTTCTCCATCGGCACGATGGCCGCCAAGCCCTCGGCGCCCGGTCCCGGCGCCTGGCTGCACGGCGGCAATCTGGCCCTGATGGAGCAATTGCAGGCCCGCCACGCACGCCAGCACGACGGCGCCAATCTCTTCCACACCGACTTTTCGGTTTGCGACCGCTATGCAGGCGGCCTGGAGGCGGCCCAGCGGGTGCAATGCCCCGCGCTGCTGCTGCTGGGCGCCCAGGACCAGATGACGTCGCCTGCGGCCACCAAGGAGTTGGCGGCGGCCTTGAAGGCCCAGGTCGCGACCCTGCGCGCCGGGCATTCCCTGATGACGGAGAACCCGGACGGGGTGTTGAATGCCCTCAAAGGCTTTCTATCCTCGCCCAGGAGTCCGTCATGAGCACCACCTTGCAGGGACAGGGTGTCGACCCGCGCAGCTTCAAGAGCTTCGCCGAGTTCTACCCCTTCTACCTCAGCGAACACAGCAACCGCACCTGCCGTCGGCTGCATTTCGTCGGCTCCACGCTGGCGCTGATCTGCCTGGCAGCGCTGCTGGCCACCGGCCAGCCGCAATACCTGCTCTATGGCCTGCTGGCGGGCTACGGCTTTGCCTGGATCGGCCACTTCGGCTTCGAGAAGAACAAGCCCGCCTCCTTCAAGCGACCGCTCTACAGCTTCATGGGCGACTGGGTCATGTACAAGGACATCTGGACGGGCCGGATCAAGTTCTGACCCCGCTCACTCCAGCAGTTCCTTGAGTGTCATCCGGCCGAACCCGGCCTTGTCCCAGAAGCCGCGCAGGTTGGGGGCCGGGTCGAGCAGCAACTCGGCCACCAGGGGCTGCGCCAGCGTGGTGTCGGGTTCGGCCAGCAGCACATGGCGCGCGCCGCCCTCCTCGTCCAGCCGCCCCACCCAGTCCAGGGCCCGCAGCTTTTCCAGCAGCGGCTCGATCTGCAGCGGGTCGGTGCGCAGCCGCTCCGACAAGGCCTCCAGGCTCATCCCGTGAGCCTGCTGCGAGCGGCTGAGTTGCAGTTCCCGCAGCACCATCAAAGCCAGGTGGAAGCGATGCCCCGGCGTGGCCGGCCGGCGGACCACCTTCATCTGCAGACTGGGGGCGTAGGCCGCGATCACCGCGCCCAGCAGGACCACCACCCAGCCCAGGTAGAGCCAGATCAGGAAGATGGGCACGGTGGCAAAGGTACCGTACAGCGCCGAATAGGTGGGCACCTTGCCCAGGTACCAGGCCAGGGCCGCCTTGGCCAGCTCGAACCCTGTGGCCACGAAGACGCCCCCAGCCAGGGCATGCGACCAGCGCACGTAGGTGTTCGGCACGTAGCGGAACAGCCCGGCGAAGGCCGCCGCCATCAGGAAATACTCCAGCGTGTTGAACAGGAAGGACAGCGGCGCAGGCAAGCGGCCCACCAGGCCCTGCGATGCGGTGAGGGCATATGAGGTGAAGGTCAGGCTCACGCCCAGCAGCAGCGGCCCCAGCGTGGCAGCCGCCCAGTAGACGAGCACGCGCTGCGCGATCGGTCGCGGCTTGCGCACCCGCCAGATGGCGTTGAGGGTGCGATCGATCGTGAGCATCAGCGACAGGGCGGTCAGTACCAGCACGATCAGACCCGCCGTGCCCAGCCGGTTGGCATTGGCCGCAAACCGCGTGAGCGCCCGCAGCACGGGCTTGGCGATCGCCTCGGGCACCAGGGTCTTGACGAAATAGCCCTCGACCGCGGCCTGGAAGCTGCCGAACATCGGGAAGGCCGTGAAGACCGCCAGGGTCACCGTGAACAACGGCACCAGGGCGATCAGGGTGGTGAAGGTGAGGCTGCCGGCGGTCAGACCCAGACGGTCCTCGCGGAAGCGCTGGCCCAGGGTCCTGAAAGTGTCGAGCCAGGGCCAGTCCTGCAGGGTTCGGACCAGCTCCGACAGCCGCTCGCGTGCCAATGGCAGCAGCCGCTTGGGAAAGTTCATGCCCGGTATCATGCCACCGATGGATCACGTTTCCCGTATCGACACCACACGAGCCCTGGCTGTGGGCAGCCTGGTGGGTCTCATCGTGCTGGGCATTGCCTGGGAACTTTGGCTCGCACCCTTGCGCCCCGGAGGCTCCTGGCTGGTGCTCAAGGTGCTGCCGCTCTTCCTGCCGCTGGCGGGCCTGCTCAAACGGCGCATGTACACCTACCGCTGGGTCAGTCTGCTCGTGTGGGTCTACTTCACCGAGGGGGTGGTGCGCGCCACCTCCGACCGTGGCTTCAGCGCCGTGCTGGCCGGCGTCGAGGTGCTGTTGTGCCTGATGCTGTTCACCGCGTGCGCCTTGCACGTGCGCTGGCGGCTGCGCCATGCACGCACGGCCTCCGAAACCTCTCCCGCTCCCTGAGTCCCATGAGCCTGCTTGATGATCTGCGTGCCGCCGTTGGCACTGCCCAGGTGCTCACCGAGGGCGATCTCTCGGCCTACGAACTCGACTGGCGCAAGCGATACCGAGGCAAGGCCCTGGCCGTGGTCCGCCCCGCAAGCACCGCGGAGGTGGCTGCGGTGGTCCGAGCCTGCACCCGCCATGGCACCAGCCTGGTGCCCCAGGGCGGCAACACCGGCCTGGTGGGCGCCTCGGTCCCCGACGACAGCGGCCGGCAGGTCCTGCTGAGCACCCAGCGCCTGCAGCGCATCCGCGAGATCGACAGCGCCAACCTCACGATGACGGTCGAGGCCGGCTGCGTGCTTCAGACCGTGCAGGACGCTGCGGCTGCGAAGGACCTCCTCTTCCCGCTGAGTCTGGCCGCAGAGGGCAGTTGCACCATCGGCGGCAACCTCGCCACCAACGCCGGAGGCACCCAGGTTCTGCGCTACGGCAATGCCCGCGAACTCTGCCTGGGCCTGGAAGTCGTGACGGCCGACGGCGAGATCTGGGACGGGCTGAGCGGCCTGCGCAAAGACAACACCGGGTACGACCTGCGCGACCTCTACATCGGCAGCGAAGGCACCTTGGGGCTCATCACGGCCGCCACTCTGCGCCTGTATCCCCGCCCGGCCGCCCGCATGACCGCGCTGGCCGCCCTGCCCTCCATGGACGCCGCCGTGGCCCTGCTGCAGCGCGCCCAGGCCCGGCTGGCCGCCAGCCTCACGGGCTTCGAGGTGATGAACCAGTTCTCGCTCGACCTCGTGCGCAAGCACTTCCCGAAGCTGCCCCAGCCGCTGCCCCCCTCGCCCTGGACGGTGCTGATGGAGGCCTCCGACCACGAGTCCGAGGCCCATGCGCGTGCGCTCTTCGAAGCCCTCCTGGAGCAGGCATTCGAGGATGGCGTCATCACCGATTCCGCCGTGGCCGAGAGCCTGGAGCAGTCCAAGGCCCTTTGGCACCTGCGGGAATCGATCCCGCTGGCCCAGGCCGAGGAAGGCCTGAACATCAAGCATGACATCTCGGTGCCGGTCTCGCGCATCCCCGGCTTCGTCGCGTCCACCGATGCGGCGCTGGAGGCTCACCTGCCCGGCGTACGCCTGGTCGATTTCGGCCATCTCGGCGACGGCAACCTGCACTACAACGTGCAAGCCCCCGCCGGGGTGCCGGGAGCAAGCTTCCTGGCCGAACACGAGACCCAGGTGAATCGCATCGTGTACGACGCCGTCACCGCCCACGGCGGATCGATCTCGGCAGAGCATGGCGTGGGGGTGCTCAAGCGAGAGGAACTGGCGCAGCGCAAGTCAGCCGTCGCGCTCGGCCTGATGCGGTCGATCAAGCAGGCGCTGGACCCGCAGGGGCGCTTCAACCCGGGACGGCTGCTCGTTCCCTGAGGGGTTACTGGACCGGTCCGTCCAGGTCGGCGGGGACAGGCAGCGCGAGCACCTCGATGCCCTCGTCGAGCAGGGCCTCGGTGTCCTCTCGAGACGCCCGGCCCCGGATGCCCCGGATGGGGCTTTCGCCATAGTGGATGCGCCGGGCCTCCTCGGCAAAGCGTTCGCCCACGTCCTCGGTGTGGGCCAGCACATGACGCACGGCACGCATCCACAAGGCTTCCGGGGTGTCGGCCTGGGGCTTGGGTGGCGCCGCCGGGGCGGGTTCGCTGGCCCCCAGATTCAGGCGTGGCGCGCTGGGCAGCTTGTCCACGTGCGCATCGCCGCACAGAGGGCAGGTCACCAGCCCACGTGACAGCTGGGACTGGAAGTCCTCTTCGGAGCCGAACCAGCCTTCGAAGCCGTGGCCCTGTGCGCAACGCAGGTCGAACACCTTCATGGGGTCGATGATGCCCGATCCGCGCCGGATGCGCTGCGCCAGGTCAATGGCCAGCGGCCAGCCTGCCAGTTCTGCCACCACAGCAGGCCGATCAGCGTCTTGGCGTCGGTCACCTCGCCGCGGGCCACGGCATCCTCGAGCTCACGGGGTGTCGCATGGAAGACCTCCACGAACTCGCCTTCGTCGAGCCGGGCTTCGCCCAGGCTCAACCCCCGGGCGAACCAGACCTCGATGCCCTCGTCGGAGTAGGCGATCGCGTTGTGGAGGATGCCGGCATGGGCCCACTCGCGGGCGCTGTAGCCGGTTTCCTCTTGCAGCTCGCGCACCGCGCACGCCAGGCCGGGCTCGCCGGCATCGAGCTTCCCGGCCGGGAACTCGATCATCACCCGTCCCATCGGATAGCGGTACTGGCGCTCGAGCACGAAACGCCCGTCATCGAGGATGGGCACGACCATCACGGCGCCCGGATGCACGATGAACTCGCGGTGTGCATGCGCCCCGTTGGGCAGGCGCACCTGGTCGCGGCGCACCGTGAGGAAGCCTCCCTGGTAGACGACGTCCTGCTGCAGGCAGGTTTCACGCAGCGCCGCGTCCCGGGGATCGTCGGCCATGACGCCTCGTCCCTCAGTCGCGGCGCCGGCGCAGGTAGCGCCAGACAAAGCCGGGAAATGCCAGCGTGGCAAAGAGGCTGGCCGCCACCACATAGAACTCCCAGCCCTGCGGGTGACGCTGGCCCAGCCGTGCCTCCAGGCCCATGCCCACCAGCAGCACCAGCCCGAAGAGCAGCAGCCATTCCAACAACCGCCAGCCGAGTCCCTTGGGTGTGCGGACCGGGCCCACGATCAGGAGCCGTTCGTTGAGAAACGGCAGGTTGGCAGCCACCGCCGCCACGAGCAGGATCACCCAGATCGATGCGGACTGGTCCATGCCTTCAGATGCTGAAGGCGCGCACGATGGCCTGCGCGCACAAGGCCATCAGGCCACCCGGCAGGATGCCCAGCACGAGCACCGCCAGACCGTTGGCCGACAGCACGGCCCGGGCCTCGGTCGAGGCCACGATGGGCGAGCGGTCCTCGGCCTCATCGAAGTACATGACTTTCACGACACGCAGGTAGTAGAACGCGCCCACGAGCGAGAGCAGCACCGCAAAGACGGCCAGCCAGATGTAGAGACCCACGTTGGTGGACACCAGCGCCTGAAGCACTGCCAGCTTGGCGTAGAAGCCCACGGTGGGCGGAATGCCCGCCAGCGAGAACATGAAGATCGCCATCACCGCGGCGTACCACGGGCTGCGCTGGTTCAGGCCCTTGAGATCGCTGATCTCCTCGGCCTCGAAGCCCTGGCGAGACAACAGCATGATCAGGCCGAAGCTGCCCAGCGTCGTGACCACATAGGTGACGACATAGAACAGCGCGGAGCTGTAGGAGTTGGCGGCCGACAGGGTGTTGCCATTGACCACGCCGCTGGTCAGGCCCAGCAGCATGAAGCCCATCTGCGCGATGGTGGAATAGGCCAGCATGCGCTTGAGGTTGGTCTGCGCGATGGCCGCCAGGTTGCCCACCACCAGCGAGACCACCGACAGCACCATCAGCATCTGCTGCCAGTCCACCGCCAGCGAGAGCATGCCTTCCACCAGCAGGCGGATGGTGATGGCAAAGGCGGCAAGTTTGGGGGCACTGGCGATCAGCAGCGTGACCGCCGTGGGCGCGCCCTGGTAGACGTCGGGCACCCACATGTGGAAGGGTGCGGCGCCCAGCTTGAAGGCCAGGCCGGCCACCACGAAGACCACCCCGAACACCAGCACCTGCTGGTTGATCTGGCCCGAGGCGATGGCACGGAAGACCTCATTGATGTCGAGCGACCCGGTGGCGCCGTACATCATCGACAGGCCGTACAGCAGGAAGCCGCTGGCCAGCGCGCCCAGCACGAAGTACTTCATGGCCGCCTCGGTGGCCACCAGGTCGTCCCGACGCAGCGCGACCAGGGCGTACAGCGACAGCGACATCAGCTCCAGGCCGAGGTAGATCACCAGGAAGTTGCTGCCCGAGATCATCACCAGCACACCCAGCAACGAGAAGAGGCTGAGGGTGAAGAGCTCACCGCCACGCAGCATGTCGCGATGCGAGGCGTACAGGCGTGCATAGACCAGCGTGACGAAGACCGACAGCGTGGCAAAGAACTTGAGCAGGTTGCCCAGCGGGTCGTTGACGAACATGCCCTGCAGGGCCCGCACGGTCTCGCCATTGACGTAGTAGCCCAAGAAGTAGGCCATCTGCATCGCAGCGACCACGGCCAGGGTGGCCAGCGTCAGCACATAGGTCAGCGTGCGCATCGGGTGCGTCACGAACAGGTCGATCACCAGGATGGCGCAGGCCAGCACCAGCAGGACGACTTCGGGGTAGATGGCGATCCAGTTCATCGTGTTCATGGTCGTCGCCTTATCAGTTCAGTTTGGACATGGCGACGTGCTTGAGCAGGTCCACCACCGAGTGATGCATCACGTCGGTGAAAGGCTTGGGGTACAGACCCATCCACAGCACCGCCAGCGCCAGCAGCGCCAGCATGAAGAATTCGCGCTTGTTCAGGTCTTCCAGCGTGCGGACATTGTCGTTGGCCACCTCGCCGAAGTAGACGCGCTTGACCATCCACAGCGTGTAGGCTGCACCGAAGATCAGCGTCGTGGCTGCGGCCATGCCGATCCAGAAGTTCACCTTCACGGCGCCCAGGATCACCATCCACTCGCCCACGAAACCGGCCGTGCCGGGCAGTCCGGCATTGGCCATCGCGAAGAGCACTGCAAAGGCCGCGAACTTGGGCATGGTGTTCACCACCCCGCCGTAGTCGGCGATCTCACGCGAGTGCACGCGGTCGTAGAGCACACCGATGCACAGGAACATTGCGCCCGAGACGAAGCCGTGGGCGATCATCTGCACGATGGCGCCGGAGACGGCCAGTTCATTGAAGAGGAAGAAGCCGAGCGTCACGAAACCCATGTGGGCGATGGACGAGTAGGCCACCAGCTTCTTCATGTCCTGCTGCACCAGGGCCACCAGTCCGATGTAGATCACGGCAATCAGCGACAGCGTGATGATCAGCCAGTCGAGTTCACGCGCGGCATCCGGCAGGATGGGCAGCGAGAAGCGCAGGAAGCCGTAGGCACCCAGCTTCAGCATGATGGCTGCCAGCACCACCGAACCACCGGTGGGGGCCTCCACGTGCGCATCGGGCAGCCAGGTGTGCACCGGCCACATCGGCACCTTGACGGCGAAAGCCAGGAAGAAGGCTCCGAAGAGCAGCATCTGCACATCCAGCGGCAGCGGGAGCTGGTGCCAGGTCAGGATGTCGAAACTGCCACCCGACTTGAAGTACAGGTAGGCCAGCGCCACCAGCATGAGCAGGGAACCCAGCAGCGTGTAGAGGAAGAACTTGAACGCCGCGTACACCCGGCGCGGACCGCCCCAGATGCCGATGATGATGTACATCGGGATCAGTGTGGCCTCGAAGAAGACATAGAACAGCAAACCATCCAGCGCCGAGAACACCCCGATCATCAGCCCGGAGAGGATCAGGAAGGCGCCCATGTACTGGTTCACGCGCTCGGTGATCACCTCCCAGGCCGAGATCACCACCACGATGGTGATGAAGGCCGTCAGCAGCACGAACCACACTGACAGGCCATCCACGCCCAGGTGGTAGTGCACGTTGAAGCGGTCGATCCACTTCACGTACTCGACGAACTGCATCGCCGAGGTGGAGGTGTCGAAGCCGGTGATCAGCGGCACGGTGATGAGGAAGCTCAGGACCGCACCGGCCAGCGCGATCCAGCGCACCGGGGTGGCATGCTCATCGCGACCGAGGGTCAGCAAGATGACGCCGAAGAGGATGGGCGTCCAGATGGCGAGGCTCAGCAGACTCATGTTGGGTGCACCTCGCTCAGCGGACCAGGAAGGATTGCAGGTAGGGCCACAACTGCCAGGTGACGAGGGCGAAGACGCCAACGATCATCACCAGGGCGTAGTGGTAGATGTAGCCGGACTGCACCAGCCGCACCAGCGAGGCGGTCCAGCCGACCACACGGGCCGAGCCGTTCACCAGCAGGCCGTCGATCACGCCCTGGTCCCCCCCCTTCCACAGACCCTTGCCCAGCAGGCGCGCGCCTGCCGCAAAGACCTTCTCGTTGATCCAGTCCATGTAGTACTTGTTTTCCATGATGCGCACGAGGAAGCCCAGGCGCCGGTGCAGCAGGGCCGGGATCTCAGGTTTGACCATGTAGAAGTAGTAGGCTGTCGCGACCCCCGCCACGGCCAGCCAGAAAGGCGCCGTCTGCAGACCGTGCAGCGCCATGGCTGCCGCACCGTGGAAGCCCTCGGCCAGCGACTTCATCGCGGGATGGGCGTCCGTGTTCACGAAGATGGCGTCCTTCAGGAAGTCGCCGAAGAGCATCGGGCCGATCGTCATGAAGCCGATCACGACCGACGGGACGGCCAGCAGCAGCAGAGGCGCCGTCACCACCCAGGGTGACTCATGCGGCTCGTAGTGGCCGTGTTCGTCATCGTGGTGGCCGTGGTCGTCGGGCGACGGGTGCGGTTTGTCGTGGAAGCGTTCCTTGCCGTGGAAGACCAGGAAATACATCCGGAAGGAATAGAAGGCCGTCACGAACACCCCGGCCACCACCGCAAAGGTGGCGAAGCCCGCGCCAGGCAGTGTGCTGGCCTCCACGGCCAGGATGATGCTGTCCTTGGAATAGAAGCCCGAGAACAGTGGCGTCCCGATCAGGGCCAGCGACCCCAGCAGCGAGGTGATCCAGGTGATGGGCATGTACTTGCGCAGCCCGCCCATGTTGCGGATGTCCTGATCGTGGTGCATGCCGATGATCACCGAGCCCGCCGCCAGGAAGAGCAGCGCCTTGAAGAAGGCATGCGTCATCAGGTGGAATACGGCGACCGAGTAGGCCGATGCCCCGAGCGCCACCGTCATGTAGCCCAGCTGCGACAGCGTGGAGTAGGCAACGACGCGCTTGATGTCGTTCTGGATGATGCCCAGGAAGCCCATGAACAGCGCGGTGATGGCGCCGATGATGAGCACGAAGTTCAGCGCCGTGTCGGACAGCTCGAACAACGGGCTCATGCGCGCCACCATGAAGATGCCCGCCGTCACCATGGTGGCGGCGTGGATCAGCGCGGAGATGGGCGTGGGGCCTTCCATGGAGTCGGGCAGCCAGACGTGCAGCGGGAACTGGGCCGACTTGCCCATGGCACCGATGAACAGGCAGATGCAGATCACGGTGATCAGCAGCCACTCGGTGCCCGGGAAGATCAGCGTGCCGAGCTCGCCGCTCTTGGCGAAGATCTCGCTGTAGTTCAGCGTGCCGGTGTAGGCGGCGATCAGGCCGATGCCGAGGATGAAGCCGAAGTCACCGACCCGGTTGACCAGGAAGGCCTTCATGTTGGCGAAGATG
>CAZKGD010000052.1:0-22833 GCA_964552215.1 uncultured Caldimonas sp.
ATGCCGTACTCGGTGTTGTCGTAGCCGATGCGCTTGATCGTGTCGCGCGCCACCTCGATGTAGTCGACATGGGCGTTGGTCGTGATCTCGCCGGCCAGCACCACCAGGCCGGTGTTCGTCAGGGTCTCGGCCGCCACGCGCGAGCGCGGATCCTGCTCGAAAATGGCGTCCAGGATGGCGTCGGAGATCTGGTCGGCCACCTTGTCGGGGTGACCCTCGGATACGGACTCGGACGTGAAGAGAAAATCGTTCGCCACTGCAGGGCCTCCAATCAAGTTGACTCACCTTCGGGCGTTTGCCGTCTCGGGTGTGTTGGAGGAGCGGCGAACGCTTTAGCGGAATTTATGGAGCGAGCCCTCGAAGCAGGCACTCACCCGGCAGCGGGCTCGCTATGCTTGCCCCTCTGCATCGCCCCGCAAGTTGTTCCTTAACCCGGCGATGACCGCATTATAGAAACATGCAATTCCTGTTCCGCGTGCTGTCCCGATGTCCCTTGTGGCTGCTCCACTGGATCGGGGGGGGGGTGGGTTGGCTGGCGTACGCACTGTCGCCCAGCTACCGCCAGCGCTTCCGAGCCAATGCCGCGCAGGCTGGCCTGGACTGGCCGGCCGTGCGGCCCGCCGTGGCCGAGGCCGGTCGCATGGCGGCGGAGCTGCCGTGGCTGTGGATGCGTCCGCAGGAGGCCCGGTTGGGAGGCCGTGTCCGGGTGGAGGGTGCCGCCTTGATCGAAGCGGCCCATCGGCAGGGACAGGGACTCATCTTCCTGACGCCGCACCTGGGCTGCTTCGAGGTGACGGCGCAAGCCTATGCCGAACACTTCGGTGCACGTTGCGGACCGCTGACGGCCTTGTACCGCCCGCCGCGCAAGAAGGCCCTGCGCGACCTGGTGGACACGGCCCGCCATCGGCCCGGCCTGAAGACCGCCCCGGCGACGCTCTCGGGGGTGCGACAGATGATCCGCGCGCTGAAGGCGGGCGAAGCCGTGGGCTTGCTGCCCG
Organism: uncultured Caldimonas sp.; assembly: GCA_964552215.1. Taxonomy (GTDB): domain Bacteria; phylum Pseudomonadota; class Gammaproteobacteria; order Burkholderiales; family Burkholderiaceae_C; genus Caldimonas. The sequence goes on from CAZKGD010000052.1 coordinate 999, forward strand.
ATCAGGTGCCGCCCGAGGGGATGGGGGTGTGGGCACCGTTCTTCGGCAAGCCGGCCTACACCATGACGCTGGCGGCGCGGCTGGCCCACCAGACCGCTGCCCAGGTGGTGCTCGTCTGGGGCGAGCGGCTGCCGCGCGGTGCAGGCTATGTCGTGCGCTTCTCGCCCCTGGAGGAGGCGTTGCCCCTTGAGGCAGAATCGGCGGCCGCCTGCATCAACCGCGCAATGGAACGACTGATCCTGCAATGCCCTGGCCAGTACCTGTGGGGCTATCACCGCTACAAGAGCCCGCGTACACAGCCGGTGGGCGGAGCGTTGGCGTGATGCATCTGGGAAGCCGGGCCACCATCGGCTTGATGTGGCTGCTGCACTGGTTGCCGCTGTCGGTACAGGCCGTGATCGGGCGCGCGCTCGGGCGGGCGCTGTATGCACTTGGGCGGTCGCGGCGACGCATTGCCCTGCGCAACCTGGAACTGTGCTTTCCCCATCGGTCGGCGGCCGAGCGCGAGGCGCTGGCGCGCGAACATTTCCAGTGGCTGGGGCGCAGCCTGCTCGAACGGGGCCTGCTGTGGTACGGATCACGCGCTCGTCTGGAGCGCCTGATCCGCGTCGAAGGCGACATCGGCCTGGCGGATCGCAGCGACAAGCCCGTGATGTGGCTCGCTCCCCACTTCATGGCCCTGGACGTGGCCGGCGTGGCCATCCAGCTGCATGTGAAGAAGACCGGCACCTCCATCTACCAGGCCCAGAGCGACAAGGTCTTCGATGCAGCGATCCGCCGCGGCCGGCTGCGCTTCGGCAACGCCGAGATCTTTTCGCGCAAGGAATCGGCCAAGCCCCTGATGCGCTGCATCCGTCGCGGTCAGCCCTTCTTCAACCTGCCGGACATGGACTTTGGCCCCAAGGACGCGGCTTTCGTGCCCTTTTTCGGTGTGCCCGCGGCCACGCTGCTGGCGCCCTCGCGCATGGCCCGCGCCCTCGACATGGTGGTGCAGCCCGTGGTGGCCGAGATGCTGCCGGGCGGCGAGGGCTATGTGGTGCGGTTCCTGCCCCCGTGGACAGACTTTCCCACCGACGATGCGCTGGCCGACACGCTGCGCATGAACCAGTGGATCGAACGCGAGATCGAGCGCCTGCCCGCGCAATACCTCTGGGTGCACAAGCGCTTCAAGACCCGCCCGCCAGGCGAGCCCCGTCTGTACTGATCCCCGCCGCCTTCTGTGGCGGGGGATAATCTGCACATGAAGCTGCGTTTCACCAAGATGCATGGGGCGGGCAATGACTTCGTCGTCATCGATGCCACCACCTCGCCGCTGTCGCTGTCGGTGGCGCAGTTGCAGCGCCTGGGCGACCGGCGCTTCGGCGTGGGAGCTGATCAGATCCTCGTGGTCGAGCGCGCCTCGTCGGCCGATGCCGACTTCCGCTACCGCATCTTCAATGGCGCCTCGGGTGAAGAGGTCGAGCATTGCGGCAATGGCGCACGCTGTTTCGTTCGCTTCGTGCATGAGAAGGGCCTGAGCGAGCGCAACCCCCTGCGGGTCGAAACCGTGAACAACCGACTCGTGCTGCAGGCGCAGGCCGACGGCCGGGTGACGGTGGACATGAACGCGCCGATCTTCGAGCCTGAGCGTGTCCCTTTTGATGCGGCAGGACTGACACCCCGCCCCGCAGGGCCGGCGCCCGGGATGCCGCTGTGGCCCCTGGATCTGGGCGACGCGCGTGTTGATGTGGCCGTGCTGTCGATGGGCAACCCGCACGCCGTGCTTCTGGTCGACGACGTGGACAAGGCCCCGGTGGCGCAGTGGGGCCCGCGCATCGAGCAGCACCCACGCTTTCCCCGCAAGGTCAATGCCGGCTTCCTGCAGATCATCGACCGCGGCCATGTGAAATTGCGCGTGTACGAGCGCGATGCGGGCGAAACCCTGGCCTGTGGCACGGGTGCCTGCGCGGCCGTCGTGGTCGGCATTCGCCAGGGACTGCTCGATCCTGCGGTCGAGGTCGACACGCGAGGCGGCCGGCTGCGCATCGAATGGGCGGGCGGGGCCGCGCATGTGTTCATGACCGGCCCGGCGCAGACCGTCTTTGAAGGAGAAATTGAACTGTGAGCACCTCTTCCGGCATCCAGGGCATCACCGAGGATGACATCGCCCGCTTCCTCGCCAACACGCCCGGGTTCTTCGAGCGTCATGCCGAGCTGCTGGCCAGTATCCAGCTCACCAGCCCGCATGGTCATCGCGCTGTCTCGCTGCAGGAGCGCCAGATGGAGATGCTGCGCGAGAAGATCCGCGGCCTGGAGATGCGTCTCATGGAGATGATCCGCCATGGCCAGGAGAACATGGCCATCGCCGACAAGCTGCACCGCTGGACGCGTGCACTGATGCTCACGGCCGACCCCGCCGACCTGCCCGGTACCCTGGTGCATGAACTCAAGGCCCAGTTCCTGATCCCCCAGGCGGGTATTCGCGTCTGGGGCGTCGTGGGCGCCTATGCCGACCATGCCTTCGCCCAGGACGCAAGCGAGGACACGCGGGCGCTGGCGTCCAGCCTCATCCAACCCTACTGCGGCGCCAATGCCGGCTTCGAGGCGGTGCGCTGGCTGGACGACCCCGACACCGTGGCGTCGGTGGCGATGATTCCGCTGCGTCATGGCGTGGGCGCCCCGGCCTTCGGTCTGCTGGTCCTGGGGTCTCCCGATCCGACCCGCTACACCGCCGACATGGGCACCGAGTTCCTGATGCGTGTGGGCGATCTGGCCAGCGCCGGCCTGACGCGCCTGCTGCCCGAGGGCTGAGCACCCCGCCATGGACGACGGCATCGATCCGCAGATCGAGCGCTACCTCGAGCACCTGCGCGTCGAGCGTCGCATGGCTGAACTCACGCTCACTGCCTATGCCCGCGACCTGGCCCAGCTCCAGCGTCTGGCCGGCGAGGCCGGCGTGCCGCTGGATGCGGTGCAGCCTCACCACGTGCGCCGGTGGCTGGGCCGGCTGCACGCCCACGGCCTGTCCGGGCGCAGTCTGGCCCGCACGCTGAGCGCCTGGCGTGGCTGCTACCGCTGGTGGGGCCGCCAGGGGCGTGTCGCCCACAACCCGGTGGAAGGACTCAAGGCGCCCAAGGCGCCCAAGCCGCTGCCCCAGGCCCTCTCGGTCGACCATTCCGTGGCGCTGGCCGAACACACACCGGCACAGGACGAGGATCCGACCCTGGCCGCACGCGACCGCTGCATCGTCGAGTTGCTCTACGGCTGCGGCTTGCGCATCAGCGAGCTGGTGGGGCTGGATGTGCGCAGCGCCGCCGCCTCCCGAGGCTGGGTCGATCTGGCCGAGGCCGAGGTGCACGTGCTGGGCAAGGGCGGCAAGCGGCGCAGCGTGCCAATCGGTGCGGCGGCACGCGAGGCCCTCGCGGCCTGGCTCGCCCATCGGCCTCGCTACGTGCGAGCCGATGACGCACCCCTGCTGCTGAGCGAGCGCGGGGCGCGGCTCTCCCCCCAGCAACTGCGCCTGCGCCTGTCGGGGCGCGCCCTCCAGGCCGGGCTGCCCACCCAGGTGCACCCGCACATGCTGCGCCACTCCTTCGCCTCGCACCTGCTGCAGTCCAGCGGCGACCTGCGCGCGGTGCAGGAGCTGCTGGGCCATGCCCACATCACCACCACCCAGATCTACACCCAGCTCGATTTCCAGCACCTGGCCCGGGTCTATGACAAGGCTCATCCGCGGGCCAAGCGCAAGCCCTGAGGCGCATCCACACCCATGAAAGTCATCACCCTGCGCGAAGGCAAGGAGCGCTCCCTGCTGCGCCAACACCCCTGGGTCTTCCAGGGCTCCATCGCCCGCGGCAAGGCCGACGCCGGCGAGACCGTGCGTGTCGAGGCGCATGATGGCCGCTTCCTGGCCTGGGCCGCGTTCAGCCCGACCTCCATGATCCGGGTGCGTGCGTGGAGCTTCGACGAGAACGAGCGCATCGACGCTGACTTCTTCTCGCGTCGTGTGGCCCGCGCGCTGGCGTTGCGCGATCGCCTGCCGCTCAACAGCGACGCCGTGCGGCTGATCCATGGCGAAGCCGACGGCTTGCCGGGGCTCATCGTCGACCGCTATGGCGACACGCTCAGCGCCCAGTTCCTCTCGGCGGGCACCGACCGCTGGAAGGCGGTGATCGCCGACCAGTTGCTCGCGGCGACCGGCGTGCAGCGCCTCTACGAACGGTCGGACTCCGGCGTGCGCAGCCTTGAAGGTCTGGCGCCCGCCAGCGGCTGGCTGCGGGGCGAGGGGCCGACCGAAGTGCGCATCCACGAGAACGGCTGGCAGCTCACGCTGGACGTGGCCGAGGGCCACAAGACCGGCTACTACCTCGACCAGCGGGACAACCGCGGGCGCTTCGCTCAGTGGGTGCAGCACTTCGGCTGCCGGCGAGTGCTCAACTGCTACAGCTACACCGGCGGCTTCAGCGTGGCGGCGCTGGCCGGCGGGGCCGAGGAGGTGGTGAGCGTGGATTCCTCCGGGCCGGCACTGGCTCGGGCCGACGCGCATGTGCGGCTCAACGGCTTCGACGCCGCGCGCCACCAGGCCCTGGATGCCGACGTGAACGAGACCTTGCGCCGCCTCATCAAGGAAGGCCGCTCCTTCGACGCCATCGTGCTCGATCCGCCGAAGTTCGCTCCGACCGCCGCCCACGCCGAGCGAGCATCGCGGGCCTACAAGGACATCAACCGCCTGGCCTTCAAGCTGCTGGCTCCCGGGGGGCTGCTGCTGACCTTTTCGTGTTCGGGTGGCATCGGCGCCGAACTCTTTCACAAGATCGTGGCGGGCGCCGGCCTTGATGCCGGGGTGGATGGGATGATCCTGTCACGCCTGGAGGCCGCGCCCGACCACCCGATGACGATCTGTTTCCCCGAGGGCGAGTACCTCAAGGGGCTGGCCATCCTCAAGCAGGCGGCCTGAGCGTCAGGGCAGCAGACGCTCGCCGCGGAACAGTTCGGCCGGCTGCTCCCGCTCGCGCACGAGGTGGGCCTGGTCGCCGATGACCAGCACCTCGGCCGCACGACCACGGGTGTTGTAGTTGCTGGCCATGGTCATGCCGTAGGCCCCGGCCGACAGGATGGCCAGCCGGGCACCGGGTTGCACCGCCAGGACGCGGTCGCGGCCCAGCCAGTCGCCCGATTCGCACACGGGCCCCACGACGTCGTAGGTGACCGGGGAGGCGTTGCACAGGCGGGTTGGCACAATGCCCATCGTGGCCTCGTACATCGCCGGGCGCATCAGGTCGTTCATGGCCGCATCGACGATGCAGAAGTTCTTCTCTTCACCCGGCTTGAGGTAAAGGGTCTCGGTGAGCAGCACGCCGGCATTGCCCACCAGGGAGCGTCCCGGCTCGAACATCACCATGCGATGGCCGTGCCCTCGCGCGTCCAGGCGCTGGAGCAGGGCCGAGATCAACACATCGGCCGCGGGCGGCGCCTCGTCGGTGTAGGTGATCCCCAAGCCGCCACCCAGGTCGAGATGGTGCAAGCGGATGCCCTCGGCCTCGATCGCCTCCACCAGGTCAAGCACACGGTCCAGCGCATCCAGGTAGGGGGCCACGTCGGTGATCTGAGACCCGATGTGGCAGTCGATGCCCACCACCTCCAGGCCGGGCAGCCCTGCCGCTCGCCGATAGATGGCCACGGCACGCTCGTGGGCCACGCCGAACTTGTTCGCCTTCAAACCCGTGGAAATGTAGGGATGCGTCCCCGCGTCCACGTCCGGGTTCACGCGCAGGCTGATGCGGGCGGTGTGCCTTTCCTCCACCGCCACGGCGGACAGCACCTCCAGCTCGGCCTCGCTCTCCACGTTGAAGCACTTCACGCCGGCCTGCAAGGCCAGGCGCATTTCCTCACGCGTCTTGCCCACGCCGGAAAACACCACCCGGTCGGCGCTCACGCCCACGGCCAGCACGCGCGCGAGCTCACCGCCCGAGACGATGTCGAAGCCGCAACCGGCGCGTGCGAAGGTCTGCAGCACGGCCAGGTTGGAATTGGCCTTCATCGCGTAGCAGATGAGGTGGTCGCGCCCCGCCAGGGCCCGTTGATACGGCGCCAGCGCCGCCAGCATGGCGGCCTGGGAGTACACGTACAGCGGTGTGCCGAAACGGTCGGCCAGTGCGTCCAGGGCACAGTCCTCGAGATACAGCGACTCGCCGCGGTAGGCGAGAAAAGGAGCACCAGGCAGGTTCATCGCGACGGGACAGGTGTGGGGGAGGTGGGGGCCGAGGCAGCATCGGCCGGGGCGGGCGCGGCGGTCTGGGGCAGGTAGAGCGGACCCTTTTGCCCACATGCCGACAGGCCCATGGCCAGCAGCGCGAGCAGGCCGGCAGATAGAATCGAGCCACGTTTCGACATGCACGGATTCTATCGGCGATGGCTCTGGACCCCACCCCCTTGAGCGACAGCGAGTACCACGAGCGCAGCCAGGCTGTCCTGGCCGCCGTGGAGGCGCGTGCGGACCAGCTGTTGCAGGATGACGTCGTCGACATCGACACCCATCGTACAGGCGGGCTCCTGGAACTGGTGTTTCCCAACGGGAGCAAGATCGTCATCAACACGCAGCCACCGCTGCACGAGATCTGGCTCGCCGCGCGTTCGGGCGGCTATCACTTCCGGCACGTCCAGGGCCGCTGGCTCGACACGCGCACCGATATCGAATTTTTCGAGATGCTGTCTGCCTGCGCCAGCGAACAGGCCGGCAAGCCGGTCCGCTTCCCCTCCGCCTGAGGCCGCCGGCTCTCAGGGGCGGAAGAGGTCCAGGATGCTGCGGCGCTCTTCCTCGGTCGTGGACGTCGTGGGCGCCTGGGCGTCTTCCAGGCCCAGACTGGTGACGCCGGCGCCATGGGCGTACTCGTCGTAGAACCACTCGCCACCGACTTGGATCAGACCGGGCGGTGGGGTGAGTTGAGCCACCGGCACGTTTTTCAGGTGCGCCGCCATGTAGTCGATCCACACCGGTAGCGACAACCCGCCACCGGTCTCGTTGCTCCCGAGCTTGCGCGGCGTGCCGTATCCGATCCAGACCACGGCCACGCGGTCCGGATGGAAGCCTGCGAACCAGGCATCCACCGAGTCGTTGGTGGTGCCGGTCTTGCCGAAGAGATCCGGGCGCTTGAGCGTGGACTGGGCCCGGGCCGCCGTACCGCTGCGGGTGACTTCCTGGAGCAGGCTGTTCATCACGAAGGCATTGCGCGGATCGATGGCGCGCCGGCTCTCGTCCAGGGGTGGGGGCTTGTACTCCACCAGCACCTGTCCGCGGTTGTCGGTCACGCGGGTGATCAACGAAGGGGCGATGCGGTAGCCGCCGTTGGCGAACACGGCATAGCCGGTGGCCATTTGCAGCGGCGTCACCGAACCGGCGCCCAGGGCCAGCGTCAGGAAGGGCGGATGGCGCTCGGGATCGAACCCGAACCGCGCGACCCACTCCTGGGCATAGGCCGGCCCGATGGCTTCCAGCATCCGGATGGACACCATGTTCTTGGAACGGGCCAGTGCGCGGCGCATCGACATCGGGCCATCGAAGGTGCCGTCGTAGTTCTTCGGTTCCCAGGGCTTGCTGCCCGTGGTGGTCGCGTCATAGAAGAGGGGCGCGTCGTTGATCACGGTCGCTGGCGTGAACCCGCGCTCCAGGGCCGCTGAATAGATGAAGGGCTTGAAGCTGGATCCAGGCTGGCGCCATGCCTGGGTGACGTGGTTGAAGCGGCTCTTGGCATAGTCGAAGCCTCCGACCAATGCGCGGATCTCGCCTGTGACCGGGTCGAGCGAGACGAACGCACCCTCCACCTCCGGCAACTGCGTGGCCGCCCAGCCTCGCCGACCGCCCAGGTCGATGACCCGGATCACCGAGCCAGCGCGGATCTGCACCTTGGGGCTGGCCTTGGCCGCCAACCCGGATTGGACCGGCCGCAAGCCCTCGCCGGTGATGGTGACGGTCTCGCCGTCGGCAAGCATCGCGACCAGTTTCTTCGGATCGACTTCGAGCACGACTGCGGCGCGGATTTCATCGTTGTCCGGATGGTCAACCAGCGCTTCGGCCACCCGGGCATCGACCAGGGCCGGGTCCTTGGGCAGATCCACATGGCCTTCGGGGCCGCGATACCACTGGCGGCGCTCGTAGTCGGTGATACCCTTGCGCAGTGCCCGGTAGGCGGCCGTCTGCTCGTCCGACCGGATCGTGGTGTATACGTTCAACCCCCGCGAGTAGCTGTCCTCGCCATATTGGCTGAAGATGAGCTGGCGAGCCGTCTCGGCCACGTACTCGGCATGAACCGGCACGCTGGGCGCCTGGCGATAGCGCAACACCTCGGCCTTGGCCTGCGTATGCTGCTGCGGTGTGATGAAGCCGTTGTCCAGCATGCGGTCGATGATGTATTGCTGGCGGATGCGCGCGCGCGGTGGATTGCGGATGGGGTTGTACGCCGCCGGCGCCTTGGGCAGGCCCGCCAGCATGGCCGCTTCGGCGATGCTGATGTTCTTCAGGTCCTTGCCGAAGTAGATCTCGCTGGCGGCCGCGAAACCGTAGGCCCGCTGGCCCAGGAAGATCTGGTTCATGTACAGCTCGAGGATTTCGTCCTTGGTGAGCTGGTTCTCGATCTTCAGTGCCAGCAACACCTCATAGATCTTGCGCGTGAGCGTTTTTTCCGAGGACAGGTAGAAGTTGCGCGCCACCTGCATCGTGATCGTCGAGGCCCCCTGGCTGCCGACCGAGCCGAAGTTGGCCAGCGCGGCGCGTGCCATGCCTTTGTAGTCGATGCCGATGTGGTCATAGAAGCGAGCGTCCTCGATGGCGAGAACGGCCTGCTTCATCACCGCTGGGATCTCCTCGATGGGCACGAACTTGCGGCGTTCCTCTCCAAATTCGCCGATCAGCACGCCGTCCGCGGAAAACACCCGCATGGGCAGTTTGGGCCGGTAGTCGGCCAGTCCATCGATGTCTGGCAGATTGGGATAGGCCACGGACAGCGCGATGACGCCGAGCAGGCCGCCGGCGACTGCGGCAGCCGCCGCCCCGCCTGCCAGCCAGGCCAGGATCCGCAGCGGCCAGTGGGACCAGGGAGGCAGGGGCACGCGGCGGCGAGGCGAAGAAGACGGGTCGTGGTCAGCCATGCTGGATTATAGGAAGCCCCCGCTTCCTGGACGTGTGGGAGCGGCGCCGGCAGCCCTTGGTGCAGGGCGTCGCGAAAAGGTTGCAGACACAGCTTGTTTCATTCATTCGCAAGGCTCAGGGTTCTCCCGGAAATACCCTTTTCGAGTCGACTTTTGGCAACGCAAACAAACGCCCAAACCGTGAAAAAATCTTTGTTGCACAAAGGGTTTACTGCTAGCATTGAAGTAACTTATTAACAATCCGGCGCACCTGTGAGCGCCGTTGGGGGACCCCGTGAGCTTTCTTGACGTTTTGTTGGGCCGCAAGCACCCGCCGCTTGTCGGACTGGACATCAGTTCGTCGAGCGTGAAGCTGGTCGAGCTGGGCCAAAGTGCCTCGGGAGAGTACGTCGTCGAGCGTTTCGCGACGGAAAGCTTCGAGAAGGGCTGGATCGCCGACGGTCAGATCGAGAAGTTCGATGAGGTTGCCGATGCGGTGCGGCGGGTGGTCGTCAAGAGTGGTACGCGCACCAAGCATGTTGCCATGGCCATGCCTCAGTCGGCTGTCATCACCAAGAAGATCATGTTGCCGGCCGGCCTGCGCGAGGAAGAACTCGAGATGCAGGTCGAGTCCGAGGCCAACCAGTACATCCCCTTTTCGCTGGACGAGGTGAGCCTCGATTTTTGCGTGGTCGGCCCCAGCCCCACGTCGGCGGGCGACGTTGAGGTGCTGATCGCGGCGTCCCGCAAGGACCGTGTCCAGGACCGCCAGGGCTTGGCCGAAGCTGCCGGGCTCAAGCCCGTGGTGCTGGACATCGAGTCCCATGCCTCGCGGCTGGCCGTGGGCCGCCTCATCACCACCCTCCCGAACGAGGGCCGCGACTCGCTCGTGGCGCTGTTCGAGATCGGCGCCGAAACCACCAGCCTGAAGGTGTTGCGGGACGACGAACTGCTCTACGACCGCGACCAGGCCTTCGGCGGCAGCCAGCTCACCCAGCTGATCTCGCGCCAGTATGGTTTCTCCTTCGAGGAGGCTGAGCAGAAGAAGCTTGCCGGCGATCTGCCCGAGGACTACGAGCAGTCCATCCTCAACCCCTTCGTCGACAGCATGGCCCAGGAAGTTGGCCGTGCCCTCCAGTACTTCTTCACCAGCACGCCCCATCACAAGGTGCATTACGTGATGCTGGCCGGCGGCAGCGCCGCGTTGCCCGGCTTGAAGGAGCGCGTGACGGAGCAGACAGGTTTCGCCTCGATGATCGTCAACCCCTTCGATGGCATGAAGCTCGGGTCGAGCGTGCGTGAAAGCAAGCTGCGTCGCGAGGCGCCGTCCTACCTGACGGCCTGTGGCCTGGCGATGCGGAGGTTCCTGCAATGATCCTCATCAACCTGCTTCCCCACCGGGAAGAAAAGCGTCGCCGCCGCAAGCAGGCATTCTTCGCCGTTCTGGGCGTCTCTGCCCTGGCGGGTGCTCTGGTCGTTGTTCTATGGTACGCGGTACTGCAGCAGATGATCTCGACGCAGCAGGAGCGCAACGCTTTCCTGCAAAGCGAGATTCGCAAGCTGGATGAGCAGATCAAGGACATCGCCAACCTGCGTGCCGAGATCGATGCGTTGAAGGCCCGCCAGAAGGCTGTCGAGGATCTCCAGACCGACCGCAACATGCCGGTGCATCTGCTCAATGAACTGGTCAAACAGACCCCCGAAGGGGTCTACCTGACTTCCATCCGCCAGGATGGACAGATCGTGGCGGTTTCCGGTGTGGCACAGACCAACGAGCGCGTGTCCGAACTGCTGCGCAACACGGCCTACAACTCGCCCTGGCTGGAGCGGCCAGAGCTCATCGAGATCAAGGCGGCCAACGTGCGCGCCGATGGGCGCGAGCAGCGTCGCCTGTTCGAGTTTTCCATGCGCATTGCCCTGAAGCGTCCGCAGGATGCGGCAGCGGCCGGCGCTGCGCCGGCCCCGCGTGCCGGCCCGGCATCCTGAGGGAGAGGACCCGATGGCAAAAGCAAACCTCAACCTGAGCGAGCTGTCCGACGAGATTGCGTCGCAGTTTCGCGGGCTGGACCCCAACGAGCCGGGCCAGTGGCCGGTTCTGCCCCAGGCGGCCATGTGGATCGTGGCGGCGGCCATGATCGTGGTCCTCGGATGGTTCCTGATCCTCACCAATGAAGCCGATGCGCTGCAGGCGGAACGCAACCGGGAGCCTGAGCTCAAGCAGACCTACCGGAACAAGCTGGCGCAGGCCGTGAACCTGGGCGAGTTGCGCAAGCAGCGCCTGCAGGTGCAAGAGTATGTGACGCAACTGGAGAAACAGCTGCCTGGCAAGGCCGAGATGGACGCCCTGCTGTCCGATATCAACCAGGCGGGTCTCGGGCGAGCACTGCAGTTTGAGCTGTTCCGGCCCGGACAGGTCGTGGTCAAGGACTACTACGCGGAGTTGCCCATCGCGATCCGTGTGACAGGGCGCTACCATGACATCGGAGCCTTCACCGCAGACATCGCCAACCTGTCCCGCATCGTCACGCTTCACGGGCTGAACGTCTCCGTTCCGAAGGGAGGGGAGGCTTCTGGCACGCTGGGGATGGAAGCGACGGCGCGTACCTACCGTTACCTGGATCAGTCGGAGATCGACGCGCAACGCAAGGCCGCGGCGGCCGCCAAGGCGGGGGGCGCAAAGTGATGATGCCCAAGAATCGAATCTCGCCGCTGAGCGCGGCTGTGCTGGCGTGTGCGGCACTCGTCCTGGCGGGCTGCGGCGGCCCGCAGGATGAGTTGCAAGCCTGGATGGAACAGCAAAAGCGCGAGGTTCAGCCGCGTGTGACACCGCTGGAGCCGCCCAAGCAGTTCGACCCTCAGGCCTATGTGGCGGCCGATGGCGTCGAGCCCTTCAGCCCGCAGAAGCTCACCGTGGCGCTGAAGTTCGAAGCGCGACAGCCGAATTCCCTGATCGCTGCAGAACTGAACCGCCGCCGCGAACCGCTGGAGGCCTATCCCCTCGACAGCATGTCCATGGTCGGCAGTGTGTCCCGCCAGGGCCGGCAGTATGCGCTGCTGCGGGTGGACCAGCTCCTCTACCAGGTCAAGGTGGGCGACTACCTGGGCCAGAACTACGGCCGCATCACCCGCATTACCGAGACGGAGGTCGCTCTCCGGGAGATCGTTCAGGACGCCGCTGGCGAGTGGATCGAGCGCACCAGCAGCCTCCAGCTTCAGGAGAAGACCCAATGAAAACCATGCAGGAGCACTCGAAGATGAAGACGCTGCGCCTCGGCGCGCTGGGGCTGGCCCTGGCCATGGCGCCCATGGTCGCCTGGGCCCAGGCTGCCATTCGTTCGATCAGTGCCAGCCAGTCGGCCGGCGCCGAGGTGGTGCGCATTGAACTGTCGCAGCCGCTGGCGGCCGTGCCGGGCGGTTTCACCGTCCAGACCCCGCCACGCATCGCCATCGACCTGCCGGGCGTGACCAGCGATCTGCCAAGGCCCAATGTCGAGATCAACCAGGGCAACGTGCGTTCCGCCAATGTGGCGCAGGCGGGGGAGCGCACCCGCCTCGTGCTGAACCTGAAGCAGCCGGCCAACTACACCGCACAGATCGAGGGCAACGCCTTGCTGCTGGTGCTGGAGAACACTGGCGCGGCGGCCACGACGGCAGCTTCTTCCGGGGGGACCACGGGCGGCACCGTGCACTTCGCCCCGAGCGGCAACGTGGGCGTCCAGTCGCTGCGAGGGGTCGATTTCCGCCGGGGTGCGGAGGGTGCCGGGCGCGTCGTGGTCGACCTTCCCAGCACCCAGGTCGGGGTGGACATCCGCCAGCAGGGTGCGAACCTGGTGGTCGAGTTCCTTCGGACCAGCCTGCCCGACAATCTCCGTCGCCGCCTGGATGTAACCGATTTCGGCACCCCGGTGCAAATGGTGTCCACCACCCAGGTCGGCGACCTGGTGCGGATGGTCGTCGAGCCGCGGGGCAACTGGGAACACAGCGCCTACCAGACCGATACGCAGTTCGTGCTGGAGGTCCGCCCTCAGAAGGAAGACCCCAACCGCCTCGTGCAGGGGCCGACCTTCCAGGGTGAGAAGCTCTCGCTGAACTTCCAGAACATCGAAGTGCGCGCCCTGCTGCAGGTGATCGCTGATTTCACCAACTTCAACGTCGTGACCAGCGACTCGGTGACCGGCAACGTCACGCTGCGCTTGCGCGACGTGCCCTGGGACCAGGCCCTGGAGATCATCCTGCAGGCCAAGGGCCTGGGCTACCGCAAGGCCGGCAACGTGCTGTGGATCGCCCCCAAGGACGAGATCGCTGCCAAGGAGAAGATGGAACTCGAAGCCAAGGCCCAGGTGGCCCAGCTCGAGCCCTTGCGTACGCAGTCCTTCCAGCTGAACTACGCCAAGGCCACCGACGTGGTGCGCAGCCTGGTGGGCTCAGGCGGGGGCGGCGGTGGTTCACCCGGCGCCTCCGGCGGGTCGTCCGGTGGCATGCGGATCCTCACCCAGCGCGGCAGCGTCATTGCCGAACCGCGTACCAACCAGCTCTTCATCACCGACATTCCCTCGAAGCTGGAGGAAGTTCAACAGCTGATCAGCAAGATCGACATCCCGGTGCGTCAGGTGATGATCGAGGCCCGCATCGTGGAGGCCGACGACAGCTTCGGTCGCCAACTGGGCGTGAAGCTCGGCGCCACCGACCTGCGCGGTGTGCGGGGTGGTACCCCCGGCTGGAGCCTGGGAGGCAACAATCGCCTGGGCATCGGCGGCACCTACCTCGGCATCGGCGAGCAGACCCTGCAGGCGGCCGTCACCGGCGGCAGCTACATCCCCAACAGCTACTTCGTCAACATGCCGGCGCAGTCGATCGATGGGGCCAACCCGGCCACTCTGGCGCTGTCGCTGTTCAGTTCCACGGCGAACCGTTTCCTGAACCTGGAGATTTCCGCCCTTGAGGCCGATGGCAAGGGGCGGGTGGTCTCCAGCCCGCGCGTGATCACGGCCGACCAGGTGACGGCGCTGATCGAGCAGGGGACGGAGCTGCCGTACCAGAATGCCACTTCCAGCGGAGCCACCAGCGTGGAGTTCCGCAAGGCCAGCCTCAAGCTCGAGGTGAAGCCCCAGATCACGCCGGAGGGCGGCATCATCCTCGACGTGGATGTCAACAAGGACACCCCGGGCATCCTGACGCCTGGCGGTTTCGCGATCGACACCAAGCACGTGAAGACCCAGGTGCTGGTGGAGAACGGGGGGACTGTCGTGATCGGCGGCATCTTCACGATGAGCGAGCGCGAGGACATCAGCAAAGTGCCGCTGCTGGGCGACATCCCGGTGTTGGGCTACTTGTTCAAGCAGCGCGGCAAGTCCACTTCCAAGACCGAACTGCTGGTGTTCCTGACGCCGCGGATCGTCTCCGAGCGCGGCGGCGTGCAGTGAGCGCCCAGGCAGCGCCACCGCTGCCTGAGGCGACCGCGGTGCTGCGCCTGGCCTTGGTGGGCCTCCCGGGTTGCGGCAAGTCCACCATCGGCCGGCAGCTGGCCCGGCGACTGGCGCTCGACTTCATCGACAGCGACGCCGAGATCGAGAAACGTCTGGGCATGAGCATCCGACAGTACTTCGAGCTCCACGGAGAAGCCGCCTTCCGGGAGGTGGAGCAGGCCGTGCTCGAGCAGATCTGCACGGCTCCAGCCTCTTGCGTGCTCGCCACAGGCGGCGGCATCGTGCTGCGCCAGGTGAATCGCCAGATCCTGAAAGAACGTGCCCGGGTGGTCTACCTGCATGCCTCTGTCAGCGATCTCTGGCGCCGGCTGCGCAATGACACCAAACGGCCGCTGCTCCAGGGCGATGATGCCCAGGCACGCCTCAAGGCGCTGGCCCGGGAGCGCGAGCCGTTGTACCGTGACGTGGCGGAGTTCGTGGTCGAAACGGGTCGGCAACCTCCCGCGGCCAGCGTGAACACCATTGCGATGCAGATGGAGGTGCTGGGACTGGTGAACGCCCATGCATCGGATCGGACCTGACACAGAGGGGGCGTCGAACACAGTCGCCCCACATGACAACATGGCGTCCTTGGAGGGAATCATGAAGATCGGATCACGTGGCGCATGGCGCACCGGAAGGGGGGCGCTGAGTCTGGCGGCCCTGTTGCTGCTCATGTCTTGCGGTGGCGGCGGAGGCGGCGCGGGCAGTGGGTTCGGCAGCCCCGGTGCGGGGTCGGGCTTCCCTCCGGGGTCGGGCTCGCCGCCGTTCGGACCTGGAGCCGGCGGTGGCGGTATCGTGGGCGATGGCCCGCGCCCGACGCCGGACCCCACCGTCATCGTGAGCAACGACGCCATCCAGGGATCGGTCTTCAGTGCGACTTCGGGTGCGGGACTGGCCAATGCCTCGGTCAGTTTCGAGGCCGTGACCCTGACGACCAACGCGCAAGGCGACTTCACGCGTGCCACGCATCCGGCGACATCCCGCCTGGTGATGCGCACGCAGGCAAACGGTTTCGAGACCATGGTGCGCACGACGCCCGTGATCTCCGGTGTCCCCAGCTTCACCATCTTCAAGCTGACGCCGCTCGGGGTGGCCTCCAGCCTGGATGCCGGTGCTGGCGGGACGGTGGAGTCCGAGGCGGGCACGACACGCGTGGTCGTTCCCGCCGGAGCGCTCGACGACGGCGGAGCGGCCGCGACCGGCAGCGTGACGGTGCGCGCGACCGCGGTCGACGTGGGGTCGGACAGCTTCCTCGTGAGCGGTGACTACACCGACTCCACGACGGCCTCCCTTGAGGCCTTTGGTGCGGTCGTCCTGTCCAACACACGCAACCTGGACGTCACTTCCGGCAGCACCCTGGATGTCCGTGTGCCGGTCAGCACCCGGGCGTCGGCCCCGCCAGCCACTGCCACGGCCTATGTGCTGGATCAGTCCACCGGACGGTGGGTGGCCGGCCCGACCGCCACCTTGACCTCTGGCAGCGCGCCCTACTACAGCTTCCAGGCCGATCGGTTCGGCGAGTGGATGGTGGGTGCGCCGCTGGGAGGCGGCGTCATGGTGACGGGTTGCGTGGTCGATGACCTGGGCAACCCTGCTGCCAATGTGTCGGTCAATGCGGAAGGGCTGAGCTACACGGGCCTGAGCTTTGCCGTGACCGATTCGGGCGGCAACTTCACGCTGCCTGTTCGCTCCACCGGCACGGTGGCGGTATCCGGCCGACGGGGGGCCTTCCTCACGAACGCAGCGACGGCGGCCATCAACGGCAGCAGCACCAACCTGACGCCGTGCCTGACCCTGCCCACGGTGAATGCGGCCACGGTGCGATTGACCTGGGGAGCGCAGCCAGAGGATCTGGATTCCCACCTGAGGTTGCCGGGGGGCGTACACATCGACTACACCTCGACCGGCTCGCTGACCCAGGCGCCGTACGCCAGCCTGGATGTCGATCGTACGCGAGGCTTTGGCCCCGAAATCACCACCGTTCGTCGGCCACGTGTCGGGATCTATCGCTTCTACGTCCACAATTACACGCGAGGTGTTCGCAATCCGGCAGCGTTGGGCATGACCCAATCACCTGCCCGTGTCGAGATCAACTACGCGGGCCGCACGGTGGTGTTCACGCCGCCTCCTGGGGAAGGGAGTGCGATCTACTGGCATGTCTTCGACCTGGAGATCGGTCAGAATTGCTCCATGACCTTGTACCGGTACACCCGCTGGCGCGCCGACGAGCCGCAGAATCCCAACGGCACGGCGCCCCCAGAGGAGTGCCAACCTTGAGGGGTTCCTAGGAGCGCCATGCATCGCCTCGACCTTGAGCTGGGAGACCGTCGCTACCCCATCCTGATCGGCGCGGGTTTGCTCGGCAAGCCCGACAGCTACGACGCTCTTCCCCGCGGCAGCGTGGCCGCCATCGTCACCAACGACGTGGTGGCCCCGCTGTACGCGCAGCGCCTGGAGTCGGTCCTGAGGCAGCGCCACCGCGAGGTGGTCCAGATCGTTCTGCCCGACGGCGAAGCCCACAAGGACTGGGCGAGCCTTGATCACATCTTCGATGCTCTGCTGGCCCATGGCTGCGACCGCAAGACGGTGCTCTATGCGCTGGGTGGCGGCGTGGTGGGCGACATGACCGGTTTTGCAGCCGCCTGCTACATGCGTGGCGTGCCCTTCGTGCAGGTTCCGACCACGCTGCTCGCCCAGGTGGATTCGTCGGTGGGGGGCAAGACGGCGATCAACCACCCGCGCGGCAAGAACATGATCGGGGCCTTCTACCAGCCCCTCCTGGTGGTGTGCGACCTCGACGTGCTCGACACCCTGCCGGAGCGCGAACTCTCGGCCGGCTTGGCCGAGGTGATCAAGTACGGGCCCATCGCCGATCCGGCCTTTCTCGACTGGATCGAAACGAACCTGGACGCGCTGCGGGCCCGCGACAAGGACGCGTTGGCCCATGCAGTGCGGCGTTCATGCGAGATCAAGGCGTGGGTGGTCAGTCAGGACGAAAAGGAAGCCGGCCTGCGCGCGATCCTCAACTTCGGCCACACTTTCGGTCATGCGATTGAAGCCGGCCTGGGCTACGGCGAGTGGCTGCACGGCGAGGCGGTGGGCTGCGGCATGGTGATGGCCAGCGAGTTGTCGGCCCGCCTGGGTCTCATGCCCGCAAGTTTTGTCGAGCGCATGCAGCGCCTCGTCGAGCGCGCGGGCCTCCCCGTGAAAGGGCCGGCGCTTGGCGCGCAGCGCTACCTGGAGCTGATGAGCGTCGACAAGAAGAACGAAGGCGGCGAGATCCGCTTTGTGGTCATCGAGGCCCTGGGTCGTGCGGGGGTTCGCCCTGCGCCCGACGCCCTCGTGGCTCAGGTGATCGAGGCCCACAGCGGCTGAGGGGTAGCGAGACATGCTCTCGCCCTATGCCTGCGATCCGGCACAGTCGCGCGGCCGGCGCCATCCTGAACCTGATGCGCCCACGCGCAACGCCTTCCAGCGTGACCGCGACCGCATCGTGCACAGCACGGCCTTCCGACGCCTGGTCTACAAGACCCAGGTCTTCCTGAACCACGAAGGCGATCTCTTCCGCACGCGTCTGACCCACTCGCTGGAGGTGGCGCAGCTCGGTCGTTCGATCGCGCGTGTGCTGGGTCTGCACGAGGACCTGGTGGAGGCCATCGCGCTGGCTCACGACCTCGGGCACACCCCGTTCGGTCATGCAGGCCAGGATGCGCTGCACGAGTGCATGCGCGACGAAGGGGGCTTCGAGCACAACCTGCAGAGCCTGCGGGTGATCGATGAGCTGGAGGAACGCTATCCGGGCTTCGATGGCTTGAACCTGAGCTTCGAGACCCGAGAGGGTGTGCTCAAGCACTGTTCGCGCACGAATGCGCAGCGCCTGGGCGATGTGGGCCGGCGTTTCCTGGACGGCACCCGCCCCAGCCTGGAGGCCCAGCTGTGCAACCTGGCTGACGAAATCGCCTACAACGCCCATGACATCGACGATGGCGTGCGCTCGGGGCTGCTGCATTTCGAGCAACTCGACGAGGTGCCGCTGGTGGCGCGCTACCGGCATGCGGTGCTGCGCGAGCACCCTGGGCTGCCACCCAAACGCGTGCTGGCCGAGGCCATCCGCCGCATGCTGTCGGACCAGGTCTATGACGTGATCGAGGCCACCCACCAGGCTCTGGACCGGCACCAACCCCGGCATGTGGACGAGGTGCGGCAACTGCCGGGCCTGCTGCGCTTCACTGAGACGATGCGCAGCGAGAGCGACACGCTCAAGCGCTTCCTGCGCGCCAATCTTTACCGCCATCCCCAGGTGGTGGAGACCACCGAGCGGGGCAAGCAGGTGGTGCGCGAGCTGTTTGCCGCCTACGACCAGGACCCCCGAGAGATGCCGGCCGACCACTGGCAGGACGGTCGAAAGGGCCGGCGGGCGATCGCCGACTACATCGCGGGCATGACCGACCGCTTTGCCATCCGCGAGCACGAGCGGCTCACGGGATCGCGCCTGTTCTGATCAGACGATCGAGAAGCGCCAGACGCCGTCGCGGCCCTGTTCGCGGCTGAGGCGCCCGTCGAACCACAGCGCGTGCAGGTGGGCCAGGGCCTCGCCCATCGCGAAGGTGGTCTGGTGCAGGTCGAGCTTGCGCTTGAACATCACCTCCAGGAGGTCGGCCGCGCAGCAAGGGGCGGTGGCGCAGGCGTCCATCACCTCCTTCAGGCGTTCGGCGTGATGCTCCTCGAGCTGCCGCACGCGCTCATGCAGCCCACGGAACGGGCGTCCGTGCGAGGGCAGCACCAGCGTGTCTTCGGGCAGCGCGCGCAGTCGCTGCAGGGAGGCCAGGTACAGGGGCAGTGGATTGGCCTCGGGCTCGATGTCGAAGACGCTGACGTTGGTGGAGATCCGCGGCAGCAGCATGTCACCCGAGATCAGCACGGGACCACCCTCCGTGGCGTGCAGCGAGATGTGCTCGGGCGCATGGCCATAGCCGGCGATGCAATGCCACCGCCGCGACCCGATGGCCAGTGACTGGCCATCCATCAGGCGGCGGAACTGCTCGGGCACGCGCGGCACCATCGAGGCATAGTAGTTGCCGCGCTGGCGTACGCGCTCCACCGAGTCGGGGTCGGTGAGACCATGGCTGGCGAAAAAGGCGGCGGCGCTGTCGCCGCCATGCCCGCCGGCGCGCAGGCTGCCCACGCGGGCGGCGTTGTAGTCGGTGGCGCTGATCCACATCCGGCACCCCCAGCGCTCGGTGAGCCAGTGCGCCAGGCCGATGTGGTCAGGGTGCATGTGGGTGACGATCACGCGCAGCACGGACAGGCCGTCCAGCTCGGCCGCGAAGACCTGCTCCCAGGCCTCGCGCGTGGCGTCGTTGGCGATGCCGCAGTCGACGAGCGTCCAGCCGTCCTGGCCGTCCAGGCGGTCGCGCAGCAGCCACAGGTTGATGTGGTCGAGGGCAAAGGGCAGGCCCATGCGCACCCAGCGCAGACCGGGCAGCACGTCCATTGTGGTGCCGGAGGCGGGGAGCCGGTCGCCCAGCGGGTAGTCAAGACGCTGTTCCTGCGGATTCATTCGCTACACTTTACGTAAACGTCACTTGCCGAGTATAGGCAGCCATGGCCACTTCCGCTGTCACCGCCGCGTCGCCCTACTACACGATCAGCGAGCTTGCGCGCGAGTTCGACCTGACCACGCGGGCCATCCGCTTCTACGAGGACTGTGGACTGCTCAGCCCTGAGCGCAGCGGCCCCAATGGGCGCAACCGTGTCTACACGGCGCGCGACCGCACGCGGCTGAAACTCACGCTGCGCGGCAAGCGCCTGGGCTTGAGCCTGGCGGAAATCAAGGAGCTGGTGGACATGTACGAGTCGCCCCGCGACACCGTGCCCCAGCTCAAGAAGTTCCTGGTGGTGCTGGCCGCGCATCGAGAACAGCTGGAGCAGCAACTCGCCGACCTGCAGGTCACGCTGGAAGAAGTGAGCAGCCACGAACGGGAAGCGCGGCGTCTGCTGGGCGAAAGCGAACGCAAGAAGCGGGCGTGAGCGGGTCCTGGGTGCCCGGAGTGGGTCGATCCAGAATTGACGTTTACGTTAACGTCAATTAGGCTGTGAGCTTCGTTCCGATCCCAGCGCCGGAGTCCGTGATGCCGTCCACCCCCGCCGAGTTCGTGCCGGTCGACCCCGGCTATGCCGATCGGGTGCGCGCGTCCTTCGGGCGCCAGGCCGTGATGGCCACGCTGGGGATTGACCTCGACACTGTCGAGCCCGGCGTCGTGAGCCTGCGGATGCAGCATCGGGACGATCTGACGCAGCAACACGGTTTCCTGCACGCGGGGGTGGTCTCGACCGCCCTCGATTCCGCCTGCGGCTATGCCGCGTTTTCCCTGATGCCGGCCGACGCGGCGGTGCTGACCATCGAGTTCAAGGTCAACTTGCTGGCGCCGGCGCGCGGCCCCGATTTCCGTTTCGAGGCCCAGGTCACCAAGGCCGGGCGCACGATCTCGGTCGTGGATGGCCGGGCGCTCGAGCGCGGGTCGTCCGGTGAACGGGTGGTCGCCACGATGACCGCCACCATCATGGCCGTGATGGGCCGCGAGGGCGTGCACCACTGACGGTCTGCTGCCCCCGTTCGAACACTTTCCCCGAAGGACACCCCACCATGCAACTGCCCGGACTCAACTTCCAGCTTGGCGAAGACATCGATGCCTTGCGCGACACCGTGCGCGCGTTTGCGCAAGCCGAGATCGCCCCGCGTGCGGCCGAGATCGATCGCAGCGACCAGTTCCCCATGGACCTGTGGCGCAAGATGGGCGAGCTCGGCGTCCTGGGCATCACCGTCTCCGAGGAGTACGGCGGCGCCAGCATGGGCTACCTGGCCCACATGGTGGCCATGGAGGAGATCAGCCGCGCCAGCGCCTCGGTGGGGCTGTCCTATGGCGCCCACTCCAACCTGTGCGTCAACCAGATCAAGCGCAACGGCAACGAGGCCCAGCGCAGGAAGTACCTGCCCAAGCTCATCAGTGGCGAGCACGTGGGTGCACTGGCCATGAGCGAACCGGGCGCCGGGTCGGACGTCATCAGCATGAAGCTCAAGGCCGAAGACAAGGGCGGCTACTACCTGCTCAACGGCAACAAGATGTGGATCACCAACGGCCCGGATGCCGACACCCTGGTGGTCTATGCCAAGACCGAGCCCGAGCTGGGTGCGCGCGGCGTGACGGCTTTCCTGATCGAAAAGGGCATGAAGGGCTTTTCCATCGCCCAGAAGCTCGACAAGC
>CAZKGD010000053.1:0-22831 GCA_964552215.1 uncultured Caldimonas sp.
CGATCGAGATGTTCGAGGCCGTGGGCCGCGAGTACTGGGACGGCTACTTCGCCACCCTGGCCCGCCAGCTCAAGCCGGGCGGGCGCGCGTGCATCCAGAGCATCACCATCCGCGACGACCTGTTCGACCGCTACGTGCGCGGCACCGACTTCATCCAGCAGTACATCTTCCCCGGCGGCCTGCTGCCCAGCCCCAGCGAATTCCGCGCCCACGCCCGGAAGGCCGGCCTGGAGGTGGTGAACGAACTGGCCTTCGGCGCCGACTATGCCGAGACGCTGCGCCGCTGGCGCGAGCGCTTCCTGGCCGAGGACACGCGGGTGCGCAAGCTGGGCTTCGACACCCGCTTCATGCGCATCTGGGAGTTCTACCTTGCCTACTGCGAGGCCGCCTTCGCCATGGGCAACACCGACGTCATCCAGTTCACCCTGAGGAAGCCATGAAGCTGTGGGCCGTCGTTGCGCTGTGCTGCTTCGCCTGGTCGGGTGCGAAGGCCTCCGTGCCGGCGCCGCCGCCCGAGGTGCAACGGGCCCTGCCGGAAGTGAAGCTGCAGGGCGAGGCCCGCATGACCTTCCTCGGCCTGCGCGTCTACGATGCCCGCCTGTGGCTGCCGCCGCAGGCGGATGTGCGGCAATACGACGAGGCACCGCTGGCCCTGGCGCTGCATTACCTGCGCCGCCTCGACGGGCCGGCCATCGCCGAGCGCTCCCTCACCGAGATGCGGCGCGTCGGCTCCTTCACCGACGCCCAGGCCAGCACCTGGCTGGAGGCGATGAAGCGCGCGTTTCCGAACGTGGGCGACGGCGACCGGCTGGTGGGCATCCATCTGCCGGGCCGGGGCGCGCGCTTCTACTTCAACGGCCAGCGCACCGCCGAGATCGAGGACGCCGAGTTCGCGCGCCTCTTCTTCGGCATCTGGCTGTCGCCGCGCACCTCCGAGCCCCGCCTGCGTGAGCGCCTGATCGGCGCCGCCGCCGGCGAACGCTGACCATGAGCGCCCAGCCCGCCATGCCGCGCCTGCCCGCCACCGCTGCGTCTGCAGCCGATGCGCGTGCCGCAGCCGGGTGGACGGGCGCACCGGCGCAGGGCCTGTCCTACGGCGCGCTAGGCCTGCCCCTGGCCTTCGTGGCCCTGCCGCTCTATGTGGTGCTGCCGGCGCATTACGCGGCCGAGTTCGGCGTGCCACTCGCGCTGCTGGGCGCGGTGCTGCTGGGCGCACGACTGGCCGATGCGCTGGTGGATCCCTGGATCGGGCGCGTGGTGGACCGGCTCTTCCACCATTCGGCCCGCCGGGTGTGGCTGGTGGGCCTGGCCATGGGCGGTGTGCTGGCCGCCGGCTTTGCCGCCCTCTTCTTCCCGCCCGTGCAGGGCACGGCCGCCCTGCTGGCCTGGTGTGCAGCGCTGCTGCTCGTCACCTACTTCAGCTACAGCGCCTTGAGCGTGACCCACCAGGCCTGGGGAGCGATGCTGGGCGGCAGTGCCGGCCAGCGTGCAGGCGTGGTGGCCTGGCGCGAAGGCTTCGCGCTCGTGGGCGTGCTCGTGGCCAGCGTGCTGCCCAGCGTGGCGGGCATGGGGGTCACCGCCACCGTCTTTGCCGTGCTGCTGGCCGTGGGCCTGTGGGCGCTGGGACGAGCGCCCCAGCCCCGCAGCGCGCCCGTGCTGCGCGACCCGAGCCAGGTGCGCCCCTGGCGCGTGGGCGGGTTCCGCAGACTGCTGCTCATCTACCTGCTCAACGGCATTGCCAGCGCCATCCCGGCCACGCTGGTGCTCTTCTTCATCCGCGACCGCCTGCAGGCGGCTGCCTACGAGCCGCTCTTCCTGGTGCTGTACTTCGCCGCGGCCGCGCTGGCCGTGCCGTTGTGGGTGCGCGCCGTGGCTCGCTTCGGCCTGGCGCCCAGCTGGCTGGCGGGCATGCTGCTGGCCGTGGCGGCTTTTGTGTGGGCAGCCACCCTGGGCAGCGGCGACGTGCTGGCCTATGCGCTCGTGTGCGCGGCCAGCGGCATCGCCCTGGGCGCCGACCTGACCCTGCCGCCCGCCCTGCTGGCCGGCGTGATCCAGCGTGCCGGTCACCAGGGGCGCTCGGAAGGCGCCTACTTCGGCTGGTGGAATTTCGCGACCAAGCTCAACCTCGCCCTGGCCGCCGGCCTGGCCCTGCCGCTGCTGCAGCTGGCCGGCTACGAGCCGGGCACGCGCGACGCCCAGGGCCTGGCGGCCCTGACGCTGGCCTACTGCCTGCTGCCCTGTGTGCTCAAGCTCGCCGCCGCCGGCGCGCTGTACGGTCTGTGGATGCGGCACGACACCGGAGTGGAACGATGAAACGACGCCTTGTGCTGATGGGCGGTGCCGCGGCTGCGGCCACGCTGCTCAGCGGTTGCGCCAGCCAGAACCTGGACGCCTATGCCAGCGAACGCCCCGAACTGGACCTGCGTCGCTACTTCAATGGCCGGCTCACCGCCTATGGCATCTTCCAGGACCGCTCGGGCCAGGTGGTGCGCCGCTTCACGGTGGTGATGGACTGCCGCTGGGATGGTGACCAGGGTGTGCTCGACGAAGCCTTCACCTACAGCGACGGCAGCACCGAGCGACGCGTGTGGCGCCTCACCCGCCTGGCCGACGGCCGCTACACCGGCCGGGCCGACGACGTGGTGGGCGAGGCCAGCGGCCAGGTGCGCGGCAATGCCTTCAACTGGCGCTACACGTTGCGCCTGCCGGTCGACGGCCGCACCTACGATGTGCAGTTCGACGACTGGATGTACCTGATGGACGATCGCGTGATGCTCAACAAGGCGGTGATGAGCAAGTTCGGCATCCGCCTGGGCGAAGTCACGCTCACCTTCGTGAAGAACTGAAAGACCCCATGTCCCTCAATCCCAAGCTCACCGACTGGCAAGGCCGTACCGCCTGGCTGGTGGGCGCGTCCACCGGCATCGGCCGCGCCACGGCATCGGCCCTGCATGCCCGCGGCGCGCGTGTCATCGTGTCCGCGCGCAACGTGAAGGCCCTCGAGGACTTCGCCACCGAGCACCCGGGCAGCGAATTCATCGCCCTGGACGCCACCAACCGCGAGGCGCTGCGCGCCGCGGCCCAGGACCTGGCCGAGCGCCATGGCCGCCTGGACCTGGTCGTCTATTGCGCCGGCCACTACCGGGCGATGCGCGCCTCGGCCTTCGACCTGGACGAGGCCCTGCGCCACCAGCAGGTCAACTATGTGGGGGCGCTGTACCTGCTCGATGCCGTGCTGCCGGTGCTGCAGCGCCAGCGCTCGGGCCACCTCAGCCTGGTGGCCAGCGTGGCCGGCTACCGCGGCCTGCCCAACTCGCTGGCCTACGGGCCCACCAAGGCCGCGATGATCAACCTGGCCGAAACGCTCTACCTCGACCTCGAACCCCTGGGCGTGGGCGTCTCGGTGATCAACCCGGGCTTCGTGGAGACACCGCTGACCGCCCAGAACCGCTTCCGCATGCCGGCCCTGCTCACGCCCGAGCAGGCCGCGCAGGCCATGCTCGACGGCTGGGCGCGCGGGCGCTTCGAGATCCACTTCCCGCGCCGCTTCACGCTGTGGCTCAAGGCCTTGCGCTACCTGCGCGACAGCCTCTATTTCTCGGCGGTGCGCCGGGCCACCGGGCTGTGAACGCCGGCGCCCGGCGCCGGCTCTACACTGCCGCCCCATGACCCGCCATGATGACCCGCGCGTGCAGCGCGTGATCGACTTCTTCGAGACGCTCACCCCCGACTCGGTGCAGCACTTCGGCCGCTATTACACCGACGACTGCCACTTCAAGGATCCGTTCAACGAGGTCCAGGGCCTGGCCGAAGTGCAGCGCATCTTCCGCCACATGGACGTGGCACTGCGCGAGCCGCGCTTCGTCGTGACGGCCGCCGTCGTGCAGGGCGACCAGTGCTTCCTCACCTGGGATTTCCTCTTCCGCTTCCGGCGCTACAGCGATGCCCCCCAGGTGGTGCGCGGCGCCTCGCACCTGCTGTTCGCGCCCGATGGCCGCATCGCCGTGCACCGCGACTACTGGGATGCGGCCGAGGAGCTCTACGAAAAGCTGCCGGTGGTGAGGCTGCTCATGCGCTGGCTCAAGCGGAGGGCCAACACATGACGATCTCCCGCGTTGCCGTCATCGGCGCCGGCCTGGCGGGCCTGACCTGTGCGCGCGAACTCGCCGCCGCCGGCGTGCAGGTGCAGCTCTTCGACAAGAGCCGCGGCCCCGGCGGGCGCCTGTCCACCCGGCGCAGCCCGGCCGGCCCCTTCGACCATGGTGGTGCCGACTTCGCCGCCAGCGGCAGCGACTTTGCGCAGCAGGTCGAACAGTGGGGGCAGGCAGGCTGGCTTGCCCACGTGGATGGGGTGCGCCACACCGGCGTGGGCGGCATGAACGCCCTGCCGCGTGCGCTGGCGCAGGACCTGGCGGTGCAGCTCGAAACCGAGATCGCCGCCATCGAGCCAGCCGTCGAGGGAGGATGGCAGCTGCGCGCTCATGAGCAGGTTCCCGGACTGGGCGATCGGCGTTTCGATGCCGTCGTGGTGGCCGTGCCGGCCGAGCAGGCCGTACCGCTGCTCGGCGTGGCCCCGGCCCTCGCTGAGGTGGTGCGCCCGGTGCGCAGCGAGCCCACCTGGACGGTGATGGCTGCCTGGCCGCTGGCCCTGCCCGCCCGCAGCGAGCGCCTGCAGCCGGCCTCGGGCCCGTTGCGCGAGGCGCGCCGTGACGACACCCGCCCGGGCCGCGAACGTGTGGCCGGCGTGGGCTGCCGCTGGGTGCTGCACGCCACACCCGACTGGAGCGCCAACAACCTCGATGCGCCAGCCGACCAGGTGCAACGCCGCCTGCTCGAGGCCTTCAACGAAGCCCTCGGGCTGCGTCTGGCCCGCCCGGCGCATGCCGTGGCCCACCGCTGGCGCTATGCCCAGGTGCCGCAGCCCCTGAGCGAGCCCTGCGGCTGGGACGCCGCCTTGCGCATCGGCGCCTGCGGCGACACCTGGCACGCCATGGCGCCCGCCGAAGGCATCGAACGCGCCTGGCTCAGCGGCCGCGCCCTGGCTCGCGCGATGCGGGCTACTTGAGCCAGCCCTTCTTGCGGAAGTACCAGAAGGGCGCGATCACCGTCATCGCCATGAGCGCGAGCGAGAAGGGGTAGCCGTACTCCCATTTCAGCTCGGGCATGTAATCGAAGTTCATGCCGTAGATGCTGGCGATCAGCGTGGGTGGCAGCAAGGCCACGCTGGCCACCGAGAAGATGCGGATGATCTTGTTCTGGTTGATGTTGATGAAGCCGACGGTGGCGTCCATCAGGAAGTTGATCTTGTCGAAGAGGAAGGCCGTGTGCGAGTCGAGCGAGTCGATATCGCGCATGATCTGGCGCGCCTCCTCGAACTGCTCGGCGTTGAGCAGGCGCGAGCGCATCAGGAAGCTCACCGCGCGGCGCGTATCCATCACGTTGCGGCGGATGCGGCCGTTCAAGTCCTCTTCGCGGGCGATGGCGGCCAGGGCCTCGGCGGCGGCGGTGTCATTGACCTCCTCCTTGAGCACCATCGCGCTGACCTTCTCCAGCGAGTCATAGATGCCCTCGAGCGAGTCGGCCGAGTACTCGGCGTCGGCATCGTAGAGCTTGAGCAGCACGTCCTTGGCGTCCTCGATGAAGCCGGGCATGCGCCGCGCGCGCAGGCGCAGCAGCCGGAACACCGGCAGGTCCTCGTCGTGGATGGAAAACAGCACCTTGTTGTGCAGGATGAAGGCCACGCGCACGTTGCGCGAGGTGTCGTCCTCGTCGATCAGGAAGTCCGAGCGGATGTGCAGCTCGCCGTTGTCTTCCTCGTAGAAGCGGGCCGATTCCTCCAGGTCTTCATCGACCACGTCCTGCGGGATGCTGACGCCGAAGCGCCCCGCGATCCAGCCCTTCTCTTCGGGCGTGGGCGCTTCGAGATCGACCCATACCGGCTGCACCTGCGACAGCGTCTCGGGGCGATCGATCTCCTGCTGGACGAGCCGGCCATTGGCCAGCGTGAAGACGTTGAGCATGAATTCTCCAACCAGGGCGCCGCCCGGTCGGGGCGGAACACGTGTCTCTCGGGCTTGCGTAGGGGTCAGGGTCGGCCACCGTCTCACCCCAGGCCGCCGGGAGCGGCCACGGGCCCGTTGCTACAACGCGCGGACCCGGGCTGGAGTGGACGGCCGCCGAGGCTGGGGGCTGTCCAAGGAAGTCTCCGTGATGGAACCGGGGCTGATTATGGCACCGTCGTGTGGCCGGTCACCGACGCGCGGGCGCGGGCAGGCCGGCAAAGAAAGCCTCGATCCGCCCGCGCTGGGCCAGGGCATCGCTGCGACCCAGCGCCATGAGCGCCTCGACGAAGGGGGGCTCGAAGAGCAGGTAACTGGCCAGTGATGCGCCCGCTCCTTGCGTGCCACCCAGCATCTTGAGCAGCTTGAAGGCCGGCTCCGGCAGACAGCGGGCATGTTCGCGCGCCAGCGAGTCCAGTGAACGCGAGGGCTGCAGCGCCAGCACCTCCACGGGCCGGTAGGGCAAGGCATTGGCCGCCGTCTGGCTGAGCCGACGCAGGGCCGCGTTCACACGCAGGGCCTGTTCGACGTCGGCCTCCAGGGTGTCGTGAAAGACGCTGGCCATGGCGTGCGTGGCAATCTGTGCCAGCTTGGGGTACTGGCCCGGTGGCTCCCCGGCATCCGATGCCAGGCTCTGGCCCTCCGGCTGACCGACCCCGATGGCCACGATGCGCGTGGCCCCGAGATTGAGCGCCGGCGACAGCGGTGCAAGCTGGCGCATGGACCCATCGCCGAAGTACTCCACCCGCCCCTCCACCTCCAGGGGCACGGCCGGGAAGACGAAGGGAATCGCCGCCGAGGCCAGCAGGTGCTCGGCTGTCACGGGCTGCGCCAGCGAACGCCGCCCGGGGCGCTGCCATGACACCACTTCATGGCCCGGAGCCGTCTGGAAGAAAGTCCAGTGAACACCGCTGGTGTAGCTGGACGCCGTCACCGCCAGAGCCTGAAGATGACGGTCGCGCAGCGCATGCTCGATGCGGCGGGTGTCCACCGTGCGCGCCAGGCTGTGGGTCAGGGGTTCCGGATCGAGAAAGGAGCGTGGCAGCCGGCGCAGCATCCAGGCCGGCGAGATCAGCGTGGCCCAACGCAGCCCCTGATGGGCTGATCTCAGAGATTCGACGTGATAGACCTGCTCGGAGCGCAAGGTGGTCCAGAAGGTCGCCAGCCGGTCCACCGCCGCCTGTCCCGCCGTGGCATGGCAGGCCAGATAGGCCGCATTGAGCGCGCCCGCCGAGGTGCCCACCAGGATGTCGAAGAAGGCCCGCGGTGAGGGACCCAGGATCTGCGCGATGCCCTGCAGCGCCCCCACCTGGTAGGCGGTGCGGGCGCCCCCGCCCATCAGGACGAGGGCCGTGCGCGGCGGTGCGGGCGGCTCGTCCAGCGCACTGGCGAGGGAGCCGAAGATGGTGCCGAGGGTCATGGCACCTGATTGTGCGTGGCGAGCGCCGCCAGCGAACGCTCACATTCCCTAGTCCCCCCCTAGGCGGAGGTCTTGTAGGTCGACATGAGCCGCTGATAGGCCTGCCAGGTACGGTCCACCACCTTGCGATCCCGCAGGAAGTGCAGGTCGTGGAAGTAGCCGAGCATCAGGCTGTTGATCTCGTAAGTCACCTGGGCAGGATCGGTGTCTGGCTTGAGATGCCCTTCCTCGATGGCCTGGATCACGGTGCGTCCCAGCGTGCGCCGCCAGCGCGCCACCCCGCCGCGCACCTTCTTGCGCAGCAGGGTCTCCATGGGGTGCAGGTCGAACGCCGCGACGGCGTGCAAGGATCCGGCCATCGCCTTGCGGCCCACGCCACGTCCGATCCACAACTCCATGATGCGGTCCAGCCGGGGCAGGCCGCGCGGAGCCTGCAATGCCGGCAGGAAGACATGTTCGGCAAAGAGCTGTTCGTAGCGTGCCAGCACCAAGTCCTGAAGGTTCTCGACCGAGCCGGTGCGCACGAACACCCCGCTCTTGCTGATGTTGAGGCGCTTGGCCACTTCTCCCAGCGACATGCTCGACAAACCCTGGGTGACGGCCAGCTCCAGGGCAGTGTTCACGATGGCGCTGAGGGTGCGCTCGCTCTTCTTCAGGACTTCGGTCATGGCGAAACAGGTTCCCCCGCCGCCGCACCGGACTGCACAGCAAAACAGGCTGGGAAAAGCCCGGATGGTACGCCGCGCCACGCGACCTGTCGCGGGCGCCGGACGTCCGCGCCCGCCTTCCCCCGCGTTCGGGCGGTTCAGCGAGAATCCCGCCTGTCACAAATCCGTCACACAGCCGTCACACGGTCTGACTCCCCCCGGATCATGGAATTCAAGAACATCGCCAAGATCGACAAGGCCGCCCGCCGCGGCCGCAACGACTCCCTCAAGCTCGGCGTCGGGTTGCTGTTTGCGGTGGGCATCCTGCTCTACACCAGCTTCGGGATCGGCGTGAGCGGCCCCCATGCCGCCTTGCTGGTGGCCGCGGCCGTGATCGGTGGCTACATGGCCATGAACATCGGCGCCAACGACGTGGCCAACAACATGGGGCCGGCCGTGGGTTCACGGGCCATCTCGATGGTGGGCGCCATCCTGCTGGCCGCCGTCTTCGAGGCCGCAGGCGCCCTGATCGCCGGGGGCGACGTGGTCAGCACCATCCAGAAGGGCATCATCCGCCCCGAGGCCATCGAAGGCACCGACCGCTTCCTGTGGCTGATGACCGCCGCCCTGCTGGCCGGCGCGATCTGGCTGAACGTGGCCACGGCCCTGGGGGCACCGGTGTCGACCACCCATTCCATCATCGGGGCGGTGCTGGGCGCCGGCGTGGCCGCCGGGGGGCTGCAGGCGGCCAACTGGGGCCAGCTGGGCGAGATCGCCGCCAGCTGGGTCATCTCGCCGCTGCTGGGGGGCCTCATCGCGGCTGGCTTCCTCTACTGGATCAAGCACAGCATCGTGTTCCGGGAAGACATGGTGGCGGCGGCCCAGCGCACCGTGCCGCTGCTCATCGGCATCATGGTCTGGGCCTTCGCGTCCTACCTGGTGCTCAAGGGCCTGAGCCGCGTGTGGAAAGTGGGCTTCCCGCTCGCCATCGCCATCGGCGCCGGCCTGGGTGTGGCCGGCTGGGCGCTGGCACGCCAATGGGTGCAGGCCCGGGCTCCGCAACTGCCCAACACCCGCGACGGCATCAACTCACTGTTCACGCTGCCTCTGATCTGCGGCGCGGCGCTGCTGAGCTTCGCCCACGGCGCCAACGACGTGGCCAACGCCGTCGGCCCGCTGGCAGCCATCGCCGAGGCGGTGCGCACCGGCACCGTGTCGGGTCAGGCCAGCATCCCCACCTGGGTGATGGTGGTGGGCGCCCTGGGCATCTCGCTGGGACTGATGCTCTATGGACCCAAGCTGATCCGCAAAGTGGGCAGCGGCATCACCGAGCTCGACCAGATGCGCGCCTTCTGCATCGCGCTGTCGGCAGCCATCACCGTCATCGTGGCCTCCCAGCTCGGCCTGCCGGTGAGCTCCACCCACATCGCCGTGGGCGCGATCTTCGGGGTCGGCTTCCTGCGCGAATACCTGCAGCAGCGCCAGGC
This sequence comes from uncultured Caldimonas sp., assembly GCA_964552215.1. GTDB lineage: Bacteria > Pseudomonadota > Gammaproteobacteria > Burkholderiales > Burkholderiaceae_C > Caldimonas. Next base: position 9,614 of record CAZKGD010000053.1, read on the forward strand.
CCACGCGCTGGAGTTCATCCGCAGCCAGCACGAGGACGCCCCGGACGGGGTGCTCGACCGCTACCTCGAGGAATTCGCTCGGGCCAGCGTCGAGAAGAAGCGCGACATGCTGGCCCAGCTCAAGCAGCGCTCGCTGGGGGCGGAGCTGACCAAGTTCGAGCGCAAGAAGCTGCGCAAGGTCTACCGGGAGGAACTGGTCAAGCGCTCCGAGCTGGTGAAGATCGCGGCCGCGTGGGTCATCACGGTCCCGATCTCGGCCCTGCTGGCGGCCATGCTCTACTTCATGATCTTCGGACTGGTCAACGCGTGACGCGGGATGTCCGGAGGGAACCTCGAGCGCGCTGGCGGCACTATCACGGGTTGTCCCCTTTCAGGAGCCCTCCCGAGATGACCCGACTCTCGCTTCTTCTTGCCGGACTGGCCGCAGCCGTCCTCGCCTTGCCCGCCGCAGCCCAATCCATGGTGAGCGTCAACCGGCCCGAGGTCAACCTGCGCGCCGGCGCCGGCACCCAGCACGAGGCCTTGTGGGTGGTCAGCCGCGGCTACCCCCTGCAGGTCACCGCGCGCCAGGGCCAGTGGCTCAAGGTGCGCGACTTTGAAGGCGACGAGGCCTGGGTCTACCGGCCGCTCACCGCCACCACGCCCCACCATGTCGTGAAGGTCAAAACCGCGAATGTTCGCAGCGAACCCAGCACCCGCGCCCGCCTGGTCGGCCAGGCTGAGTACGGCCAGGTGCTGCGCACCCTCGAAAAGCGCCAGGACTGGGTGCGGGTGCGCCACGACAGCGGCCTGACCGGCTGGGTGGCACGCAATCTGCTGTGGGGTTGGTAGGAAAATCCCCCGCGGCGCGCCGGCTCGCGGCATGATGCGGGCCTCGCGGTGCTTCCGCCTGACTCGACCGAAAGAAAGACCCCGATGAAACGCATCCTCCTGTTCGTGATGACCAACCTGGCCGTCGTCGTCGTGCTGGGCATCGTCGCCAACGTGCTGGGCCTGAACCGGTTCATGAGCGCCCAGGGACTCGACCTGGGGGCCCTGCTCGGCTTCGCCGCCCTGATCGGCTTCGGCGGCGCCTTCATCTCGCTGCTCATCAGCAAGCCGATGGCCAAGTTCAGCACTGGCGCCAAGGTGATCAACCAGTCCACCGATCCCACGCACGCCTGGATCGTGAACACCGTGCAGCAGTTCGCCAACCGCGCCGGCATCGGCATGCCGGAGGTGGCGATCTACGAAGGCCCGCCCAACGCCTTTGCCACCGGCGCCTTCAAGAATTCGGCCCTGGTGGCCGTGTCGACCGGCCTGCTGCAGACCATGAACCGCGAGGAAGTGGAAGCGGTCATCGGCCACGAGGTCGCCCACATCGCCAACGGCGACATGGTGACGATGACGCTGATCCAGGGTGTGATGAACACCTTCGTGGTCTTCATCTCCCGCGTGGTGGGCTATGTCGTCGACCGCGTGGTGCTGCGCAACAACAGCGACCACCCGGGCATCGGCTACTACGCCACCACCATCGTGATGGACATCCTGCTGGGCATCCTGGCGGCCATCATCGTGGCCTGGTTCTCGCGCCAGCGCGAGTTCCGCGCCGACGCGGGTGCCGCCCAGCTCATGGGGCGCAAGCAGCCCATGATCAACGCCCTGGCCCGCCTGGGCAACCTCGACCCGGGCGAGATGCCCAAGCAGCTGCAGACCATGGGCATCAGCTCGCGCCGCTCGGGCTTCATGGCCCTGCTGTCCAGCCACCCCCCGATGGAAGAGCGCATCCGCGCGCTGCAGCAGCAGCCCTGAACCCGGCGGGCCGCGGCCCGCGCTCCTAGAATGGACGGGGTGATCTGAAAGGCTCTGCCATGGACACCCTCGCCCCTCCCCTGGCCGCCGTGCGCGAGCGCATCGCCCGGCTGCGTGCCGCCCTCGACGAGCACGGCGTGGACGCCGTGCTCGTCCCGTCCAGCGACCCCCACCTCTCCGAATACCTGCCCGAGCGCTGGAAGGCGCGCGAGTGGCTGAGCGGCTTCACCGGCTCGGTGGGCACGCTCGTGGTCACGCGCGACCATGCCGGCCTGTGGGCCGACAGCCGCTACTGGGTGCAGGCCGAGGCCCAGCTGGCCGGCACCGGCATCGTGCTGATGAAGCTCAGCAGCGGCGCCGGCACCCAGTACATCGACTGGCTGGCCACCCATCTGCAACCCGGCCAGTCCCTGGCGGTGGATGGCCAGGTGGTCGGCCTGGCCTTCCTGCGGGCCCTGCGAGCGGCCCTCGAGGCCCGTGGCATCCGGCTGCGCACCGATCTCGACCTGCCCGGCCAGATCTGGTCCGACCGGCCGGGCCGACCCACGCCGCCGGTCTACGAGCACCGCCCGCCCCAAGCCCCTCTCGGCCGCGCCGCCAAGCTCGAAGCCCTGCGACACGCCATGCAGGACCGCGGCGCGCAGTGGCATGTGCTCTCGACACTGGACGACATCGCCTACCTCTTCAACCTGCGCGGCGCCGACGTCTCCTACAACCCGGTCTTCGTGGCCCATGCCCTGGTGGGACTGGCCGAGGCCACCCTCTTCATCGATCCGACCAAGGTCGGGCCCCATCTGCAGCAGGCCCTGGCGGCCGACGGCGTGGCGCTGGCGCCGTATGAGCAAGCCTCGCAGGCGCTGGCGGCCCTGCCGGCCGCAGCCACGGTGCTGATCGACCCGCGCCGGCTCACCCATGCCCTGCGCGAGGCACTGCCGGCGAATGTGCAGGTGGTGGAGGCCCCCAACCCCACCACGCTGGCCAAGTCACGCAAGACCGAGGCCGAGTCGGGGTTCATCCGCGAGACCATGGCCGAGGACGGCGCCGCCCTGGCCGAGTTCTTCGCCTGGCTCGAGCACGCCCTGGCGCGCGGCGAACGGCTCACCGAACTGGACATCGACACCCGCATCACCGAGGCCCGTGCCCGCCGCGAAGGCTTCGTGAGCCCGAGCTTCGCCACCATCGCCGGCTTCAATGCCAACGGCGCCATGCCCCACTACCGCGCCACACCGGAGTCGCATGCGGTGATCGAAGGCTCGGGCCTGCTGCTGATCGACTCGGGCGGCCAGTACCTGGGCGGCACCACCGACATCACCCGCGTGGTGCCCATCGGGGCGATCACGGCCGAGCACCGGCGCGACTTCACCCTGGTACTCAAGGCAATGATGGCGATGTCGCGGGCGCGCTTTCCGCGGGGCATCAAGTCGCCGTTGCTCGATGCGATCGCCCGTGCGCCCCTGTGGGCCGAAGGTCTGGACTACGGCCACGGCACCGGCCATGGGGTGGGCTACTTTCTGAACGTGCACGAAGGCCCGCAGGTGTTGAGCGTGCACGCCGCCGCGGACGCCCACACCGCCATGGAGCCCGGCATGATCACCTCGATCGAACCCGGCCTCTACCGGCCGGGGCAATGGGGCATCCGCATCGAGAACCTGGCCATGAACGTGGACGCCGGCCGCACCGAGTTCGGCGAATGGCTGGCCTTCGAGACGCTCACGCTGTGTCCCATCGACACGCGCTGCATCGAGCCGTCGCTGTTGCGTGCGGACGAGCGTGAATGGCTCGATGCCTACCACGCCACCGTGCGCGAACGCGTGGGCCCGCGGGTGAGCGGCGACGCGGCCGACTGGCTGGCCGAACGCACCCGGCCGCTGGCCTGATGAAACGCCGCGCTCAGCGCGGCGCGGCCAGGCCTTCGTCCTCGCCCTGGGGCTTGGCCGGCTCGCTGTTCGGCGTATCGCGATGGCCGGTGAGGAAGGCCGCTCGCTTGACCAGCTCGGACATCACCTGCAACAGCAGCAGGCCGAAACCCGCAGGGATGAGCGCATAGATCGGCCAGCGCACCAGCCCGCCGGCGTTCTGCGACATCTCGCCACTGACCCAGGCCTGCACGGCCAGAGGCCAGGACAGATAGATCAAGAGCAGACAGAACGGCACCACGCACAGCAGCAGCCCGAGGATGTCGATAACCGCATTCGTGCGCGGCGACAGCCGGGCCGAAATGAAGTCGATGCGGACGTGCTCGTTGCGGTGAAGCACATAGCCCGCGCCCAGCATGAACACCGCCGCGAACAAGTACCACTGGATCTCCAGCAGGCTGTTCGAACTCATGCTGAACGCCTTGCGGACCACGGCGTTGCCGGTGCTGATCACCACCGCAGCCAGGACCAGCCACTGGATGATCCGGCCGAGCACCTCGCTCAGCTTGTCGATGCGCGCCGACCAAGTCAACAGCCACTTCATCGCCGGCTCCTCAAGGCCACAAGGTAAACGCCAGGCCCACGAGGGCGGCCACGCCCAGCGTGGCCAGCAAGACCACATCGGCCGTGCGCGCGCCCACGGCACGCTCGTGCCAAGTGGCCCAGAACAGGGCGCCGCTCACTGCAAGCAGCTGCCAGGAAGCATCGGACATGATGAAAATGCCGCTGACGCGGCCAGGGTGACATTGCTCCTACAACGCATGGCGCCAGGCCCGGATGACACCCCGTTCGATGCATAGGATGCGATGGATCGACCCGCCCTTTTCAACCCTCCTGAAGCGGCAGGCGCATCCAGACGGCGCCGGGCTCATGCGTCATGTCCACTGCAAACCCCAGCTGGCGCGCCAGGGCGCTCATGGCCGTGTTTTCCGGCAGACAGTGACCCACGAGCTCGCGGGTGCCCCGCTGTCGCAGGTGGCCGATGAGGTGGCGCAGGAGATAGCGGCCCAGTCCACGGCCCTGGTGGCCGCTGCGCACCTGGACGGCGAACTCCGCCGTGTGGTTGTCCGGGTCACAGAGGGCCCGCACCTCGCCCCACAGTTCGTCCGGCCCGCCCTGCGGCAGGGCCACGAAGGTCATCTCGCGGTCGTAATCGATCTGGCTGTAGCGGGCCAGCTCCGAGCGCGGCACCTCGCGCCGGGCCATGAAGAAGCGCAACCTCAGGTCCTGCGGGTCGGCGTTGGCATAGAACGCGCGCAGCGCCGGTTCGTCCTCGGGGCGGATCGGGCGCAGCAGCATGGGCTGCCCGCCCCAGTCGAAGCGGTGCTCAAGCTCCACCGGGTAGGGGCGAATCGCCAGGCGATCGACCGCCGCTCCCGTGGCCGGCGCAATCACCACCCGCGCGTCCAGTGCGATCACGCCCAGATCGTCGGCCAGCAGCGGGTTGATATCCAGTTCCACCACCTCGGGCAGCTCGCACATCAACTGCGAGACCTGGATCAGCGCCTGGGTGAGGGCCGCCTCGTCCACGGCGGCACGGTCGCGGTAGCCCGCCAGCAGTTTCGCCACCCGGGTGCGCGACACGAGGTCGCGCGCCAGGTTCACGTTCAGCGGCGGCAGGGCCACGGCCCGGTCGCGCACCACCTCGACCGCGGTGCCTCCCTGCCCGAACACGAGCGCCGGGCCGAAGAGCGGGTCGCACAGCGCCCCGACGAGCAACTCGTGGGCGCGGGGGCGCTGCACCATGGCCTGCACGGTGTAGCCCGCCAGTTCGGCATCGGGGCGCAGCCGGCGCAGGCGATCGGCCATGGCCCGCGCCGCGGACGCCACCTGCGTGCCCTCCTGCAGCGACAGGGCCACCCCTCCGACATCGGACTTGTGCGACACCTGCGGCGAGAGCACCTTCAGCACCACCGGGTAGCCGATGGCCTCGGCGGCAGCCACGGCCCCTGCCTCGTCGGCCGCCACCCGGGTGTCCACCACCGGGATGCCATAGGCCGCCAGCAGGGCCTTGGCCTGGGGTTCGCTCAACAGCCGCAGCCCGCTGCGCAAGGCCTCCTCGATCACGGCGCGCGCCGCGACCGTGTCGGCGCGTGGGCCCGGCGGCACCGAGGGCGGCGCCTGCATCAATGCGGCTTGGTTGCGCTGGAAGTCCACCCGATGCAAAAAGGCACGCACCGCCTGTTCGGGGGTGTCGTAGCTGGCGATGCCAGTCTCTCGGCACAGGGCCCGCGCGGGCGCCACTGCAGACCCGCCCAGCCAGCACGTGAAAGCCGGCTTCGGCGCATCGTGCAAGCGGCCCAGCACTGCCCGGGCGATGTCTTCGCTCGGCACCACCGCCGTGGGCGCATGCATGAAGAGCAAGGCATCCACGCCCGGGTCGGCGAGCACGACATCCAGGGCCTGGGTGTAGCGCGCCACCGGAGCATCGCCGATCAGGTCGACCGGATTGCCGCGCGACCAGGTGGCCGGCAGCACCGCGTCGAGCGCCGCGAGCGTCTGCGGGGTCAACACGGCCAGATGCCCCCCGCCCAGCGCCAGCGCGTCGGCGGCCAGCACCCCAGCCCCACCGCCGTTGGTGACGATGGCCAGGCGATCGCCCTGGGGGGCCTTCATCCGCGCCAGCGTTTCGGCTGCGTCGAAGAGGTCGGTCAGGGTGTCCACGCGCAGCATGCCGGCCCGGCGCACCGCCGCATCGAACACCGCGTCACCGCCAGCGATCGCACCGGTGTGCGAGGCGGCCGCCCGCGCACCCTCGGGAGCCCGTCCGGCCTTCACCACCAGCACGGGCTTGTTGCGCGCTGCCGCCCGCGCAGCCGACATGAATTTGCGCGGGGCGTGAATGGACTCGACATACATCAGCACCGCCCGGGTGCCCGCATCGCTGGCCAGGTAGTCGAGCAGGTCGCCAAAGTCCACGTCGGCGCTATCGCCCAGCGACACGAAATGCGAAAAACCGAGGTCGCGCTCGTTCGCCCAGTCGAGCAGGGCCGTGGCGAGCGCTCCCGATTGCGAGACAAAGGCCAGCGCGCCCGCGCGCGCCTGGGTGTGGGCAAAACTCGCATTCAGCCCGTGGCCGGGAACAAGCAGGCCCACGCAATTGGGACCCAGCACACGCAACAGGTTCGGCCGTGCCGCCTCCAGCATGACCTGGCGCAGCGGGGGCCCTCCAGGATGCGCCGCCTCTCCCAGGCCGGCGCTGAGCACCACGGCCGCGCGCGTGCCTGCGCGGCCCAGTTCGGCGATCACGCCGGGCACCGTGGGCGCCGGCGTGCACACCACCGCCAGATCGGCCACGCCGGGCAGGGCCGCCACGGCGGGGTAGGCGCGCACCCCGGCCACGAACTCCCGCTTCGGGTTGACCGGCCACACCGGCCCCGCAAACCCGCCTTGCAGCAGGTTGCGCATCACCAGCAGCCCCAGGCTGCCCTCGCGGTCGGAGGCGCCGATCACGGCCACCGAAGCCGGCCGGAACAGGGCGTCGAGGTTGCGGATGCTCACGGGGGTCCTTTGCGTCGGGTTGATGTCAAAACAAGTCCAGCGGCCAGTGTGTCGGGGCCACGATTTTTCTGCTTGATGTCCATCAAGACCCGGCCTCGCAGCCCGCCTTGCTAGAGTCGGGCCCCATGCATTCCTCCCCTCACGCGGCACTGCGCGAACGCTGGCTGCTGCTGGCCCTGGCCGGCGTGCAGTTCACCCACATCGTCGATTTCATGGTGATGATGCCGCTGGGCCCGCAGCTCACGCGGCTGTTCGCCATCAGCGATGCCCAGTTCGGCCTGCTGGTGTCGGCCTACACGCTGGCCGCCGGGGCCTCGGGCCTGATCGCCACCACATACATCGACCGCTTCGAGCGCAAGCGCCTGCTGCTGTGGCTCTACGCCGGCTTCGCCCTGGCCACGCTGGCCTGCGGCCTGGCGCCCAGCTATGCGCTGCTGATGGGCGCACGCATCGCCGCGGGCGCCTTCGGTGGCGTGCTCGGCGCCCTGGTGCAGACCATGGTCGCCGACGCCGTGCCCTTCGAGCGCCGGGGCCGCGCCATGGGCGTGGTGATGTCCTCGTTCGCGCTGTCCACGGTGGCCGGTGTCCCCGCCTCACTGTGGCTGGCGCAGTGGTTCGACTGGCACGCGCCGTTCATCGCCATCGCAGCGCTGTCCACCGGGATCTGGGTGATGAGCCTGCGCGTGCTGCCACGGCTGGACGGCCACCTGCAGGCCCAGCGCGGGGTCTCGGCGCTGCACTCCCTGGGCCGCGTGCTGGCCGAGCCCAACCACTGGACGGCCTTTGCGCTGTCGGCCATGGTGATGGGGGCAAGCTTCGTCATCATTCCCTACATCACGCTCTACGGCACCGCCAACGTGGGCATCGCCGAGGCCGACATCCCTGCGATCTATCTCGTGGGCGGCGTGGCCACCTTCTTCACGGCCCGGCTGTGGGGTGTGCTGGCCGATCGCTTCGGCAAGCGGCAGGTGTTCCAGGCGCTGGCACTGGTGGCGGTGGTGCCGATGATGACGCTCACCCACCTGGGCCCGGTGCCGCTGTGGGTCATGATGGTGGTGACGACCGGCTTCTTCGTGTTCGTCTCCGGACGCAACGTGCCGGGCATGGCCCTGATCAGCGCGGCAGCCCGGCCCGAGTTGCGCGGCAGCTTCCTCAGCCTGAACGGCTCGGTGCAATCGGCTGCGATGGGTCTCGCGGCCCTGGTGGGTGGCCTGCTGATCTCGCGCGATGCGCAAGGCCATGTGAGCGGCTATGGCAGCGCGGGCTGGGTGGCCCTGGGGTGCAGCGCGGTCGCCCTGTGGCTGGCCTCGCGCCTGCGCGTCTGGCAGGCCCCCGTCAAGCCTTGAATCATGCCCCAGTTCGGGCCGCATGCCCACAGCGGCCTCGTGGCAGTTTCAGGTATTGCGTCACTGTCTTGTCACGGGGGAGGTGCAGGAGCACACTGGGTCCAGGCACCCGCCTGGGTCGACGCACCACCTCGGGGCGCGACCCCCCGACACCCTCGGAAAGGAGGTTCTATGAATCTGACGATCAGTGGCCATCATCTGGAAGTGACGCCCGCCCTGCGTGAGTATGTGCTCACCAAGCTCGACCGGGTCACGAGGCATTTCGACCAGGTGGTGGACGTCAGCGTGCTGCTCACCGTGGAAAAACTGAAGGAAAAGGAAAGACGCCAGAAAGCCGAGGTCAATCTGCACGTCAAGGGCAAGGACATCTTCTGTGAGACTTCGCACGAAGACCTGTACGCCGCGATCGACGAACTCATGGACAAGCTCGACCGCCAGGTGGTCAAGCACAAGGATCGTCTCCAGGACCATCACCATCGGTCGCCCAAACGCCTCAACGGTGATCTGGGCGAACCCCTGAGTTAAGTGAACACCAACATCTGCAATGGTGTGGCGGCCTGCGGGCCGCCTTTTGCCATGTGTCGCCCAGGCGCCAAGGCTTGCTGCGGCGCAGCAAGGTGTGCACAATGACCTCGATCGGTGGGGAGTCCGCTCTATACGCAGCGAGGGGGCTTCCTATAATCCAACGTTTTGTCACGATGACGCGTGGGCACAGGCGCCTTGGCGCCGTCAAGCCTGTCGCGGTGACCGCATGAACCGTCTCGCAGCCATCCTCCCCGCCAGCAACGTGCTGGTGAACGTGGAAGCCACCAGCAAAAAGCGGGCCTTCGAGCACGCCGGCTTGCTGTTCGAGAACCAGCACGCCATCGCCCGGGCGACCGTGACGGACAACCTCTTTGCGCGTGAAAGACTGGGCTCCACCGGCCTCGGCCATGGCGTGGCCATTCCGCACGGCCGCATCAAGGGCCTGAAGAACCCGCTGGCGGCCGTCGTGCGCGTTCAGCAACCCATCCCCTTCGACGCGCCGGATGACGAACCCGTCAGCCTGCTGATCTTCCTGCTGGTGCCCGAGGCGGCCACGCAGCGCCACCTGGAGATCCTCTCCGAAATCGCCGAGTTGCTGAGCGACCGTGAATTGCGCGAACGCCTGAAAACCGAAGCTGAAGCAGCCAAGGTGCACGAACTCATCTCCAACTGGGAACCGCTCAAGTCGGTGGCGTGAGGACGATTCCTCGTCCATGAAACCCACCGTCATCAGCGCCGAGGCCCTCTTCGAGGCCCACCGCACCCAGCTGAAGTGGCAGTGGATTGCCGGCCATGCCCATCCGGAGCGCCGCTTCGATGAGGTCGCCGTGCGTGACGCCCAGTCGGCCGCCGACCTGGTCGGCTATCTCAATTACCTCCACCCCTATCGCCTGCAGATCGTCGGCAAGCGCGAGGTGAACTACCTCGCCACCGCGGATGTCGAGGACCAGGCCCGCCGCATCTCGCGCATCGTGACGCTCGAGCCCCCCGTGCTGGTGGTGGCCGACGGCATGACCCCGCCCGACCAGCTGGTGGCGATGTGCGAGCGCGCCGACATCCCGCTGTTCGTGACACAGGAATCGGCCGGCTTCGTGATCGACGTGGTGCGCAGCGACCTCGCCCTGCACTTCGCCGAGCGCACCACGCGCCACGGCGTCTTCATGGACATCCTGGGGCTCGGGGTGCTGCTCACCGGCGAGTCGGGCCTGGGCAAGAGCGAGCTGGGCCTGGAACTGATCTCGCGCGGCAACGGCCTGGTGGCCGACGATGCGGTGGACCTGTACCGCGTCTCGCAGACGGCCATCGAAGGCCGCTGCCCCGAGCTGCTGATGAACCTGCTGGAAGTGCGCGGCATCGGCTTGCTCGACATCAAGGCCATCTTCGGCGAGACCGCCGTGCGCCGCAAGATGCGCCTCAAGCTCATCGTGCACCTGGTCCGCAAGGAAACCATGGAGCGCGACTTCGAGCGCCTGCCCTACGAGCCGCTCTACGAGGACGTGCTGGGCCTGCCGGTGCGCAAGGTGGTGATCGCGGTGGACGCAGGGCGCAACCTGGCCGTGCTGGTGGAAGCCGCCGTGCGCAACACCATCCTGCAACTGCGCGGCATCGACACCTACAAGGAATTCATCGAGCGCCACCAGCGCGCGATGGCACGCGACGACGCCGCGCTCTAGGCCCGTTCAGCGTTCGCCGCCGTGCTGGCCCTTGCAGCCTTCACGGCCGCACACCACATACAGGGCCAGGGAGTGGTCCTGAAGCTCGTACCCGCGCTCCTTGGCGATCTGCTGCTGGCGCCGCTCGATCTCGGCGTCGTAGAACTCCTCGACCCGGCCGCACACCACGCACACCAGGTGATCGTGATGCTTGCCCTCGTTGAGCTCGAAGACGGCCTTGCCGGCCTCGAAGTGGTTGCGCGAGAGGATGCCGGCTTGTTCGAACTGCATCAACACGCGATAGACCGTGGCCAGGCCAATGTCCGAACCCTCGGCAAGGAGGGCCTTGAAGACATCTTCAGCGGTCATGTGTCGCATCGTGCCCTTCTGGAAGATTTCGAGGATCTTCATGCGGGGCAGGGTGGCCTTCAGGCCGCTGCTTTTGAGCTCTTCCAGGGTGGTCATGGCCGCTCCGAGGGCGTGTGGTCATCAAGGGCGCCGCCAGGGCGCGCCGGACCGGCTGGGTAGAATCTTCCGATGATATCGGGCCCGATCCTGGGCGTGTACCTCTTCCGAGAAATTTCCCTATGTCTTGCGCTGTGCGACCCGGGCTTGTAGCCCTCTTGCTTGCCACCTCTGCCGTGCTGGCCGGCTGCGCCTCCGCCGGCGGCGACAAGGTGCTGGGGCTCATCACCCCTTACCAGGCCGAGGTGGTCCAGGGCAATGTGGTCACGGCCGAGATGGCGCGGGCCGTGCGCCCCGGCATGAGCCGCACCCAGGTGCGCGAGATCCTGGGCTCGCCCCTGCTCACCGACCCCTTCCACGCCGACCGCTGGGACTACATCTTCACCATCCGCCGCCAGGGTACCGAGCCCCAGCAGCGGCGCGTGACTGCGCACTTCGACGGCGACCGCCTGAGCCGGCTGGATGCCGGCGAACTGCCCAGCGAGGAGGCCTTCGTCGCCTCCATCGACAACTTCCGCAAACCCCGCAACACCCCGACGCTGCAACTCACGGAAGAGCAACTGCGTGCCCTGCCGGCTCCCAAGCCCGCCGCGCCCACCACACCGCCGGCCCCTGAAGGCCCGACCCGCAGCTACCCGCCCCTGGAATGAGACCCCCATGCCCATGACTCCTGCCCCCCACCGCATCGCCATTGCCGGCAGCTCCGGCCGCATGGGCCACATGCTGATCGAAGCCGTGCTGGCGGCCGACGACTGCCAGCTGGCCGGGGCGCTCGACCGCGACGGCAGTCCGGCGCTCGGCCAGGACGCCGGGGCCTTCCTGGGCAAGACCACCGGCGTGGTCATCGGCGCCGACCTCCGCGCGGGCCTGAAGGATGCGCAGGTCCTGATCGACTTCACCCGCCCCGAGGGCACGCTGGCCCACCTGGCGGTATGCCGCGAGCTGGGCGTGAAGGCCGTGATCGGCACCACCGGCTTTTCCGAGGCCGAGAAGGCCGAGATCGCTCGCATCGCCCAGGACATCGCCATCGTGATGGCGCCCAACATGAGCGTGGGCGTCAACGTGGTGCTCAAGCTGCTCGAGACCGCCGCGAAGGCACTGGCGCAGGGTTACGACATCGAGATCATCGAGGCCCATCACCGCCACAAGGTCGATGCCCCCAGCGGCACCGCGCTCAAGATGGGCGAGGTGGTGGCACAGGCCCTGGGCCGCGACCTCGCGCAATGCGCCGTCTACGGCCGCGAAGGCGTGACCGGCGAGCGCGACCCCTCCACCATCGGCTTTGCCACCGTGCGCGGCGGCGACATCGTGGGCGACCACACCGTGCTGTTTGCCGGTACGGGCGAGCGCATCGAGATCACGCACAAGTCCAGCAGCCGTGCCACCTACGCCCAGGGCAGCCTGCGCGCCGTGCGCTTCCTGGCCACGCAAGCGCGCGGCCTGTTCGGCATGGACGACGTGCTGGGCATGAAATAAGAACGACCTTCCACACCATGAGCTCCGAGCCCACGCAATACGATCCGCGCCAGATCGAGGCCGCCGCCCAGGCCCACTGGCAAGCCCGCGACGCCTACCGCGTCACCGAAGATGCGAGCAGGAAGAAGTTCTACGCCTGCTCGATGCTGCCCTACCCCTCGGGCAAGCTGCACATGGGCCATGTGCGCAACTACACGATCAACGACATGTTGACGCGCTACCTGCGCATGAACGGCCACAACGTGCTCATGCCCATGGGCTGGGACGCCTTCGGCCTGCCGGCCGAAAACGCGGCGATGAAGAACAAGGTGCCGCCGGCTCAATGGACCTACGCCAACATCGCTCACATGAAGGGGCAGATGCAGGCCATGGGCCTGGCGATCGACTGGAGCCGCGAGGTCGCCACCTGCTCGCCCGACTACTACAAGTGGAACCAGTGGCTCTTCCTGAAGATGCTGGAGGCCGGCATCGCCGAGCGCCGCACCCAGGTGGTGAACTGGGACCCGGTGGACCAGACCGTGCTGGCCAACGAGCAGGTGATCGACG
>CAZKGD010000054.1:0-12442 GCA_964552215.1 uncultured Caldimonas sp.
ACAACGAGGTCGGCCCGTACCAGAGCCCCATGGAAGACGGCATGCAGCACTTCCATGAGTGGTATCGCGACAAGCTGGGCACGCCCTGACGCTGCCCTGCCCCGCCCAGCACCCGGCCTCGGCCGGGTGTTTTGTTTCCGGGTGTCGCACAATGCCACTCGTCTCCCTTGCCCGATCGACGTGAACCCCATCCCCGCCGACACCCAACGACGCTCGCTGAGCCGCACCCTGCCGGTGTCGGTGCTGCTGTTCGCCGTGGTCCCGCTGGTGATCGCCGGGCTGCTGACCCTCACAGAAGGTGCGCAGCGGCTGCGCGACGAACAGGAGTTGCGCACGCGCCAGACAGCCACCCTGCTGGCCGGACGCGTCGATCAACTGATGGCCTCGGCCGAGCGACTGGCTGGCATGATCGCTGCGGCCCCGATGGCCCAGGTGGCCTTGCGCCTGCACCTTCATCACGAAGTTCCGCCCAATGAGCCCCTGGCGCAGCTGGATGCGCTGGGCGGTGAGTGGCTGGTGCTGGTGCGCAGCTTTCCCGAGGTGGACCAGGTTCGGCTGCTCGACCCGCAGGGGCGTGTTGTGCAAAGCCACCCGCCACGCGCAAACAGCGAGACGCTGCTGCGGCCGCCCCCTCAGCGTGGCGGGCATCACTGGCTCGCCCGGGAAGGCAGTGGCAGCGTGGACATCTGGACCGAGGTCCCGGGGGGGGCGGGCTGGGTCAGCGTCGGACTGTCCGCCTCGGCCGTGGCCCGGGCCCTGGAGCTGCCCACACAGAACGCCGGCGAGGTGCGCGCCCTGCTGCGCGACCCCGAGGGCCGGCCCCTGTCACTGGTGCGCCGCGTGGCTTCGGGGCCCCTCGAGGTCCGCCCACTGCCGGTGCTCGACGCCTTGCCCGCCACCGGGCGCGAGACCGCCCCGCTGGTGGCCTCCTCCACCGTCGATGGGAGCGGCTGGCAGGTGGAGGTGCAGGCCTCGCTGGATGCCTACCGCTCCCTGGTCTACGCCGAACTGCTGCGCTTTGGCGCCGTGGTGCTGGCCATCTCGCTGCTCAGCGCCTGGCTGGCCTGGCGTTTTGCTCGTTCTTTGGCCCAGGCCATCCGGGAGGTCGCCCGCTCTGCGCGCGCCATCCTGCGGGGACACTACCTCAATGCTCACGTGCAGCTCCAGCGCGACGATGAGCTGGGGCTGCTCGCCCAATCGTTCAATCACATGAGCCATGAGCTCGAGCAGCGCGAGCGCGAGCGCGATGTGTTCGGCCGTCTCGTCTCCCCCGAGGTGCGCGACCAGTTGGTCCAGGGCGAACTGATGCTCGGCGGCCATGAGGTGGAGGTCACCGTCCTCTTCTCGGACATCCGCGGCTTCACCCAGCTGTGCGAGGGGCTCAAGCCCCGCGACGTGGTGCTCACGCTCAACGAGCACTTCACCCGCATGACCCACGCCGTGCAGCGCTTCGGCGGCTATGTGAACAACTACATGGGCGACGCGATGGTGGTGGTCTTCGGCGCCCCCACCCCGGACCCGCACCGGGTCGAACGAGCGCTCTACGCCGCCGCCGCCATGCAGCAGGCGCTGGTCGAGTTCAATCTCGAGCGCGCCAGCTACGGTGCAGCCCCGCTGTCCATCGGGATCGGCCTGGCCAGCGGCACGGCCCTGGCGGGGCAGATCGGCTCGCCCGAGCGCTGCATCTACACCGTGATCGGCGACACCGTGAACATCGCCGCGCGCATCGAGGGCCTGGCCAAGGAAGAGACCGGCATGGTGGCCTTCGTCAACCAGGCCACGCACGACCTCCTGCCGCGTCCCCTGCGCGAGTGTCTGCGCCCGCTGGGCACCCGCACGATCAAGGGGCGTGACACTGGCATCCCTGTCTGGGGCCTGCCCGCGAACGCGCCGCTGCCCGAGCCTCCCGTCCACCTCCTGCGTCCCGAAGAAGAAGTCCTGTGAGCGCCTCCACCCTGATGGTCCTGTCCTCCCTGCTGTTTGCCACCATGGGGGTGTGCGTGAAATACGCATCCGAGTTCTACAGCAGCGGCGAGATCGTGTTCTATCGTGGCATCGTGGGCGCGGTCGCCATCGGTTTCATGGTCTGGCGCCGCGGCGGTTCGCTGCGCACGTCCGTGCCGGGCATGCACTTCTGGCGCAGCCTCAGCGGCGTGCTGGCCCTGAGTCTGTGGTTCTACGCCATCGGCGGCCTGCCGCTGGCCACCGCCATGACGCTGAACTACATGTCCTCGGTGTGGATGGCGCTCTTCCTGCTGGGCGGGGCCATCATCATGGGCGGTGCGCGCATTGACGGCCGGCTCATCGCCACCGTGCTTGCCGGCTTTGCCGGCGTGGCCCTGATCCTGCGCCCCACCATCGACGACAACCAGCTCTGGCACGGCCTGATCGGACTGATCTCGGGCATGCTCTCGGCCACGGCCTACCTGCAGGTGACCGCCCTGGGCCGCATCGGCGAGCCGGAGTACCGCGTGGTGTTCTACTTCTCGCTCGGCGGGGTCGTGGCCGGGGCCCTGACGATGCTCGCCGGCGGCGCCAACCCGCACACGCTCAAGGGCGTGGCGCTCCTGCTGGCGGTGGGCGTGCTCGCCACCGTGGCCCAGCTGCTGATGACACGCGCCTACGCGACCGGCAAGACCCTGGTCAATGCCAGCCTGCAGTACCTGGGCATCGTGTTTGCCTTCCTCTACGGCGTGCTGCTCTTCCGCGACCCGGTGACCTGGATGGCCATCGCCGGCATGATCCTCATCGTGGTGGCGGGCATCGCCGCCACCTTCCTGCGCACCAAGACGGCGCCCAGCGTGCCGCCCAACACCACGAGCACCGAATCATGATCCTGCCCACCCCGCTGATCTCGGCCGAGGCGCTGCAAGCCGCGCTGGCCAGCCCGACGCCACCCGTGCTCATCGACGTGAGCTTCGACCTGGCCAACCCGGCCGCTGGTGAAGCCTCCTACCTGCAAGCCCATCTGCCCGGGGCGCATTACCTGCACCTCGACCGGGACCTCAGCAGCTCGAAGACCGGCTACAACGGCCGCCACCCCCTGCCCACACGCGAGGTCTTTGCGCAGCGTGTCGGCGCCCTGGGCATCGGGCCCGACACCCCCGTGGTGGTCTATGACCGCCAGGGCGCCATGTTTGCCGCGCGGTGCTGGTGGATGCTGCGCTGGCTGGGGCACGAGACCGTGGCCGTGCTCGATGGCGGCCTGGGCGCCTGGCAGGCCATCGCGGGCCCGGTGCAGGAGGGCCCGGTGCGTCCGCCTGCAGCCGTGGCCTATGCCCCGGGAGCGTCGCGGGTGGCCATGCGCGACGCCGATGCCGTGCTGCGCCAGCTGGGTTCGCCCACCCAGCGCATCCTCGATGCCCGCGCGCCCGAGCGCTATCGCGGCGAGGTGGAACCGCTGGACCCGGTGGCTGGCCACATCCCTGGAGCCATCAACCGCTTCTTCCAGAACAACCTGGAGCCGGACGGACGCTTCCGACCCGCCGATGCCGTGAAGGCCGACTTCCTGGCGCTGATGCAGGGCGCCGCACCTCAAGCTGTTGTCCATCAGTGCGGCTCGGGAGTCACGGCCTGCCACAACCTGCTGGCCATGGAGGCTGCGGGCCTGGCGGGATCTGCGCTCTACCCGGGCTCGTGGAGCGAGTGGTGCGCCAACCCGGCCCGGCCCGTCGAGCGGGGCTGACCCCCGGCTTGCCCCAGCGCTTGATTTGCATCAACATGGCCTTGCGCCGTGCGCGCAAGATGACGGCATCCATCACTGACAGGAGGTCACCATGTACAAGCGCATCCTCGTCCCAACCGACGGCTCCGAAATCACCCAGCGGGCCGTGGCGACGGCCGTGACCCTGGCCAAGCAGTTCGGCGCCGAGGTCTTCACGCTCAGCGTCAAGGATCCTTATCCCTACAGCGCCATGTCGGAGATGCAGCCGACGCTGCCCCAGGAATTCCTGGACGCCCAGGAACGCGTGGCCGCCAAGAATGTGACGGCCGTGAAAGAGGCGTGCGCCGCCCAAGGCGTGTCGTGCACCGGGCACACGGTGGAGTCGATCAGTGTGTGGGAAGCGATTGTCGATTACGCCAAGCAGCACCAGGCCGACCTGATCGTGATGGCCTCCCATGGGCGCCGCGGCGTGCAAGCCCTGCTGCTGGGCAGCGAGACCAACCGTGTACTCACGCACAGCACCGTGCCGGTGCTGGTGGTGCGCTGACCGGGGCCGGGATCAGTGGGCGTGGAACTGATCCACCAGCACCAGGATCAAGCCCAGGCCACCGGCCAGCCACAACAGCTGGGCCGCCGTCTCCCGCCATGAAAGCCGGCGCTGCAACTGGGGGATCAGATCGGCCACGGCCACGTAGATGAAGCTGGACGAGGCCACCACCAGCAGATAGGGGAAAAGATCTTCCCAGGGCCGCACGACGAAGTAGCCCACCACCCCGCCCAGCACCGCAGCCAGGCCTGACAAGGCGTTGAAGAGCAGGGCCTTGGCCCGGGAAAAGCCTGCGTTGAGCAGGACGATGTAGTCGCCCACCTCCTGCGGGATCTCGTGGGCGATGATGGCCAGGGCCGTCACCACCCCCAGGCGGGCATCCACGAGGAAGGCCCCGGCGATGATCACCCCGTCACAGAAGTTGTGGATGCTGTCGCCCACCAGCACCGTCCAACCGCCGCGACCGGCCTGCTCGTGATCGAAGCCGTGGTGATGATGGTCACCATCGCCTTCGTGGTGGTGGCCGTGCCGGTAGAGCTCGGCCTTTTCCAGCAGGAAGAAGAACAGCAGACCGCCCAACAGCGTGAGGAAGAGTTCGTGGGCGCCCGCCGAGCTCTCGAAGGCCTCGGGAAGCAGGTGGATGAGTGCCGTGCCCAGCAGAACCCCTGCCGACAGGCTGACCAGGCTGCGCACCACCTTGCTCAGCACCGTCACCGTGAGACTGGCCGCGATCACGACCGACAGAACCCCCCCGAGGAAGGTGGCCAGAACGATGTAGGTGAGCGTCATGAGGGCTGGTAAGTGGACATCAGCAAAGAAGGGCCCGCAGGCCCTTCCATCCGCGTGGATGCGCTGTCGATCTTATCAATCGTGTCAAGCGGGCATCGGCTTGCGGTGCGGCGCGGCACTCCGGATGCATCAGAATTCGCCGGTTTGCAGAGAGAATGGGGCCCATGAGCGCTTCCCCGCCCCCTTCCGCCTATGCGGCCTCACCGGCCTTGCCGGTGCCCGAGACCTCGGCCGCGGCAGAGGCCGGTACGCTGCTGGCGGCCGTCGACATGGGCTCGAACAGCTTCCGCCTCGAAATCGGCCAGATCGAACGCGGTCAGTACCGTCGGCTGGACTACATCAAGGAAACCGTACGCCTGGGAGGCGGCCTGGATGCCGAAGGCATGCTCACCGAGGAGGCCGCCCTGCGCGGCCTGGCCTGCCTGGCCCGCTTTGCCGAACGCCTGCGCAGCTTCCGCCCCGGGCAGGTGCGGGCCGTGGCGACCCAGACCCTGCGCGAGGCGCGCAACCGCGACGCCTTCCTGCGCCGCGCCCAGACCGTGCTGGGCCATCCCATCGAGGTGATCTCCGGGCGGGAGGAGGCCCGCCTGATCTACGTGGGGGTGGCGCGGCTGATGCCCCCGGGCGATGGCCGTCGCCTGGTCGTGGACATCGGCGGGCGCTCCACCGAGATGATCTTGGGCGAGGGCCGCACCCCCTTGCAGGCCGAATCCTTCCAGATCGGCAGCGTGAGCCTGTCGCTGCGCTTCTTCGGCGACGGCCGCTACACGGAAACCGCCTTCCGCCGGGCCCAGGTGGCGGCCGGCGCCGAGCTTGAAGAGGCGCTGGAGACCTTCGCTCCCACGCGCTGGCAGGAGGCGCTGGGCTCCTCGGGCACGGTGGGCGCGGTTTCGCAGCTGCTGATGGCCAGCGGCGTGAGCGACGGCACCATCACGCCTGACGGCCTGCGCTGGTGCATGGAACGCTGCCTGCGCGCGGGCCGTGCCGAACGCCTCGACCTGCCCGGGCTCAAGGAAGACCGCAAGGCGGTGCTGGGCGGCGGGCTGTCGATCCTCTATACGCTGGCCACGCATTTCGGTATCGTCGCGCTGCAGCCAGCCCGGGGTGCCTTGCGCCAGGGCGTGATCTTCGACCTCCAGGACCGCCTGCACGGCAGCCTGGACAGCGAGCACCCTCACGACATGCGCGACGACTCGGTCCTGCAGATGCAGTTGCGCTTCGGCATCGACCGGGTGCAGGCCGAGCGCGTGCAGGCCGTGGCCCGCAACCTGCACGCTCACCTGGCCCCGCAGGCCCCGCTGGAAAGCCAGCGTGAACTCGACTGGGCCTGCGCGCTGCACGAGATGGGCATGATGGTCTCGCACCACGACCACCACCGCCACAGCGCCTACCTGCTGGGCCATGTGGATGCCCCCGGCTTCTCGCAGTCGCAGCAGCGCCGCCTGGCCGACATGGTGATGGGCCAGCGGGGCGGATTGCGCAAGCTCGACGAGCAGTTGCGCGAGGAAGCCTTCGCGCTCCAGGTGCTGTGCCTGCGCCTGGCCGTGATCCTGTGCCATGCGCGCAGCCTGCCCGTGCTGGGTGCCCTTACGGCCAGCCGACACGGCCGCACCGTGGCACTGGTCATGGAACCCGCCTGGGCCGACGCCCACCCCCGCACGCTCTTCCTGCTGCGCGAGGAACAGGCCATCTGGGAGCGCAGCGAGATCTTCCGGCTCAGCCTGCGCACCCGC
Source organism: uncultured Caldimonas sp. (assembly GCA_964552215.1). Lineage (GTDB taxonomy): Bacteria > Pseudomonadota > Gammaproteobacteria > Burkholderiales > Burkholderiaceae_C > Caldimonas. The sequence goes on from CAZKGD010000054.1 coordinate 6,734, forward strand.
GCCTGAGCGGCTGGCCTCAAAGGCAGTCGACCGACTGCACGGCCTGCAGCACGACGGCGTTGCCATGGTCGCGTTCGCGCTGGCGCAGCCACCACACGGCGCTCTTTTTCACCGACCAGGCCTGGTCAACGCCGGCTAGAAGGTGGGCCACCACCTGGCCCAGCACCGGCTGATGACCGACGATGAGCACCGGTTCGCTGGCCTGAGGCCAACGCACCGCCTGCAGCACGGCCTCCACGCTTGCACCCGGCGCCAGGGCCGGCACCGTGCGGAACGGGCGGCCCAGGGCCTGGGCGGTCTGCTGGGTGCGCACGGCGGGACTGACCAGGATGCGGGTGGACTCGGCCAGCCGCTGGTTCAGCCATTCGGCCATGCGGGCCGCCTGGCGCTCTCCCTTGGGGGTCAGTGCCCGTTCGAGATCGTCCTGACCCGCACGGGCCACCGCCGCTTCGGCGTGGCGCCAGAGGATCAGGTCCATCGCCGCCTCGAGTTCAGGCCTGGGTGTAACGCGCCATCAGGGCCTGCTGGGCGCTCGGACCGTCGACGCCCACGCGCTCGTAGCGGCCATCGCCGTGCTGGGCCCAGGCATCGCAGCGGTCCTGCAGGTAGGGCACCAGGCATTCATCGATGAGCCGTTGGCGCAGCGCGGCATCGCGCACCGGCCAGGCCACCTCGATGCGGCGGAACATGTTGCGGCTCATCCAGTCGGCGCTGGACAGGTAAAGCAATTCCTGCTCGTCCGCCGTGCCCCAGCGGAAATACAGCAGCCGGGTGTGCTCGAGGAAGCGTCCCACCACCGAGCGTACGCGGATGCGTTCGGTGTGACCCGGCACCCCGGGCGGCAGCATGCAGGCGCCGCGCACGATGAGGTCGATGCTCGCCCCAGCCTGCGAAGCCTGCACCAGGGCCTCGATCAGCGGGATGTCGGTCAGGGCATTGAGCTTGAGCACGATGCGGGCCGGCTCGCCCGCACGCGCGGCCTCGGCCACTTGCTCGATGTGCCGCAGCATCTGCTTGTGCAGGCTGAACGGCGCCATCAGCAGATGGCGCGGTGTGCGAACCCGCGTCAGGCTGGCCAGCTGCTGGAAGACCACGTCGGCATCGGCCGTGAGCTCGGCATCGGCGGTGAGGCAGCCCACGTCGGTGTACAGCCGCGCCGTCTTGGGGTTGTAGTTGCCGGTGGACAGGTGGGCATAACGCCGCAGCACGGTGCCGCGTGCCCCTTCCTCGCGGCGCGTGACCAGCAGCAGCTTGGCATGAGTCTTCAGGCCCACGATGCCATAGACCACCTGGGCCCCCACGGCCTCCAGCCGCTCGGCCCAGTTGATGTTGGCTTCTTCGTCGAAGCGGGCCTTGAGTTCCACCACGGCCATCACTTCCTTGCCCCGGCGTGCCGCTTCGAGCAGCAAGTCCATCAGCACCGACTCGCTGCCGGTGCGGTAGATGGTCTGCTTGATGGCCAGCACGTCCGGGTCCTGCACCGCTTCGCGCAGGAACTGCACCACCGGCTCGAAGGACTCGAACGGATGGTGCATCAGCACGTCGCCGCGCTTGAGGCGTTCGAAGATCGACACCTGGCGCGGCAGGCTGCGCGGCCAGGCCGGCTCAAAAGGCGGGAAGCGCAAATGGGGCGCGTCGGCCTGGTCGATGAGCTGGTTCAATCGCACCAGGTTCACCGGCCCGTCCACACGATAGAGCGCCGCCTCGGGCAGGCCGAACTGGCGCAGCAGGAAGCCCGAGAGCTCGCTCGGGCAGGTGCTCACCACCTCCAGGCGGATGGCCTGGCCGAAGTGGCGGGTGGTGAGCGACGAGCGCAGCGCCTGGCGCAGGTTGGTCACATCCTCTTCGTCCACCGCCAGGTCGGAGTCGCGCGTGACACGGAACTGCGAGAAAGCCTCGACGCTGCGGCCCGGAAAGAGTTCCTCCAGGTGGGCGCGGATCACGCTGGACAGCAGCACGAAGACCTGCTGTCCATCGGTCAGGTCTTCGGGCAGGCGGATCACGCGCGGCAGCACACGCGGCACCTTGACGATGGCGATGGTGTTGTCGCGGCCGAAGGCGTCCTTGCCGCCCAGCTTGACGATGAAGTTGAGCGACTTGTTGGCCACCTGCGGAAAGGGGTGGGCCGGGTCCAGCCCCAGGGGCACGAGCAGCGGGCGCACCTGGCGCTGGAAGAACCGATCCACCCAGCGGCGCTGGGCCTCGTTGCGCTCGGCGTGGTTGAGGATGAGGATCCCTTCGCGCTTGAGCGCGGGCATCACTTCCTGATTGAACACGGCGTATTGCCGGTCGATGAGTTCATGCGCCGCCGCGGCCACCTCGGCCAGGTCGTTGTCCGACACGCCACCACCGGGCTGGCGCGCAGCCTCCAGGTAGTCGCCAAAACGCACCTCGAAGAACTCGTCGAGGTTGGAGGACACGATGCAGATGTAGCGCAGCCGCTCGAGCAGCGGCACGTCGGGGCGCTGCGCCTGCGCCAGCACCCGGCCGTTGAACTCGAGGATGGCGCGCTCGCGATTGAGCAGCTTGAGGCCCGTGGCGGGCGCCAGCGGATGAGCCGTGGCGGGCGTGGCGCGCTCCATCGGCAGGACAGGGGCAAAGTCCGAACTCATGATTTCAGTATATGACCGGCGTGTGACAGCCTGACGACAGGCCAGGGCTCCGGTGCACTACCCTGGAGCGCTCCTCCGTCATCCGCTCAGGCCGGCAAGCCGGCCGGCATGGTCGCTTGGGCCTTGCCGGCATTCTCAGCGCGCAGTCGGGCCGCCCAGTCCAGGATCTCCAGCCGCCCGTCCGGATGCTCCACCAGGGCCGTGAGGCTCTCGACCCAGTCGCCGTCGTTGGCATAGAGCACCCCGTCGATGTCACGCAGCTCGGCATGGTGGATGTGGCCGCAGACGACGCCGTCCACGCCACGCTTGCGCGCCTCGCGGGCCAGCGCTTCCTCGAAGTCGCTCACATAGCTCACCGCCCGCTTGACCTTGAGCTTGAGGTACTTGGACAGCGACCAGTAGGGCAGCCCGAGGCGGGCACGCAGCGAGTTGAAGTGGCGGTTCAGCCGAAGCGTGAACTCGTAGAGCGAGTCGCCCACGTAGGCCAGCCACTTGGCGCACTGGATCACGCCATCGAAGAGATCGCCGTGCGTGACCCACAGGCGTCGACCGTCGGCCGTCGTGTGCAGCCAGTCCTCTGCCACGTCCACCCCACCGAAGTTGTGCTCCACGTAGCGGCGCGCGAATTCGTCGTGGTTGCCGGGGATGAAGATCACGCGGGTGCCCTTGCGGGCCTTGCGCAGCAGCTTCTGCACCACGTCGTTGTGGGCTTGCGGCCAGAACCAGTTGCGGCGCAATTGCCAGCCGTCGATGATGTCGCCCACGAGGTAGAGCGTGTCGCACTCCACCGAACGCAGGAAGTCGAGCAGGGCATGGGCCTGGCAACCCGGTGTGCCGAGGTGGATGTCCGAAATGAAGACCGTGCGCACCCTCAGCGCTGCAGGCGGCCCGTCCTCGGGCTGAGGGTCTGCGGCGACCGGCGGCGGCGCCGGAACACCCACCGCGGCTGCAGCGGCCACGTGCGGTTGGAAAAACTCGGTGGGCGGGATCCATCGCATGAGCCATCATGCTGCCCGGGGTGCATGACGCGGCCGCGTCAGGGGCATGACGGTTCGGTGAAGGCCAGACCGTTCGCTGGTCTATTCGATCATGTCGAAGCCCTGGGCCTCCACCTGCACGAAGGCCCGCGTGAGCTCGGCCACCACACGGTACAGCCGGGCACGCGGGTGGGCTGCCAGCGCATCGCACATCGACTCCATCCACGGCTGCACGTGCGCGCGGAAAAAGCGCCGCTGCTGCTCCAGGTTGCACACCGCCACGTCGCCACCGGCGATCAGGTAGCGCATCACCTCCAGGACATAGGCCGCATGGTCTTCGGTCTCGCCGCGGGATTCGTCGCGCGTGAGCCCCAGTGCGGCCAGGTCGCTGCGCAAGGCAGCCAGGGGCTTCTCGTTCAGGAAGCCGGCCAGGTAATACGAACCGTAGAGGAAGACCTCGGGTTTTCCAATGCCCTGGAAAAGCGCATCGTACTCGTCTGCCGCCGCTTGCACCGTGGTGGCCCGCATGGCAGCCACCAGGGCTTCCCAGGGCCCCTGCAGAAACCCGCCCTCGGCCGGCGCCTCGGTCACGGCCACCGAGAACTGGCGCAGCAGTTCCTCGTCGGGCGCAGCCATGTACAGGCGCGCGAGCACGCCGTACATCTCGGCACGCGCCAGTTCCTCGGCATCGTCGGGGGTGGCAAAGGCGATGGCCTGGGCGGTCATAGGTCGGTGATCCTCACTTCGTTGGGCTGGCTGTACACATCGATGACGCGGCAGTCGCCGCACATGCGCAGGCGCTCCAGCGCCGCGCCCTGGAAGGCGGCGTGGCCTGCCAGCTTGCTCATCATCAACTCGACGGCCTTGAGCGTGCCGAAGGGCTTGCCGCAGCGGATGCAATGGTAGGGCTCGACCTCGTGGAGCACGCGCGCCTGCTTGCGGGCCTTGCCACCGTCGGCCAGCCACAGGCGCGGGTTCAGCGTGATGGCGCCTTCGGGGCAAGTGGTTTCGCACAGGCCACACTGCACGCAGTTCTTTTCGATGAACTTGAGCTGCGGGCGGTCGGGATTGTCGGCCAGTGCACTCTCGGGACAGGCCCCCACACAGCTGAGGCACAGCGTGCACTTGTCCGGGTTCACCACCACCGCGCCGAAGGGAGCGCCTGCCTTGGGCAAGGGGATCTCGTCCACCGCCTGCGGTGCCTGCGCCAGCAGGTGGTCGATGGCCAGGTCCAGCGTGGCGCGCTTGTCGGATTGCGTGGCGAACGCCGCAGGCACCTTGACGGTCTGGGCCGCCGGTGCGCGCAGGGCCTGGTCCAGCGAGGCCAGGTCGCGCGCATCGCGAGCCTCGATCAGCGCCACGGCCGCGCCGGCATAGCCCAGGCCGTTGAGGATGGCATTGGCCAGGGCCACCTGCTCCCCCAGGGCCTGGCGGTACTCGGGGGCTTCCTCGTCGGTGAGCAGCACCCACACGTTGCCTGCGCCATAGGCCATGGCGGCCAGCCAGAGGTCCAGGCCCACGCTCGCGGTATGCCACAGCGCCACGGGCAGCACGCGCGCGGGCACGCCATGGACCGCGGCATCCACCCGCGCCGCGCGCCCCAGTTCCTCGATCATCCGGGTGCCCGCGCCCTCGCTGTGCAGCAGGATGGCCGGCGCCTTGCCCCCGGCCTTCAGGTGGCTGGACACCAGCGTGCGCAGTCGCCGGCCCTGATCCACGGTGTTCGGGTAGGCATAGGCCAGCGCCCCGCTGGGGCACACCGTGGTGCAGGCGCCGCAGCCCACGCACAGGTGGGGCTCGACGAAGATGCCCCCGCTGCTGTCGGCCTCCGAGCGGATCGCGCGGGCCGAGCAGACCTCCACGCAGGCATTGCAGCCCACCTGCTCGTTGCGGCTGTGGGCGCAGAGCTTGCGCTTGTACTGGAAGAACTTGGGCTTCTCGAACTCGCCCACCAGGCCCTTGAGGGTGAGCACCGCCTGCAGCAGGCGCGCGTCGTCCCGCCCGGCAAACACATAGCCCTGGGGCGGCTGGTGCATCGTGAAGCGCGGCGCGTCGCCCAGGTCGAGCACCAGGTCGAAGGATTCGGTGACGCTCTGGGGCTCGCGCTGGAAATCGATCGC
>CAZKGD010000054.1:12542-22794 GCA_964552215.1 uncultured Caldimonas sp.
GCGCGCTGGGCCGCATCGGCCGGGCCCACCACCAGGCAGCGCCCGGCGCTGGTGTAGCTCACCGTCGGCACGGGCTCCGGGTCGGGCAACTGGGCCGCGGCAATCAGCGCCGCCAGCTTGGGTGTGGCCTGCTTCGCATCGCGCGACCAGCCGCCGGTTTCACGGATGTTCACGAAGCGGATGGGCCGCTCGGTGACCGGCCGCGCCCCTTCGGTCTCATCGTTCAGTTCGAGGAAGAGCCGGCTTTCCTGGGTGCAGGCGACCAGCAGTTCCTCGCCACTTTTGGCCGCACGCTGGAAAGCTCCGGCCTCGCGCCGGCACAGCACCGTGTGGTGCGACAGCTCGGTCTCAACGCCCGCCTGGCTCAAGGCCCGACTGAGGGCCGTCTCGTCCAGCGGCATCGTCCGGTTGCAGTTGCAGATCAGGGTTTTCATCGTGGGGAGGTGACGCCTCCGCATCGTCGGCGGATGGCTGCGTAGGGGAATCGTTCGACTGTGGCACGGCACCGGCCGCCGCGCCATCGGGCTTTGCCTCGGAAGGAAGCTTGGGCGTGCGTTCTTCGCGCCACAGGCCCAGCGCCTCGGACTGGACCATCTTGCGCAGGACACTCTTGGGTACGGGGGTGAACTGCGTGTAGTCCTCGATGTACACGTCCAGGCCGTCCATCCGGTTGAAGTGCGGGTCGCTGAACAGCGTCTTCAGCGCCGCGCGCTTGACCGTGTCGTCGACGCCCGGGGCCACGAAGCGCGAGAAGTCAGACGTGGAGGGCGTCAGCTGCTTCACGTCCTCCAGGGTGGGCGGTGGCGGGGAAGGTTCGGGCTCGGCGGCGGGCGCAGCAGCGTCGGCCTCCGGAAGGGGCGCGGCCGGCGGCACTGGCACGCTCGGGGGCACCGGCTCGGCCGGCGCCTGGCCGGACTTGCGCCGAGACCAGCGCGAGAGGAAGCCTTCCTCAGCCACGACGGCCTCCACCCGGTTCGCGCTGCCCCGGCGCAAGGAAGGACGCCGGGCGCTGGCGCTTCTTCGGCTCGGGACGGTAGTGCTCGTCGGTGTAGGCCTGCAGCCATGGCACCACGGCCGGATCCAGGGGCACGTTGTCAACGCGCTCCTGGGCGTCCAGCCAGCGTCCGGCCTCGTTGTACGACAGGCTCACCGCTTCCGGCCAAGCGCGCGGCGGATCGCCCGCCTCGTGGCGCCACATCACGAACCACACCGGCTGGCCGGACGTGAGGTTGAGGTGGTAGCCCTCGGCTTCGTCGCGGAACAACTCCACCGACAGGCCCGGATGCAGCCAGCGGGCGATGCGGCCGTCCTCCACCATCAGGCGGGGCGCGTCCCCAAACGCCGGCTCGTGTGGCACCACCTCGACGATACGGAAGCGCCAGTCCTCCCAGGCGTTGGGCGCGCGCTCGCGCTCCATCACCACCGCCACGTCCACGCGGGGGCGCTGGAAAGCTGACGAGGTCATGGCCGGCTCGCTCAGGTGGTCTTGGAGATCGAGATCGTCGGGAACTTGGCCGAGTAGTCCTTGGCCTTTTCGGCGATCTTCACCGCGACCTTGCGCGCCACCTCGGTGTACAGGCGCGCGATCTCGCCTTCGGGTTCGCGCACCACGGTGGGGCGGCCCGCATCGGCCTGCTCGCGGATCGACAGGTTCAGCGGCAGGGCCCCCAGGTAGTCCACGCCGTACTCTTCGGCCATCCTGCGGCCGCCGTCGGCCCCGAAGATGTGCTCGGTGTGGCCGCAGTTGGAGCACACGTGCACGGCCATGTTCTCGACGATGCCCAGGATGGGCACGCCCACCTTCTCGAACATCTTCAGGCCCTTGCGGGCGTCGAGCAGGGCGATGTCCTGCGGCGTGGTGACGATCACCGCACCCGTCAGCGGCACGCGCTGGCTGAGCGTGAGCTGGATGTCACCGGTGCCCGGCGGCATGTCGACCAGCAGATAGTCGAGCTCGCGCCAGTTGGTCTGGCGCAGCAGCTGCTCCAGCGCCTGGGTGGCCATGGGGCCGCGCCAGATCATGGGGTTGTCGGGCTCGATCAGGAAGCCGATGGAGATGACCTGGACGCCGTAGTTCTCCAACGGCTCCATGGTCTGCCCGTCGACGCTTTCCGGGCGGCCTTCGATGCCCATCATCGTGGGCTGGCTGGGGCCGTAGATGTCGGCATCCAGGATGCCCACGCTGGCCCCTTCGGCGGCCAGCGCCAGGGCCAGGTTGACGGTGGTGGTGCTCTTGCCGACCCCGCCTTTGCCCGAGGCCACCGCGATGATGTTCTTCACCTTGGGCAGCAGCTGCACGCCACGCTGCACCGCATGGGCAAGGACCCTGGTGGTGATATTGGCGCTGACGTTCTCCACCCCCGGCACCGTGCGGGCCGCGGCGATGAGCTGCTTGCGCAAGTTCGGGACCAGGCTCTTGGCGGGGTAGCCCAGTTCCACGTCGAAGCTCACGTCCCCCCCGTCGACCCGCAGGTTCTTCAGGGCCTTGGAGGTCACGAAGTCGCGCCCCGTGTGAGGGTCGGCAACGGTCTTGAGGGCGTCTTGCAGCGCTTGTTCGGTGGGGGCCATGGGGAGCGGGAAAAAGGGAAAAGAAGGGCTGGAGTCCAGTCTAGCGCAGGGGCGACGGACAAGTTGTCGCAAGGGGCCAAAGCGCCCGCTCCCGGCCTAGAATCCGGGGTTTTCCCCCAGTTGCGTTCGCACACGCGGCGCCGCGCCCACGATGACCCGCCAGCTCTTCGTCACCACCGCCCTGCCCTACGCCAACGGCAAGTTCCACATCGGTCACATCATGGAGTACATCCAGGCCGACATCTGGGTGCGCTACCAGCGCATGCAGGGCCACCAGGTGCACTTCGTCGGCGCCGACGACGCCCACGGCGCGCCCATCATGATCGCCGCCGAAAAAGCCGGGAAGACGCCGCAGGCCTTCGTGGCCGAGATCGCCGCGGGCCGCAAGGAATACCTCGACGGCTTCCACATCAGCTTCGACCACTGGCACTCCACCGACAGCCCGGAGAACACCGAGCTCGCCCAGGACATCTATCGCGCCCTGCGCAAGAACGGGCTCATCTTCACGCGCGACATCGAGCAGTTCTTCGACCCGGTGAAGAACATGTTCCTGCCCGACCGCTACATCAAGGGTGAGTGCCCGAAATGCGGCGCGAAGGACCAGTACGGCGACTCCTGCGAGGTGTGTGGCGCCGTCTATGCCCCCACCGAGCTGAAGAACCCCTACTCCACGCTCACCGGCGCCACGCCGGTGATGAAGACCAGCGAGCACCACTTCTTCCAGCTCTCGTCGCAGCGCTGCATCGACTTCCTGCAGCAGTGGACGCAGGACGGCAAGCTGCAAAGCGAAGTGGCCAACAAGATCAAGGAGTGGTTCACCACCGACGAGAACGGCCACGGCGGCCTGTCGGACTGGGACATATCGCGCGACGCCCCCTACTTCGGCATCGAGATCCCCGATGCGCCGGGCAAGTACTTCTACGTGTGGCTCGATGCGCCGGTGGGCTACCTGGCCTCGCTGAAGAGCTACTTCAGCCAGGGCGGCCCCAAGGCCAGGTACGGCGAGGCCCGCTCGTTCGAGGAATTCATCGCCGACCCGACGGTGGAGCAGTACCACTTCATCGGCAAGGACATCACCTACTTCCACACCCTGTTCTGGCCGGCCATGCTGCATTTCAGCGGCCGCAAGACGCCCAACAACGTCTTCGTGCACGGCTTCATCACCGTCAGCGGCGAGAAGATGAGCAAGAGCCGCGGCACCGGCATCGACCCGCTGAAGTACCTCTCGCTGGGCATGAACCCGGAATGGCTGCGCTACTACATCGCCGCCAAGCTCAACGCGCGCGTCGAGGACGTGGACTTCAACCCCGAGGATTTCGTGGCGCGGGTGAACAGCGACCTGGTGGGGAAGTACATCAACATCGCGAGTCGGGCGGCAGGGTTTATCTCCAAACGTTTTGGGGGGAAGCTGGGAAACACGACCAGTGGTCAACCTTGGTCTTCGAATGACCTACTTTCCGGTCTCAGCCTACAGAGCGATCAGATCGCAAAGCTCTACGAAGGTCGCGAGTACGGACAGGCTCTCAGAAAGATCATGTCGCTTGCTGACGAAGTCAACGAGTACGTGGATCGCAACAAACCCTGGGAACTTGCCAAGGAAAGTGACCAAGAGACTCGCTTGTGGGAAGTTTGTACTGCTTGTCTGGAGGCATTCCGCTACCTCACGATCTACCTCAAGCCCGTCCTACCTCACATGGCGAAGCGTGTCGAGGAGTTCTTGAACATCACGCCACTCTCGTTCAGCGATGTGCGCTCACCCATGGGGTACGGACACGTTGTGGGCACCTACCAGCACCTCATGCAGCGCGTCGACCCCAAGCTGCTCGATGCCCTGTTCGAGCCGCCGGTGGTCGAAGCCCCCAAACCCGGCGGCGAAGACCTCGCCCCCACCATCGGGATCGACGACTTCGCCAAGATCGACCTGCGCATCGCGAAGATCGTGGCCTGCGAACATGTGGACGGATCCGACAAGCTGCTGCGCCTCACGCTCGATGCGGGCGAAGGCAGGACGCGCAACGTCTTCAGCGGCATCAAGTCGGCCTACCAACCGGAAGACCTGGTGGGCAAGCTCACCGTGATGGTGGCCAACCTCGCGCCGCGCAAGATGAAGTTCGGCGTGAGCGAAGGCATGGTGCTGGCGGCCTCGCACGCCGACGAGAAGGCCCAGCCGGGCATCTACATCCTGGAACCCTGGCCGGGGGCACAACCAGGCATGCGTGTGAGATAAGACGTCCCTCTGTTCTGCCCATGAGACTTCATGGGGTTTCCAGCCCCTGCTGCATCCAGGCAGGGATATCGCGTCTCCCGTGCAGGACGCGCCAGACGTCGATGTGTTCCTCGCCCTCGACATAGAAGACGAGGTAGGGATAGCGTCTCAAGGGCCACGAGCGCAACTCCGGCAGATCCAGTTCGTGGGCATACCGCGGCGAGCCGATCGCCGGATGACGTCCGATCTGCGCATACGCCTGCTCCAGGGCATCAATGAAGCCGACGGCAGCATGGTCTGCCCCTTCACCAAGGTAGAACGCCACCGCCTCTTCCACGTCCTGCTGCGCCAATGCGCGCAGAACCACGGGCTTGCCCGTCACCTGAGGCCACGACCGGATGCACCAGCTTGGCGAACCCGCTCACGCAAGCTCTGGAAATAGGCCTCATCAGCCACGGCCGTGGGCTCGGAAGCAGCCCCGGCCAACAGCAGCTCGCGCAACCGCTGGCGATCCTGATCCCTGCGGATCAGTTCGCGCACGTATTCGCTGCTGGTGCCGTAGCCCCGTTGAGCGACCTGTTCGTCAACGAAGGCCTTCAGCGCCTCCGGCAGTGAGATGTTCATCGTGCTCATGCCGCAAGACTAGGTCTTTTGCCAAAATTTGGCAAGAATCGTGACCGCCCGCTCCTACTGCTCCAGCACATCCGCCCCAGGAGGCGGCGTGAAGCGGAAGCGCTCCGGCGCAAGGGTCACGTTGGCCTCGAACTGACGCATCGACAGCGTCGAGACCTGACCGAAACTGTCAACGATCTCGAGGGCGGCAAGCTCCTTGCCCTTGAACCCCACGCGCACGGCCTGGAACTGGCTGTCGCGCGCCTTGGGCAGGGCCTCTGCCCATTGCAGGCCGTCGCGGTCGGGCAGCGCCTTGAGGGTGAAATCCTTGTCCAACGAGCCCCCCGCCAGCAGGGCCGCCGGCGTGGCGCCCAGGGCGTCACCCATCGCACGCACCGTCACCTGGTCGAGATCGGGGTCGTGCAGCCACACCTTCTGCCCATCGGCGACGATGTGCTGGGCCATGGGTGGGGCGTAGTCGAATCGGAAGCGGTTGGGCCGCACGAATTCGAAGCGCCCCTCGGTGCTGCGCTTGCGCGCGCCGTCGGGGGAGCTGACGGTCTGGGTGAAAGCCGCCCGGCCGCTCTTCACCTCCTGCACGAACTGGCGCAGGCTGGCCACGGCATCGGCCCAGGCCGGGGAAACAAGAGCGGCGCCCAGCAGCGCGGTGAGGATCAGTCGTTTCATTCGTCGCGGGCCGCGGGCACGAGGACGTCGCGGCTGCCATTGGTGGCCATGCTGGATACGACGCCCGAACGCTCCATTTGTTCCAGCAGACGGGCGGCGCGGTTGTATCCGATGCGTAAATGTCTTTGAACGAGGGAAATCGACGCGCGCCGATGCTGCAGCACGACGGCCACGGCCTGGTCGTACATCGGGTCGGCCTCGCCATCGCCCTCGCCCGCTGCGCCACCTTCGCCGCCGCCTTCCCCATCGAGCACGCCGCCTTCGAGGATGCCTTCGATGTAGTTGGGTTCCCCCTGGCTCTTCAGGTACTCGACCACCCGGTGCACTTCGTCGTCGCTGACGAAGGCGCCGTGCACCCGCACCGGCAAGCCGGTGCCCGGCGCCAGGTAGAGCATGTCGCCCTGGCCGAGCAGCGCCTCCGCGCCCATCTGGTCGAGGATGGTGCGGCTGTCGATCTTGCTGCTCACCTGGAAGGCGATGCGTGTGGGAATGTTGGCCTTGATCAGGCCGGTGATCACGTCCACGCTGGGCCGCTGGGTGGCCAGGATGAGGTGGATGCCGGCCGCCCGCGCCTTCTGCGCCAGACGGGCGATCAGCTCCTCGATCTTCTTGCCCACCACCATCATCAGGTCGGCCAGTTCATCGATGACCACCACGATGTAGGGCATGCGCTCGAGCGGCTCTGGGTCTTCCGGCGTGAGGCTGAAGGGGTTGGGGATCTTCTCCTCCCGCTCGGCGGCTTCGGCGATCTTCTTGTTGTAGCCCGCAAGGTTGCGCACGCCCAGCTTGCTCATGACCTTGTAGCGGCGCTCCATCTCGCCCACACACCAGTTGAGTGCGTTGGCGGCCTGCTTCATGTCGGTCACCACCGGTGCGAGCAGGTGCGGGATGCCCTCGTACATGGCCATCTCCAGCATCTTGGGGTCGATGAGGATGAGGCGCACGTCGCGGGCCTCGGCCTTGTAGAGCAGCGACAGGATCATCGCGTTGATGCCCACCGACTTGCCCGAACCGGTGGTGCCGGCCACCAGCAGGTGGGGCATCTTGGCGAGGTCGGCCACCACCGGCCCGCCCACGATGTCCTTGCCCAGGCCGAGGGTGAGCATGGAATGCGCGTCGTTGTAGGCCTGCGAGCCCAGGATCTCGGCCAGGCGGATGCTCTGGCGCCGCGCATTGGGCAGCTCCAGCGCCATCAGGTTCTTGCCCGGGATGGTCTCCACCACGCGGATGCTCACCAGGCTCAGCGAGCGGGCGAGGTCCTTGGCCAGGTTGACGATCTGCGAGCCCTTCACGCCCGTGGCCGGCTCGATCTCATAGCGCGTGATCACCGGGCCGGGCGAGGCCACGACCACACGCACCTCGACGCCGAAGTCCTTCAGCTTCTTCTCGATCAGGCGCGAGGTCATCTCCAGGGTTTCAGGTGTGACCGTCTCCTGGCGGCCGGTGTCGGCATCGAGCAGATCGACCTGGGGCAGCTTGGTATCGGCCAGCTCGGTGAAGAGCGGCTTCTGGCGCTCCTTCACCACCCGGGCGGACTTCGGCAGCTCCGGCGCCGTGGGCTCGATCAGGATGGGCGCATGCTCGACGATGACCTGGCGCTCGACCTCCACGTCGGCCTCACGCTCGCGCATGGCGCGCTCGCCCAGGCGCTGGTCTTCCTTGCGCTCGCGGGCCTCTTCCCGGCGCAAACGCCAGCCGTCGATCCAGGCGCCCAGACGCTCGGCGGTGCGCAACCAGGAAAAGCGGAAAGCCAGCGAGAAGCCCATCACCAGCAACGCGATCCAGAACACCCCCGAGCCCACGAAGCCCAGCAACCTGACGCTCAGCGTGCCCAGGCCATAGCCGAGCACCCCCCCGGCATGGCCCGGCAGGTGCAGCTCGAGGGCGTAGAGCCGCGTCCACTCCAGGCTCGCGCTCGCCCCGATCAGCACGGCCAGTCCCGCCCAGAACACCCAGGCCGGCAGGGCCGCCGACTCGGGCGCCCTGGCCGGCGGCAACAGCTGGCCGCTGCGCAACAAGCGCGCCAGCGCGCCCAGCCAGCCGCGCACGGCCACCAGCACCAGCCACCAGGCGGAGAAACCGAAGAAGTAGTAGAGCAGGTCGGACACCCAGGCCCCCAGCACACCCGCCTTGTTGTGCAGGGGGGTGCCATCGCCCGAGGTGGACCAGGCGGCGTCACCCGCTGAATGGGTCAGCAGGGCCAGCAGCAGCAATGCCAGGCCCATCGCGCCGAGCAGCACCCCCACCTGGGTGCGCCAGCGCGGCGAGGAGGGAGGCGGCGGCGGCGCGGCGTTGCGTGCTCCGCGCTTGTAAGGCGCGGCGCGTGCCGGCGCAGGCGCCGCGGCATCTTCGGCGGCGGCATCGCCGCCCAGGGAACCAAGGGGAAAAGCCATGCCCGGATTGTGAATCAAGCCGGCTCCGCCCCGTGAGAACTCCCCGGGCGCGGCAACAACTGCTCACATTCGGCGCCTTGCGCCGGCAGGCTCACGCCGTGACCAGCGGCTCCTTGATGATCACCGAACCGTCGGGCTGGGTCTCGACGTAGTGGCGCTCCTCGAGATCCTTCATCACGCGGCTGACCATCTCGCGCGAGGCGCCCACGATCTTGGCCAGATCCTGGCGGGAGACCTTGTTGCGGATCAGCAGCGTGCCACCGGTCTCCTCGGCCATGTCGAGCAGGGTGCGTGCAACGCGGCCGTACACATCCAGCAGGGCCAGCGACTCGATCTGGCGGTCGGCCGCACGCAGGCGGGCCACCAAGCCACGCATGATCGCGTAGGAGAGGCTCGAGTTCTCGGGCAGGCAGCGGGCGAACTCGGTACGCCCCAGCACCAGCACATCGGTCTGGACCTCGGCGCGAACGGTGGCCGAATGGGGTTCGTTGTCGATCAGGCTCATCTCGCCAACGTAGTCGCCTGGGTGCAGCATGGCCAGGATGACCTCGCGGCCGCGGGAGTCGGCAGTGAGCACGCGCGCACGACCCGTGAGCAGGATGAACAGGGCGTTGGACTTGCGGCCCTGTTCGACGATGATCTCGCCGCGGCGGAAACGTCGCTTGACCACGCCCTCGGCCACCTGCTCCGCCTGGCTGCTGGTCAGCATCGAGAACAACGGCACACGACGGATCAGGTCGAGGTTGGACAGCATCGCCATGGAAGGCCCCCTTGCTAGGTATCGGTTGTCAGTTCGTGGCGCTCACGCATCAAACCCCGACAGCGCATGCGGACGGTCACTTTCCTACAATCCCGTCTTGTGACGATGCATCCTGTCCCCATCTGCACAGCAGCCGTGCCGGGCTCAACGTGAGTTATCTCACAACCGCGACTCTAACTGAAGCACAGGCTTTCACGGAGAGCCGCGCCAGCACGAGACGTGCGAACACCGCCCACCCCATCCACCACGCCGCCTTCATCCCATGAGCAACACCCCCAAGCACGCCCAGGTCCTGATCCTCGGCTCCGGCCCGGCCGGCTACACCGCCGCCGTCTATGCGGCACGCGCCAACCTCAACCCGGTGCTGATCACCGGCATGGCCCAGGGCGGCCAGCTCATGACCACCACCGAGGTCGACAACTGGCCGGCCGACGTGCATGGCGTGCAGGGCCCGGACCTGATGCAGCGCTTCCTGCAGCATGCCGAGCGCTTCAAGACCGAGATCGTCTTCGACCACATCCACACCGTCGATTTCTCCAAGCGCCCGTTCACGCTCACCGGCGACAGCGGCACCTACACCTGCGACGCGCTGATCATCGCCACCGGCGCCTCCGCCAAGTACCTGGGGCTGCCCTCCGAAGAGGCCTTCATGGGTCGCGGCGTGAGCGGCTGCGCCACCTGCGATGGCTTCTTCTACCGCGAGCAGCCGGTGTGCGTGGTGGGCGGCGGCAACACGGCCGTCGAGGAAGCGCTCTACCTGTCGAACATCGCCAGCAAGGTCCACCTGATCCACCGCCGCGACAAGTTCCGCGCCGAGCCCATCCTGGTGGACAAGCTCATGGAGAAGGTGGCTGCCGGCAAGATCGAGCTGCATGTGTTCCAGACCCTGGACGAGGTGCTGGGCGACCAGAGCGGCGTGACCGGGGTGCGCCTGAAGAGCACCCAGGACGGCCGCACGAAGGACCTGGCGGTGCAGGGCTGCTTCATCGCCATCGGCCACCAGCCCAACACCGACATCTTCAAGGG
>CAZKGD010000055.1:0-9864 GCA_964552215.1 uncultured Caldimonas sp.
ACGCCGCCGCCGCGCGGGTTGTTGGGCATCAGCACCAGGTAGCGGCCGGCCAGCGAGACGAAGGTGGTGAGCGCCGCGCCCTTGTTGCCGCGCTCTTCCTTTTCCACCTGGACCAGCAGTTCCTGGCCCTCCTTGATGACATCCGAGATCTTGGCGTTGCGGACGTCGGCGCCTTCCTTGAAGTACTGGCGCGAGATTTCCTTGAAAGGCAGGAAGCCATGGCGGTCTTCGCCGTAGTCGACGAAGCAGGCCTCCAGCGAGGGCTCGACGCGGGTGACGACGGCCTTGTAGATGTTGCCCTTGCGCTGTTCGCGCCCTTCGATCTCGGTCTCGAAATCGAGCAGCTTCTGGCCGTCGACGATGGCCAGGCGACGCTCTTCCTGCTGCGTCGCGTTGATCAGCATGCGTTTCATGTGCACTCCTTCGCCCACCCGGCTGCAAGGCGCGGGCAGGCACAGCTTCACGCCACCGCCGGCCTCAGGGCCGGTCGGGCGGCTCAACGATGCACGAGGAACGCAAGCAGGAACCGGAAGGAATCGCCCTGGACGGCCGGCACGACGGAGACTTCCGTCGGGTCAGCCGCGTTGGCGCATGCGAGGAGTGAACGGAAACGCGGGCGCAAAGAGCAAGGCCGATGGATGGCTGACCTCGGAAGGCGCCGCCCGATGCCGTTGCGTGCACAACAACGGCAGGCAAGCCGATGTCGCGCATGGAGGGCAGGTGGGAGGGCTGGGAGGCATCGTCCGCATGGGATCACTGAACGCGGGCTGCAGGTGGTGCTTCCAAGATCGGGGCGCTTTGGCGCCGGGTTGTCTCGCAAGCGGTGCCGGCCTGCAGCCGGAAAACCTTGTTGTTGGGTTCTTGATTCTGCGTTGGCTCTGACGCAGGACGGGGCGTGCTGTTGGCTCACCTTGGGAGACAACCCGCGGCCACGGGCCTGCGCTGCATCAACTCTTGGGGCCGGTTGCCTGCACAAACTGCTTGCGCGCGACGGCCGGCCGACCCATTTGCGCGGCAGTGTTTGAGGGCATCTCGACCTCACTCGCGGGTGGCGAGGGGTAAACTCTTGCAAATCAAACACTTACAACGCAAACGTGGTGCAACAGATTATAGGGGCGAAACGGCCTGCAGCGCGCAAGGCGGCTGCGGCGGCGCCCGAAGTGCGTCACGTCGTGGTGGACGAGGCATCGGCCGGCCAGCGCCTGGACAACTTTCTGACCAAGACGCTCAAGGGTGCACCGAAGTCCTTGATCTACCGCATCGTGCGCAGTGGCGAGGTGCGCGTGAACAAGGGGCGGGCCTCGGCGGACACTCGGCTGGTGCTGGGGGACGAGGTGCGTCTGCCGCCAGTGCGTGTGAGCGAAAGGAGTGAGCCCACGCTCACGCCAGCCCGTGAGTTCCCGGTGCTGTATGAAGACGACCACCTGCTGGCGGTGGACAAGCCAGCGGGCGTGGCCGTCCACGGCGGCAGCGGCGTGAGCTTTGGCGTGATCGAGCAACTGCGCCGCGCCCGACCGCAGGCGAAGATGCTGGAACTCGTGCACCGGCTGGACAAGGAAACCTCGGGCATCTTGCTGATCGCCAAGAAGCGCAGCGCCCTCACCGCGCTGCAGGACCAGTTCCGCAGCCGCGAGACCGGCAAGACCTACGCAGCCCTGGTGATCGGCGCGTGGCCGGGCAACAAGAAGGTCATCGACGTGCCGCTGCACAAGTTCCTCACCGGCGAGGGCGAGCGGCGCGTGCGCGCCGTGTCGCCAGCCACCGAGGACGGACGGCGTTCGATCACCCTGGTGAAGGTGGCCCAGGCCTTTGCGGCTTACACCTTGCTCGACGTGACCATCAAGACCGGTCGCACCCACCAGATCCGCGTGCACCTGGCCCATGAAGGCCACCCCATCGTTGGCGATGACAAATACGGTGATTTCGGCGTGAACCGGGCCTTTGCGCGTGGCGAGGCCCTTGCAGGCCACCGCTTCGACCGCATGTTCCTGCATGCGCGCCGCCTGCGCTTTGACCACCCTGCCACCGGGGAGTCCGTCGAGCTCGAATCGCCCCTGCCGCGCGACTGCGCAGAATTGCTTCAACACCTATGAGCCAGCGTCCCCGCCAGTTCGACCTGATCGTCTTCGATTGGGATGGCACCCTCTTCGATTCCACGGCCCTCATCGCGCGCTGCATCCAGGCCGCCTGCGCCGACCTGGACCTGCCCGTGCCCAGCGAACGCGACGCGGCCTACGTGATCGGCCTGGGCCTGCACGACGCCTTGCAGCATGTGGTGCCGGGGCTGCCGCCCGAGCGCTACCCCGAACTGGGCCTGCGCTATCGGCATCATTATTTTGCCCGGCAGCATGAGCTGGTGCTGTTCGAGGGCAGCCTGGACATGCTGCAGGCGTTGAAGCAGCGTCACCACTGGCTGGCCGTGGCCACGGGCAAGTCGCGCCGCGGCCTGGACGAGGCCCTGCGCACGGTGCAGCTGCAGGGGGTGTTCGACGGCACGCGCACGGCCGACGAGACGGCCTCCAAGCCGCATCCGCGCATGTTGCAGGAACTGATGCGCGAGTTCGGCGTGGACCCCGAACGTACGCTGATGATCGGCGACACCACGCACGACCTGCAGCTGGCGGCGAATGCCGGCACGGCCAGCGTGGCGGTGAGCTACGGCGCCCATGACACCGAACCGCTGCGGGCCTTCGATCCGCACTTTGTCGCCGGCTCGGTGGCCGAGCTGCGCCAATGGCTGGAGACGCACGCATGACGGGCATCGAGCTGTGCGCCTCGAGCGAGCTGGCTGAGCGCGGCAAGGCCGTGCTTTTCGACGTGCTGCTGTGGAACGAGAGTGTGCGCGCGTTTGCCCTGCGCTTCGAGGGCCGTGCCGTGGCCTATGTGAACCGCTGCGCCCACGTGCCGACCGAGATGGACTGGCAACCCGGTGAGTTCCTGGACGACAGCCGCGAGTGGATCATCTGTTCCATCCACGGTGCCATCTACGACCCGCGCACCGGCGAATGCCTGGGCGGGCCCTGCCTGCGCTCGCGCCTGATCGAGGTGCCGGTGGCGGAGCGCGACGGCAAAGTCTATTGGTATCCGAGTGATGACGTGCAGCCGGCCTTTGCCGACTGAGCGCCGACGACAACCCCTCTCGAGGCAGGAAGCCCATGGAACCCGAATTCCCGACGCCCCCGCAAGCCGCCCAAAGTGCCAGCGACCAGGCCATCGCGCGCCTGGCCGAGGCCTACCTGACCGACCGGCGTCGCGAGCGGCGCTGGCGCATCTTCTTCCGGCTGGCGTGGCTGCTGCTGGCGGTGACGCTGGTGGTGATGATCTACCGCCAGGGGCTGGAAGCCGCGGCGCCGAGCGCCGCGCACACGGCGCTCATCGACGTGCGCGGCGAGATCGCGATGGACGCCGAGGCCAGTGCCGAGAACCTCATCTCGGCGCTGCGCAATGCCTTCGGAGACAGCGGGGCCCAGGCCGTGGTGCTGCGCATCAACTCGCCGGGCGGCAGCCCGGTACAGGCCGGCATGATCAACGACGAGATCGAGCGGCTGCGCCTGGCCCACGACAAGCCGGTGTATGCGGTGTGCGAGGAGATGTGCGCCTCGGCAGCCTTCTACATTGCCGCGGCGGCCGACGAGGTCTTCGTCGACAAGGCCTCGCTGGTGGGCTCCATTGGCGTCTTGATGGACGGCTTCGGCTTCACGGGCCTCATGGACAAGCTGGGCGTGGAGCGCCGACTGATGACGGCCGGGGACAACAAGGGCTTCCTTGATCCCTTCTCGCCGCAGACCGAACAGCACAAGGCCTATGCCCAGGCCATGCTCAACCAGATCCACCAGCAGTTCATCGCCGAGGTGCGTGAAGGCCGCGGCGAACGCTTGAGCAAGGACGACGAGGTCTATTCGGGCCTGATCTGGAGCGGCCAGCAGGCGATCGATCTGGGCCTGGCCGACCGCTATGGCAGCCTCGACTATGTGGCCAGAGAGGTCGTGAAGGCCGAGGAAATCATCGATTACACGCCTCGCCAGAACGTGGCCGAACGCCTGGCCAAGCGCTTTGGCGCGGCCGTGGGCGAGGGCATGGTGGCGGCCTTGCGCGGCGTGGGCACGCTGCGCTGAAGCGCGCGCGGGCTCAGGCCTTCAACAGGCCCTTTGTTTCGATGAAGTCGATGACCCGGTCGAGGCCCTCGCGGGTCTTGAGGTTGGTCATCACCCAGGCCCGGTTGGGCCGCATGCGTGCGGTGTCGGCGGCCATGACGTCCAGGTTGGCGCCCACGTAGGGCGCCAGGTCGGTCTTGTTGATCACGAAGAGGTCGCTCTTGGTGATGCCGGGGCCGCCCTTGCGCGGGATCTTCTCGCCGGCGGCCACGTCGATCACGTAGATCGTGAGGTCGGACAGTTCCGGGCTGAAGGTGGCGGCCAGGTTGTCGCCGCCGGACTCGATGAAGACGATGTCGGCGTCCGGGAACTTCGCCAGCATGCGGTCCACCGCCTCGAGGTTGATGGACGCGTCTTCGCGGATGGCGGTGTGCGGACAGCCGCCGGTTTCCACGCCCATGATGCGCTCGGGCTCCAGTGCGCCGGCCACCGTGAGCAGGCGCTGGTCCTCCTTGGTGTAGATGTCGTTGGTGACCACCACGAGGTCGTAGCGTTCACGCATCGTCTTGCACAGCATCTCGACGAGGGTGGTCTTGCCCGAGCCCACGGGCCCGCCCACGCCCACGCGCAGGGGGGGAAGCTTCTTGGTGCGGCCAGGGATGGCGTGCAGGGAAGTGCTCATGATCGGAAGAGTCGCGAGTATTGGTGTTCGTGTTGGGCCGACAGGATGGCCAGACGGGGGGTGAAGGCCTGACGGTGTGCGTCGTCCAGCGCAAGGGCCGTGGCCACCACGTCGGGAAGGTCTGCCGCCAGGCGGGCGAGGATGCGCTGGCCCGCACTCTGGCCCAGTGGAACGGCCTTGAGGGCGGCCTGCACCATGTTCTCGGCCCAGCCGAAACCGAAGGACAGCAGGGCCTGCTCGGGCGTGGCGCCGGCCTGGGCGGCGGCCAGGGCAAACGCCACCGGATAGGTGGGGGCCGGCGAGAACGCGGCCAGCACGGCGACGCGCTCGTCGCTCGCGCGGTTCTTCAGCCATTCCACCAGGGAACGGCCCATCTGTTCGGTCTGCTGGCGCAGCTCGGCGGACTCGCGCGTGTGGCGCACCCAGTCGTTCAGGGCGGTGAGGCGGGCGACGTCGTGTGCCTGCCAGGCGGGCACCGCCTGGGCCACCACGGCGGCATCCGCCCGCCCGAGACCGAGGTGCAGCTGATCGCTGAGCCAGTCACTCGCCTGGGCTTCGTTCGTGACGAGTCCGCTGTCCACCGCAGCTTCCAGCCCTTCCGAGTAGCTGAAGCCCCCCACGGGCAGGGCCGGCGAGGCCAGCCACATCAGCTGCAGCCAGGTGGCGGAGGCCGACATCTCAGTGGTGATGGTGGCCACAGCCGGGACCGTGGACGTGGCCATGGTCTTCATGAGCGTCGTGCTCATGGGCGTGTCCATGGCCGTGGCCATGACCACCCGCTGCATAGGCCCCGCCTTCCGGCTCGAAAGGGGCTTGCACCTCGGTCACGATGAGGTGCATCTGGCGCAGCATGTCGGCCAGCACGTGGTCGGGTTCGAGCTGCAGGTGATCGGCCCGCAGTTCGAGCTGCACGTGGCGGTTGCCCAGGTGGTAGGCGGCGCGCAGCAGGTCGAAGGGCGAGCCGTGCTCGGCGCAGGCAGTCACACGCAGCACCGGCTGGGGCGCGGCCTCGACGCGGATCAGCGAGCCGTCCTCGGCCACGAGCACGTCGCCGCCGCGCACGACAGTGCCGCGTGGCAGGAACACGCCCAGGGCACGGCCCTGGCTGTCGGTGGCATCGAAGCGGCTTTTCTGGCGCACGTCCCAGTCGAGTGCCACGGTGGCGGCCCGCTTCAGCAGCACGGCGGCCAGGCCCTGGCCTTGGGGAAGGAGTTTGTTGACGGTCAGCATGCCCGCGATGGTACGCCTGCGAGGGGTCAGAACAGGAAGTAGCGCTGCGCCATCGGCAGCACGGTGGCGGGCTCGCAGGTGAGCAGCTGGCCGTCGGCACGGACGTGGTAGGTCTGCGGGTCGATCTGCATGCGCGGGGCGTAGGCGTTGTGCACCATGTCGGCCTTCTTCACGCTGCGGCAGCCCTTCACGGCGGACACCACCTTGCGCAGGCCATAGCGTTCGGCGGCGCCGGCCGCCAGCGCCGACTGGCTGAGGAAGGTGAGCGAGGTGGCCGACAGGGCCCCGCCGAAGCTGCCGAACATGGGACGGTAGTGCACCGGCTGCGGCGTGGGGATGGAGGCGTTGGGGTCGCCCATCGCGGCCGCGGCGATGAACCCGCCCTTGAGGATGAGCGAGGGCTTCACGCCAAAGAAGGCGGGCTTCCACAGCACCAGGTCGGCCCACTTGCCCACCTCGATGCTGCCCACTTCGTGCGCGATGCCGTGGGCCAGGGCCGGGTTGATCGCGAGCTTGGCCAGGTAGCGCTTCACGCGGGCGTTGTCGTGCCGGGCCGTGTCACCGGGCAAGGCGCCGCGTTGCTGCTTCATCTTGTGCGCGGTCTGCCAGCAGCGCAGGATGACCTCGCCCACGCGGCCCATGGCCTGGCTGTCGGACGAGAACATGCTGATCGCGCCCAGGTCGTGCAGGATGTCCTCGGCCGCAATGGTCTCGCGGCGGATGCGGCTTTCCGCAAAGGCCAGGTCCTCGGCGATGGAGGCGTCGAGGTGGTGGCACACCATCAGCATGTCCAGATGCTCGTCAATGGTGTTGACCGTGAAGGGCCGCGTCGGGTTGGTGGAGGAGGGCAGCACATTGGCCTCACCCACCACCTTGAGGATGTCGGGGGCATGGCCGCCGCCCGCGCCCTCCGTGTGGAAGGTGTGGATGGTGCGACCCTTGAAGGCGGCGATGGTGTCCTCGACGAAACCGCTTTCGTTGAGCGTGTCGGAGTGGATGGCGACCTGGATGTCACCCTCTTCGGCCACGCCCAGGCAGGTGTCGATGGCCGATGGGGTGGTCCCCCAGTCCTCGTGCAGTTTCAGGCCGACGACGCCGGCCTCGACCTGCTGTCGCAGGGCCTCGGGCTGGCTCGCATTGCCCTTGCCCAGCAGGCCGATGTTCATCGGGAAGGCCTCGGCCGCCTGCAGCATGCGCCGGATGTTCTCGGGGCCGGGCGTGCAGGTGGTGGCGAAGGTGCCGGTGGCCGGGCCGGTGCCGCCGCCGATCATGGTGGTGATGCCCGAGGTCAGGGCTTCCTCGATCTGCTGCGGGCAGATCCAGTGGATGTGGGTGTCAATGCCGCCAGGGGTGACGATCAGGCCTTCGGCGGCGATGATCTCGGTGCCCGGGCCGATGACGATGTCCACGCCGGGCTGCACATCGGGGTTGCCGGCCTTGCCGATGGCGGCGATGCGCGAACCCTTGATGCCGATGTCGGCCTTGACGATGCCCCAGTGGTCGACGATGAGCGCATTGGTCAGTACGCAGTCCATCGCGTCCATCGCGCCGGGACCGTTGGCCCGCTGGCTCTGGCCCATGCCGTCGCGGATGGTCTTGCCGCCGCCAAACTTCACTTCTTCACCGTAGCCGCCGGCGGCCAGGGTGTAGTCCTTTTCCACCTCGATGACGAGGTCGGTGTCGGCCAGGCGCACGCGGTCGCCCACGGTCGGGCCGAACATCTCGGCGTAGGCACGTCGCTGGATCGTGGCCATCAGAGGTTTCCTTGCACGAGGCCGCGAAAGCCGTGGACGACCCGGTCGCCGGCGTAATCGACCAGCTCGACCGTGCGCTGCTGGCCGGGCTCGAAGCGCACGGCGGTGCCCGAAGCAATGTTCAGGCGCATGCCGCGCGCGGCGTTGCGGTCGAACTGCAGCGCACCGTTGGTCTCGGCAAAGTGGTAGTGCGAGCCCACCTGGATGGGGCGGTCGGCGGCGTTTTGCACCACCAGCATGAGCGTGCGCCGGCCCGGGTTCAGGGCATGCTCGGGGCCGTCGGTGAGGAGTTCGCCGGGGATCATCACTTCCTCCCGGACAGCCACCAGGCCAGGCCGATCACCACGGCCAGGGCGACGTAGCCGAACACGTCGGTGGCGTGCCAGTGGTGGGCACCGGGCAGGTGGTGCCATTCATGGGCCAACGCCGGCAGCGAGGGCAAGGCCAGCAGCAAGAGTGAGGAGCGCTTCGCGGTCATGAGAGCCTCGGGAAGAAACAGGGTTTGCACCCGAAGGGTGCGCAGATCCGGGTCATGCAATGGGTTGGTGCACTGTCACCAATTTGGTGCCATCAGGAAAGGTGGCCTCGACCTGGATGTCGGGAATCATCTCGGGCACCCCATCCATCACGTCGGCGCGGGTGAGCACGGTCTTGCCCTCGCTCATCAGGGCGGCCACCGACTTGCCGTCGCGGGCTCCTTCCATGATGGCGGCCGTGATCAGGGCCACGGCTTCGGGGTAGTTGAGCTTGAGGCCGCGGGCCTTGCGCCTCTCGGCCAGCAGGGCGGCCGTGAAGATCAGCAGCTTGTCTTTTTCGCGCGGTGTCAGTTCCATGCGGCCCCTCTTGCACGATGAGTGCCAGCCCTTGTGGCGGGCTGGTGCGATTCTTGTACGCAGCCCTCGGCCATGGACCTCGGTGCCCCCCCTTCTGCTCACCCACCCTCCGCCTCGGGGGCGGTCCAGCGCGTCATCAAGATCCGGCGCGACTACAACGAATGGGTCGCGCGCGAGACCATGGAGGACTACGCGCTGCGCTTCACGCCGCGGTCGTTCCGGAAGTGGTCGGAGTGGCGGGTGGCCCACACCGCCTTTGGCGCAGCCTCCTTCCTGATCCTGGAGGCTGTGGGTGCCACGCTGCTGGTGCAGTACGGCTTCATCAACGCCGCGCTGGCCATCCTCGTCACCGGGCTGGTCATCTTCCTGGCCGGTCTGCCCATCAGCGTCTATGCCGCGCGCCACGGCGTGGACATGGACCTGCTCACGCGCGGCGCGGGCTTCGGCTACATCGGCTCCACGCTCACCTCCCTGATCTACGCGAGCTTCACCTTCATCTTCTTTGCGCTCGAGGCCGCGGTGATGGCGTATGCGCTGGAACTGGCCTTCGGCCTGCCGCCGACCTGGGGTTACCTGGTGTGTGCGCTCGTGGTGATCCCCATGGTGACCCACGGCGTGACCATCATCAGTCGCTTCCAGGTGTGGACCCAGCCCTTGTGGCTCGTGATGCTGGTGCTGCCCTACTTCTACGTGTTCCATCACAACCCGGGGCTGCTGTCCGGGCTCGCGTCCTATGCGGGAGAGGACGGCCGCGGCGGGCAGTTCCAGTGGCTGGCCTTCGGCGCGGCCACCACGGTGGGCATTGCGCTGATCACGCAGATGGGAGAGCAGGTGGATTACCTGCGCTTCATGCCCGAGAAGACGCGCGCCAACCGCTGGCGCTGGTGGGGTGGGCTGCTGCTGGGGGGGCCCGGCTGGGTGGTGCTGGGCGTGGTGAAGATGCTGGGCGGGGCGCTGCTCGCCTACCTGGCGCTGTCCCACATGGTGCCGGCCGAGCGGGCGGTGGACCCCAACCAGATGTACCTCGCGGCCTACGAGTACGTGTTTGCCGACTATGGCTGGGCCGTGGCGGCCACGGCGCTCTTCGTGGTGGTGTCGCAACTCAAGATCAACGTGACGAACGCCTACGCGGGGTCGCTGGCCTGGTCGAACTTCTTCTCGCGCCTGACGCACAGCCACCCCGGGCGGGTGGTGTGGGTGGTCTTCAACACCCTGATCGCGTTGATGCTCATGGAGCTCAATGTCTTCCAGGCCCTGGGCGGGGTGCTGGG
>CAZKGD010000055.1:9874-21805 GCA_964552215.1 uncultured Caldimonas sp.
GTGCTGGGGCTGTACTCCAACATCGCCATCTCCTGGATCATGGCCGTGGTGGCCGACCTGGTGATCAACAAGCCGCTGGGCTTGTCGCCCAAGGGCATCGAGTTCAAGCGCGCTCACCTTTACGACGTGAACCCGGTGGGCGTGGGCGCGATGATCGCGGCCTCCGTGCTGTCGATCACCGCCCACCTGGGCTTCTTCGGCGAGATGGCCCAGGCCTTCTCGGCCCTGATCGCACTGGTGACGGCGGTGGTGGTGTCGCCGCTGATCGCCTGGGCCACGAAGGGGCGCTACTACATCGCCCGGCGCGACAGCCTGCCCCCGGTCGACCCCGGAAATGAAGGCGGCTACAGCCGCCTGCGCCCCGTCACCCGCTGCGTGATCTGCGAGCGCGAGTACGAGCGCGAGGACATGGCGCAGTGTCCGGCCTACCAGGGCGCCATCTGTTCCTTGTGCTGTACGCTGGATGCGCGCTGCAACGACCTGTGCAAGCCGCAGGCGCGCCTGTCGGC
Source organism: uncultured Caldimonas sp. (assembly GCA_964552215.1). Classification (GTDB taxonomy): domain Bacteria; phylum Pseudomonadota; class Gammaproteobacteria; order Burkholderiales; family Burkholderiaceae_C; genus Caldimonas. The sequence goes on from CAZKGD010000055.1 coordinate 10,384, forward strand.
GCAATGGTCGGCGGCACTGCGCAGGCTCCTGCCCCGTCGTGCGGCGCCCTACATCCAGACGGGCCTGGCGCAATACCTGCTGCTGATGACGGTGATCGTGCCGGTGCTGGCCGCGCTCTTTGGCCTGCTCTACCACCAGGAGATGCGTGCGCTGGGGGAGCAGGCCGAGGCGCTGGGCCCGTCGCTCAGGCTCACCTTCCTGAAGGCCTATGCCGCCTTGTTGCTGGTGTCGGGCATCGTGGCCTGGTGGCTGGTGTTGGCGCACCGCAGTCGCGTGGTGGCGCAGGAGGAGTCGAACCGCCAGACCGAGGCGCTCATGCGCGAGATCGAATCGCATCGCCGCACCGACGAGGCCCTGCAGCAGGCCAAGCACCAGGCCGAGCTGGCCAACCAGGCCAAGAGCCGCTACATCACCACCATCAGCCATGAGCTGCGCACACCGCTCAACAGCATCCTCGGCTATGCGCAACTGCTCGACGAGGACGAGGCCATGCCGGCGCATCGCAAGCAGGCGGTGCGCGTGATCCGCCGCGGGGGTGACCACCTGCTCTCGCTGATCGAGGGCACGCTCGATCTGGCCCGCATCGAGGGTGGCAAGCTGGCGCTGGACGTGAAGCCCATGCGCTTTCGCAGTTGCGTGAGCGAGATCGCACGCCTCTTCGAGTTGCAGGCGGCTGGCAAGGGCATCGGCTTCCGACACGAGTTCGATGCCGGTGTTCCGGAGGTGGTGCGAGCCGATGAAAAGCGGCTGCGCCAGATCCTCATCAATGTGCTGGGCAATGCGGTGAAGTTCACGGCCCGCGGGGAGGTGGTGTTCCGCCTGCACCATGCCCGCGAGATGGCGCGCTTCGAGATCGAGGATTCGGGGCCGGGCATGACGGCCGACGAACTGTCGCGCATCTTCGAACCCTTCGAGCGCGGTTCGGCTGCGGGTGGGGCGGCCGTGGGCGGCACCGGGCTGGGGCTGACGATCGCGAAGATGCTCACCGACCTGATGGGTGGCGAGATGACGGTGAGCAGCACGCCGGGCGTGGGCACCTGCTTTTCGATCCGGCTCTTCCTGCCGGAGCTGCGCGCCACGGTGATCGAGGCCGAGATGCCGCGCGCGCCACGCACGGGCTATCGTGGGCCCCGCAGGCGCATCCTCGTGGTGGACAACGAGGAGGTCGACCGCGGACTGCTGGCCAGCGTGCTGCAACCGTTGGGCTTCGAGATCCACCAGGCAGCCTCCGGGCACGAGTGCCTGGCGATGCTGCACCAGATCCGTCCGGACGCCATCTTCATGGACCTGGCCATGCCAGGCATCGATGGATGGGAGACCCTGCGCCGCATCCAGGGCGAAGGCCTGAGCACGGCGCCCGTGGCCATCGTCTCGGCCAATGCCTTCGACAAGGGGCTGGACAACGATGTGGGCATCACGCCTCAGGACTTCCTCGTCAAGCCGGTGCGGGTGGCCGAACTGCTCGACTGGCTGGGGGCGCGTCTGGCCCTGGAGTGGCTCTCGGCCGACCCCGGGATGCTGGTGTCCCCGGCCCCGGTCCCCGACATGTGGGCGCTGCCATCGCCGCACTGGCTGCGCAGCCTCGCGAGCCAGGTGGAGCTTGGCTACTACCGCGGCATCGTTCGCGTGCTCGACCAGATCGAGGCCGAACAGCCGGATTGCGCTGCGTTCCTGGCCCGCCTTCGAGGCCTGGCGCGCGAATTCCAGTTCGACACCATGAACCGCCTCATTCAGGACGCCCTCGATGAACCCCGCCTCGCCTGAACTTGCGCCAACCGATGCCGTGGTGCTCGTGGTGGACGACGTGCCGGACAACGTGGCCGTGCTGCACGATGCGCTGGACGAATCGGGCTACACCGTGCTGGTGGCCACCCACGGGGAAGGCGCTCTACAGCGTGCCGCCCAGGCCCAGCCTGACATCGTGCTGCTGGATGCCGTGATGCCTGGCATGGACGGCTTCGAGGTGGCGCGTCGCCTGAAGGCCGAGCCATCCACCGCGGGCATTCCCATCATCTTCATGACCGGTCTCACCGAAACGGAACACGTGGTGGCAGCCTTCAACGCCGGGGGTGTGGACTACGTGACCAAGCCCGTGCGCACCCGGGAAGTCATTGCCCGGATCGCCACCCATCTTCAAGGCGCCCGGCAAGCCCGACAGGCACGCCAGGCGCTGGATGTGTTCGGCCATGCCACGCTGGCCGTTCGATTGTCCGATGGCCGCATCACCTGGCAGACGCCGCTGGCGCGCCAGTACCTCGAGGCCTATCGCGGTGGCATGGACGGATTCCTGGATCCCGAATTGACCGATTGGGTGCGCCAGCAGGCCGAGCAGGCCCGTGCAGCCCACGAGCCTGCCAGCCGCGTTCTTGTGCAAGGCACACGTCGCCTGACCCTGGCCCTGCATCACCCCACCGGCGACGGCGAGTGGTTCCTGGTGCTGCGCGAGGCCAACGACGCCGTGATGCTCGAAGCGCTGATGGCGGCCTTCCGGCTCACCACCCGCGAGGCCGAGGTGCTGTACTGGGTGGTGCAGGGCAAGACCAATCGCGACATCGGCGACATCCTGGGCGCCAGCCCCGCCACGGTGAAGAAGCATCTGGAGCACGTCTTCGAGAAGCTGGGCGTGGAAACCCGCACGGCGGCCGCCGGCATGGCAATCGGCCGGGTGCCGCAGCTCGGGCATCGCTGAGGTGCTCTGCCATGCCTTAAGCTGTCGGGCTCATCGTCCTGAAGGCATGCGAATGACCTACATGCTGCTGATCGTCGAACCCACCGAGCAACGGAGCACCCGGACGGAGGCCGAAGGCCGCGTGCTGTATGAGCGCATGCTGCGCTTTGGCGAGGGCCTGCGAGAGCAGGGGCTGCTGGTGGCCACCGAGTCGCTCAAGTCCCAGCACGATGCGGTGCGGGTGAGCCGTGCGGGCGGCAAGACCCGGGTCGTGGATGGCCCCTTTGCTGAGGTCAAGGAGATGATCGGCGGCTTTTTCCTGCTCAACTGCCAGACCCGGGAGGAGGCCGTGGCCATCGCCGCCGAGTGCCCGGCGGCCGAGTGGTGCACGGTCGAGGTTCGGCAACTCGCCCCTTGTTACGAATAGCGCCGGTCGAGAACGGCCACTGAAGTTCGTCGTGGTGTCGTGGGCCCGAGATGGCCACCGTCCAGGAGAATCGACATGAGCTACACGAATCCGGTGAGCACGACCGTCGCCAAGGCATGTGATGAACCACGCGATCCAAAGCGCGATTGAGGCGGTCTGGCGCAGCGAGGCGGCCAGGATCATTGCCTGCGTGGCACGGATGGTGCGCGATGTCGGTCTTGCGGAAGACCTGGCCCAGGAGGCGCTGGTCGCGGCCCTCGAGCATTGGCCGGGCACGGGTGTTCCCCACAAGCCTGGCGCCTGGCTCATGGCCACGGCCAAGAACCGGGCGCTGGACCATCTGCGCCGACACAAGATGCTGGCGGTCAAGCACGAGCAGATCGGGCACGAACTCGATGCCCAGGAGGCCCTGATCGTGCCCGACTTTGTCGATGCCCTGGACGAGGCGCGCGCCGACCAGATCGGGGACGACCTGCTGCGACTCATCTTCACCGCCTGCCACCCCGTGCTGTCCGCCGAGGCCCGTGTGGCCCTGACGCTGAAGATGCTGGGGGGGCTGAGCACGCCTGAGATCGCACGGGCCTTCCTCGTGAGCGAATCCACACTGGCCCAGCGCATCGTGCGAGCCAAGCGCACCCTGTCCGAAGCCAAGGTGCCTTTCGAACTGCCGCGTGGTGAGGCCCTAGGCGAGCGCTTGGCCTCGGTGCTGGAGGTGGTCTATCTCATCTTCAACGAGGGCTACACGGCCACCGAGGGCGCCGATTGGGTTCGGCAGGACCTGTGCCAGGAAGCGTTGCGTCTGGGCCGCGTGCTCGCGGGCCTGGCGCCGGGCGAGCCCGAGGTGCATGGACTGCTGGCGCTGATGGAATTGCAGGCCTCCCGCCTGCCCGCGCGGGTGGATGCCCAGGGCCGTGCGGTGCTGCTGAACGACCAGGATCGCCGCCTCTGGGATCCTTTGTCCATCCGCCGTGGCCTGGAGTCGCTGGGGCGGGTGCAGGCTCTGGGCGGTGAGCGGGGACCCTATGCCTTGCAGGCCGCCATTGCAGCCTGTCATGCGCAGGCGCAGCGTGCGGAGGATACCGACTGGCGGCGTATTGCAGGCCTGTACGAGGTCCTGGCCGAGGTGCAGCCATCGCCCGTGGTCGAACTCAACCGGGCGGTCGCGGTGGGCATGGCGGACGGGCCGCAGGCGGGCCTGGCACTGGTGGACCGACTGCGACGCTCCGACCAGACCCTGCAGGCCTATCACTGGCTGCCAAGCGTGCGGGGGGATCTGCTGGCGCGCCTGGGCCGCAACGATGAAGCGCGGCAGGCCTTCGAAGACGCAGCCGCGCTGGCACGCAACGAGCGCGAGCGAGACTTGCTCCTGAAGCGGGCCCGCAGCCTGTCAGGCCACGGGCCGCATTGATGGACGCAGGTCTTCAGCGTCGGGGTGCGACGCGGGCTTCCAGCGGCGCCGGCTGGTAGTCCGGCAGCAGCCGGCAGCCCGGTCCGAATCGCGCCTCGTAGGTCTTGCACTGCTGCGCCAGCCCGGCTGGCGTGGGCTTGTCGCCCTGCTGTGCCCAGCGCTCCAGCGCGGCGAAGAGGGTGGGATAGGTCGGATCGCTCAGGTAGCTGTGATCACGATGGTCGCTGTACACCTGCACCAGGCGCGAAGCCGTGCCGGCGCGCTCCATTGTCTGACGGAAGGCCGACTGCAGCTCAACGAAGGCGGTCGGGTCGTCGATGCCGTGCACCGTCAGCACGGGCACGCCGATGCGGCCCGTCAGGTCTGTGTCGGCGCCGAAGGTGGCTACGGCCCGCGGGTCGGCGCGGTAGCGCAGCACACCGGCATTGAGGGCGGTATCGTCGGCCGAGCCGGTGTAGCGCACCTGGGCGTTGTCGAATGGATTCAGGCCGCCGGTGCGATGCTGCGCGATGTCCTGGAAATGCCAGGTGGCCCAGTTGAGATGAGCGATGACCGAGGTTTCCGGGATGCGGATCACGTCCACCACTGTCTTGAGCCGGCTCGCCTGTTCGGGCGTGCGTTGGGCTGCGGGCTTGCGCACGCCCAGGCATTCATCCACACGCGAGGCCAGTTCTGCCCGGGTGAGCTTGCTGTCGGCTGGCAGGCCCATCCACAACGGGTACTGCGGTTCATCGGCCCGGGGGTGGTTGTTGCACAGGTATTGGTAAACCACCCGCAGGTCGAGTCTGAAGTCATAGGAGCGGGTGCCGCCCGCCAGCACGCCGCTGGTGAGCAACACGCCGGCGTAGGGTGAACGCTGGCCGGGTGCAGCATACATTTCAGCTGCCTTGGCCGCCACGCTGGCACCCCAGGACTGACCATGCAGCAGGGTCAGCCTGGGCTGCGCCACATGCTCCACGAAGATGCGGCGCACCCGTTCGGTGTCCTCGGCTGCGGCGCGCACGGCCACGCCGCCCTGGCGGAACACGGAGCCCGCCCAGGCATACCCCGCCTTCACCGTGATGGCCCAGCGCTTGATGTCTTCATCGGCCCGGCTGGCCTTGGGCTCGCCCAGCGTGGGCCCGCCGTGGGCGTGCACGACGAGCTTCTGGTTCCAGTCCTTCGGCACCACGATGAGGTAGTGCGCCCCCACGGAATCCTGGCCGCGCAGGCAGCGGGCCTCGGCAGGCACACCATCGGGGCAGGCCGCAGCGGAGGGGGGCGCCTCCCTGCTGGGAGCGGGGGTCTGGGCGCAGCCGGCCAGCAAGGCAGCGGCGGTCAGGAGCGGAAGGGAAAGGGGCGCACGAGGGCGCGCAGCGAGGGTCATGCCGCTTGTCTCCGGTTGGTTGTCGTCTGGACACCTTCGTCGAGGTGTTCGGACGAACCTTAGCGACCAGCCGACTAGCGGTCAAATATACTGAAACCACGATTACAAGATTATTTGGATATGGAGACAAGGCTCCTGCGCTACTTCGTGGCGGTGGCAGATGCCGGGCACATGACCCGTGCGGCGGCGCAACTGGGCATCCAGCAGCCGCCGCTGAGCCAGCAGATCCGCGCCTTGGAGGCCCGGCTCGGCATGACGCTGTTGCACCGCCATCCCAAGGGGGTGACCCTGACAGACAGCGGCCGACTTTTCCTGGTCGAGGCGAGGCGCATCCTGGGCGACATGAAGGCGATGGAAGAGCGCATGCAGCGTGTGGCGCGCGGCGAGCGCGGGCGCCTGCACATTGGGTTCACCAGTTCGGCCGCTGCCCATGCCTTCACCCCCGAGGCGCTGCGGGAATGCCGACACCGATTTCCCGAGATCGAGCTGGTGCTGAGTGAAAACAACGCGGCCGAGATCACCGAGGAGGTGTCCGACGGGCGTCTGCACGGCGGTTTCCTGCGGGTGCCCGTGTCGCATCCGGCGGGCGTGACGTTGCATACCTTGTTGCACGAGGCGACGGTGGTGGCCGTGCCGCTCGACCACCGCCTGACGCGACGCCGTGGCCGCAGCGTGACCCTGCGGGATCTGGACGGAGAGGATCTCATCCTCGTGCGGCGCCCCGGCGCGCCGGGGTTGTATGCCAACCTGCTGATGCGCTGCGCGCAAGCCGGCGTACAGCCCAAGGTGGTGGCTGAAGTGCCGCGCATGATGACCAATCTCAACCTTGTCGCGGCAGGTGCCGGCATTTCGGTGGTGCCCGCGTCGATGCAGGGAGCGCATCCGCATGCCATTCGCTATCTGCCCCTGTCGGCCGCAGCCAGGTTGGATGCTCCCTTGACCCTTGCCTATCGCGAGGCGGATTGCGCGGGGGCTCTGGCCACCTTCGTGACCTTGGTGCTTGACATTGCGGCGCGTGGGCCAGGCAAGATGGCAGCATCGTGAACCTGGAGTCTCCCGTGTCTCGCCGCGCCTGGCTGGCCAGTCTCCTGGCCGTGCTGGCCTCGCCTGTTCACGCGGCATCGCCCTGGCCAGCGCGACCGATCCGCCTCGTCGTGGCCTACCCGCCGGGCGGGGTGAGCGACGACGTGGCGCGGGTGCTGGCACAGCAGGTGTCGGCCCGCCTCGGTGTGCCGATGGTGGTGGAGCATCGCAGCGGCGCCGGCGGGACCCTGGCGATGGAGGTGCTGGCCAAGGCTCCGGCCGATGGCTACACGCTCGCACTGTCGGCCATCACGCCGCTCACGTTGTCGCCCCATCTCGGCCGCGTCGGCTACGCGCCCCTGCGCGACATCGCCCCCGTGGTCAGCGTGATGGCCACACCGGCCTTGGTGGTGGGGACGCCGGCCTTAGAGGGAACGAGCCTGGCGGAGGCCCTGGCGCACGCACGGCGTGCGCCGGGTGCGCTGCGCTGGGCCACTTCCGGCGTGGGCACCACCGGCCACCTGATGATGGTGCGGGTGGCTGCCGCGGCAGGGGTGGACGTCGTTCATGTGCCCTACAAGGGCGGTGGCACCCAGCTCAACGATGCCCTGGGCGGTCATTTCGAGCTGCTGTCAACCAACGTGGGCGCTTTGCAGCTTCGCTATGTGCACGAGGGGCGCTTCAAGCCGCTGGCCGTCGGCGCGCCCGAACGCCTGCCGGTGTTGCCCGGCGTGCCGACGCTGGATGAACTGGGCTTTGCCTCGGCCAACCGCATGTCGGTGTTCGGTGTGTTTGCGCCGGCCGGTGTGCGCACCGAGGTGCTGGACCGTCTCAATGCTGCTTTCAACGAAGCGCTGCAGCAGCCTGGGGTGCGGGCCCGCCTGCTGGCAGTGAGCAACCTGCCCACCGGCGGATCCCGTGAGGCGTTCGCCCGGGCGATCGAGGACGACTATCACCTCAACCAGCCCCTGTCGAGCCCGGCGCGCGCTCGCCCCTGAACGCCAGGGGCGGACCGGGACGGGCTCTACTTCTTCTTGCGCCGATCAGGCACCACCGTCACACGGGTGGGCATGACGGCATCCGGCGAAATCGGTTTCGCCGGCGCCTGGTCCTTCTTCGGTTTCTTCGCTTCCTTGTTACTGCGCTGCTGGCCCTTGGGCATGATCGACGGCTCCTGAGAAGGATGGTTGGTCCGGCCCACCGATCAAGGTGCGGGCGAAAGCCATGCTACCTCACGCGGCCTACGCCATGTGGCGTATTTGCGCGCGACCGCTCCCTGCCTAACCTGCGGCTGTCCCTTCTCCACAGCCCTGCCATCCAAAGGAGCGCCTTCCATGTCCACCTCCCGCCGCCATTTCAACCAGGCCCTGGGTGCCATCGCCCTGGGCGTGGCCGCCATCGGCCTGCCTGCCCATGCCCAGTCCGACACCATCAAGGTCGGCATCCTGCATTCGCTGTCGGGCACCATGGCCATCTCGGAAACCGTCCTGAAGGACGTGGCCCTGATGACGATCGAGCAGATCAACGCCAAGGGCGGCGTGATGGGCAAGAAGCTCGAACCGGTGGTGGTCGACCCCGCGTCGAACTGGCCGCTCTTCGCCGAGCGGGCCCGCCAGCTGATCACCCAGGACAAGGTGGCCGTCGTCTTCGGCTGCTGGACCAGCGTGTCGCGCAAGTCGGTGCTCCCGGTGTTCGAGGAGCTCAACAGCCTGCTCTTCTACCCCGTGCAGTACGAAGGCGAAGAGCTCAGCAAGAACGTGTTCTACACGGGCGCAGCGCCCAACCAGCAGGCCATTCCCGCGGTGGAATACCTGATGAGCAAGGACGGGGGTTCGGCCAAGCGCTTCGTGCTTCTCGGCACCGATTACGTCTATCCGCGCACCACCAACAAGATCCTGCGCGCCTTCCTGAAGTCCAAGGGCATCCCCGACAGCGACATCATGGAGGAATACACCCCCTTCGGCCACAGCGACTACCAGACCATCATCGCCAACATCAAGAAGTTCGCCGCGGCGGGCAAGAAGACGGCGGTGGTGTCCACCATCAACGGTGACTCCAACGTGCCCTTCTACCGGGAACTCGGCAACCAGGGCCTCAAGGCGACCGACGTGCCGGTGGTGGCCTTCTCGGTGGGTGAGGAAGAACTGCGCGGCGTGGACACCAAGCCGCTGGTGGGTCACCTGGCCGCCTGGAACTACTTCATGTCCATCAAGAACCCGACCAACGATGCCTTCATCAAGGCCTGGTCGGACTACGCCAAGGCCAAGAACATCCCGGGCCACAAGGACCGTCCGCTGACCAACGACCCGATGGAAGCCACTTACATCGGCATCCACATGTGGAAGCAGGCGGTCGAGAAGGCCAAGAGCACCGACACCGACAAGGTGATTGCCGCGATGGCCGGCCAGACCTTCCCGGCACCGGGCGGCTTCATGTCCAAGATGGACGAGAAGAACCACCACCTGCACAAGCCTGTGTTCATCGGCGAAGTGAAGGCCGACGGCCAGTTCAACGTGGTGTGGAAGACCAAGGGCCCCGTCAAGGCCCAGCCCTGGAGCCCCTTCATCCCCGAGAACAAGGGCAAGAAGGACGAGCCCGAAAAGAAGTAAGCCAGGGCTTTCGAGGACGCACGAGTGAGTTCCATGACACGATGGGGGATCCGCCTCGCCCTGGCCGCCCTGGCCTGGGTGCTGGCGGGGCCGGCGGCGGCCCTGAGCCCCGAGCAGATCCGGGCCCTGGCCCTGGGTGACAACGACGAGCGCATCGAGGCGCTCAGCGAGGCGGCCGCCACGGGCGACCCTGCGCTGGGCCCTTACATCGAGGCCTTGCTGGCCGATGAGGTGCGCACCGTCGGCGACGACCAGGTCTTCATCGTGCGTGGCAACGAGGTGCGCAACGCCCTCACCGGCGAGCCTGCCCCCCTGCCCGACAACGCCGAGGAGGTGGTCAACAGCAACCGCATCCGCCGGGCGCTGCAGGCGGCCTTGGCTGCGCTCAAGCTCTTCTCGGACGACCCGGCCGTGCGCGGCCAGGCCATCGCGCAGATGCAGCGCGAGACGCTGGATGAGGAGCAGCTCCCGGTGATCGAGAAGGTGCTGGAGCGCGAGACCGACGACAGCCTGCGCGAGCGCCTGCTGGCCCTGCGGGCCACGGCCTTGATCACGGCCGACGACCCGGCGCTGCGGCTGGAAGCGGCCCAACTGCTGGGCCGCAGCAACCAGCCCACGGTGCGCGCGCTGCTGCGCGATCGGCTGGCGCAGGACGGTGACAGCTTCACCGAGCCCGACGCGCAGGTGCGCGCAGCGCTGAAGAAGTCGCTGTCGGCCGTGGACAACCGCCTGGCCTGGGGCGAGCGCGCGGGCGTGCTGTTCAGCGGCGTGAGCCTGGGCAGCATCCTGCTGCTGGTGGCGCTCGGCCTGGCCATCACCTACGGTCTGATGGGCGTGATCAACATGGCCCATGGCGAAATGATGATGATCGGCGCCTATGCCACCTATGTGGTGCAGAACCTCTTTCGCACGCATCTCCCAGGCTGGTTCGATTGGTATGTGCTGGCAGCCGTGCCGGTGGCTTTCCTCGCCTCGGCACTGGTGGGTGCCGTGCTCGAGCGCAGTGTCATCCGCTGGCTCTATGGTCGCCCACTGGAGACCCTGCTGGCCACCTGGGGCATCAGCCTCATCCTCATCCAGGCGGTGCGCTCGCTCTTCGGCGCGCAGAACGTGCAGGTGGACAACCCGACCTGGCTGAGCGGGGGTGTGGCGCTTTTGCCCAACCTCACGTTGCCCTACAACCGCATTGCGATCATCGTGTTTGCTTCGTTGGTGGTGGTCGGCGTCGCGCTGCTGATTGCCCGCACACGCCTGGGCCTGTTCGTGCGCGGCGTAACCCAGAACCGGCCCATGGCCGCCTGCATGGGTGTGAACACCGCACGGATCGACACCTATGCCTTTGCACTGGGCGCGGGCAGTGCCGGCCTGGCCGGCTGTGCGCTGTCGCAGGTGGGCAACGTGGGGCCCGATCTGGGCCAGAGCTACATCGTGGATTCCTTCCTGGTGGTGGTCACCGGTGGTGTGGGTCAGTTGGCCGGCACGGTGTACGCGGCGCTGGGCCTGGGCGTCATCAACAAGCTGCTGGAAGGCTGGCAGGGCGCAGTGCTGGCCAAGATCATGGTGCTGCTGCTCATCGTGGCCTTCATCCAGAAGCGTCCGCAAGGCCTGTTCGCGATGAAGGGAAGGAGTGCCGAGGCATGACAGCGGTTCTGAACGCAGGCGCCGCGGGTGTCGATCTCGTGCCACGCCGTGGCCTTCTGCTGGGGCCCAAGGGATGGGCGGCGGTACTGGCTGCCGCCCTGAGTGTGGGCCTGCTGGTGCCGCTGCTCAACCTCGCCGTGCCGGCCGACAGCGCCTGGCACCTGAGCGACTACTACGTGAGCCTGTTCGGCAAGATCATGTGCTACGCCATCTGTGCGTTGGCCATGGACCTGATCTGGGGCTACACCGGCATCCTGTCGCTGGGCCACGGCCTTTTCT
>CAZKGD010000056.1:0-20387 GCA_964552215.1 uncultured Caldimonas sp.
TCGTGTTCCAGCGGCCCTTGGTGATGCCGATGGTGAACATGATGAAGAAGGAGTAGAGCCCGGTCTTCTCGACCACCACGCCGTGTTCGGCCAGGTACTTGGTGACGATCGAGGCCGGGATGCCGGTCTTGGCGAACTTGCCGTTGAGATCCAGGCCTGGGGTGACGATGGTCGACTTGATCGGGTCGAGCATGTTGAAGCCTTCGGCCAGCTTGCCGAAGCCATGCCACTTGGCCGACCCCTTGATGAGCCAGTCCTCGCGTTCGCCGATGCCCGATTCGACCAGCTTGTCGGGTCCCCAGACCTTGAACCACCAGTCCTTGCCGAACTCCTTTTCCACCTTGCGCATCGCACGGCGGAAGTCCAGCGCTTCCTGGATGCTCTCGGCCACGAGGGCCGTGCCGCCAGGCGGCTCCATCATGGCCGCCGCCACGTCGCACGACGCAATGATCGCGTACTGAGGCGAGGTCGAGCTGTGCATCAGGTAAGCCTCGTTGAACAGGGCCCGATCCAGCTTGCGGGTCTGCGAGTCCTGCACCAGGATCTGTGAGGCCTGGCTCAGGCCGGCCAGCAGCTTGTGCGTGGACTGCGTGGCAAACACCAGCGACTCCTTGGTCTTCACCCGACCCTTGCCCATGGCATGCATGCCGGCGTAGAAATCGTGGAAGGCCGCGTGCGGCAGCCAGGCCTCGTCGAAGTGCAGCGTGTCGATGTAGCCATCGAGCATCGACTTGATGCTCTCTGTGTTGTAGAGCACACCGTCGTAGGTGCTCTGCGTGATCGTGAGCACGCGCGGCTTCACCTTCTTCGGGTCCACCCCCTTGAGCAGCGGATTGGCGGCGATCTTCTTCTGGATGGCCTCGCGGGTGAACTCGCTCTGCGGGATGGGACCGATGATGCCGTAGTGATTGCGCGTGGGCGTCAGGAACACCGGCACAGCGCCCGTCATCGTGATCGCGTGCAGGATGGATTTGTGGCAGTTGCGGTCCACCACCACCACGTCCCCCGGGGCCACCGTGTGGTGCCACACCATCTTGTTGGACGTGGAGGTGCCATTGGTGACGAAGAAGCAATGGTCGGCGTTGAAGATGCGCGCCGCATTGCGCTCCGACGCCGCCACCGGGCCGGTATGATCCAGCAGCTGCCCCAGCTCCTCCACGGCATTGCACACGTCGGCACGCAGCATGTTCTCGCCGAAGAACTGGTGGAACATCTGGCCGATGGGGCTCTTCAGGAAGGCCACCCCGCCCGAGTGACCAGGGCAGTGCCAGGAATAGGAGCCGTCCTGGGCGTAGCCCACCAGCGCGCGGAAGAAGGGCGGCGCCAGCGAATCGAGGTAGCTCTTGGCCTCGCGGATGATGTGGCGTGCCACGAACTCCGGGGTGTCCTCGAACATGTGGATGAAGCCGTGCAGCTCCTTCAGCACGTCGTTCGGGATGTGCTGGGAGGTGCGCGTCTCGCCGTACAGATAGATCGGAATCTCGGCATTCTTGAAGCGAATCTCGCTGACGAAGGCCCGCAGGCCCTTGAGCGCAACGTCCACCTCCTCGCTGGACCCGGCGCCGAACTCCTCGTCATCGATCGACAGGATGAAGGCGCTGGCCCGGCTTTGCTGCTGGGCGAACTGCGACAGGTCGCCGTAGCTCGTCACCCCCAGGACCTCGAAGCCCTCTTTTTCAATGGCACCGGCCAGGGCGCGGATGCCCAGGCCCGAGGCATTCTCGGAGCGGAAATCCTCATCAATGATCACGACGGGAAAGTGAAAGCGCAGCATGGCGGCCCCCTGGGCTCAAGTCAGAACGGAAACCGCGAAGTGTAGGGCTTCGGGCACCCCGAGGCGATGACGGGTTCGTCCTGTTCCGCACGCGCCACACCCGGACGGGTGAGTCTCTGGGTCATTGCGCCCGCCCAGCACGTACACTGCCGGCGGATCATTGACACAGTGGAGGCCTGCACCCATGGATTTCGAGGCATCAACCTGGTGGTGGATCCTGGCCGGCATGGCCGTGATCGCCGAATTGCTCACGGGCACCTTCTATCTGTTGATGCTCGCCCTCGGCCTGTCTGCAGGCGCCTTGGCGGCGCATGCAGGTGCCGGGATGGCCGGGCAACTGGTGGCCGCCGCACTGGTCGGAGGCGGCGCCGTGGCCGGATGGCGCTGGCGACGGGGCAAGGCCGCCGCCTTGTCCAGCCGGGGCCGGGCCGACCTGAACCAGCTCGACGTCGGCGAACGTGTCACGGTGGAACAGTGGCAGGCCGACCGCACCGCCCGCGTGCACTACCGCGGCGCCACCTGGACCGCCCGCTATGCGGGTTCGGACATGCCCGAACCCGGTGTGTTCGTCATCAAGGCCGTCGAAGGCACCCGCCTGCTGATCGACCGCTGACCCCGCTTTCACCTCAGGAGGACCCATGGACTTTCCGATCGTCGCCCTCGTCATCGCCGCCATCGTGCTGGTGTTCATCATTCGCTCGCTCAAGGTCGTTCCCCAGCAGAACGCCTGGGTGGTTGAACGCCTGGGCCGCTTCCATGCCGTGCTCAACCCGGGTCTGAACATCCTGGTGCCATTCATCGATCGTGTGGCCTACAAGCACTCGCTGAAGGAGATTCCCCTGGACGTGCCCAGCCAGGTCTGCATCACCAAGGACAACACCCAGCTGGCGGTGGATGGCATCCTGTACTTCCAGGTCACCGACCCGACCCGCGCCAGCTACGGGTCGTCGAACTACATCATCGCCATCACCCAGCTGGCCCAGACCACGTTGCGCTCGGTGATCGGCAAGATGGAACTGGACAAGACCTTCGAGGAGCGCGAGGCCATCAACATCGCCGTGGTCAATGCCCTGGACGAGGCTGCGCTGAACTGGGGCGTGAAGGTGCTGCGCTACGAGATCAAGGACCTGACACCGCCCAATGAGATCCTGCGGGCCATGCAGGCCCAGATCACGGCCGAACGCGAGAAGCGCGCGCTGATCGCCGCTTCCGAAGGTCGCAAGCAGGAGCAGATCAACATTGCCGAGGGCGAGCGCCAGGCCTTCATCAACAAGTCGGAAGGCGAACGCCAGGCCGAGATCAACATCGCACAGGGTCAGGCGGCTGCCATCGTCGCCGTGGCCGACGCCACCGCTGACGCCATCCGCAAGATTGCGTCCGCCATCCAGCAGCCCGGCGGCGCCGAGGCCGTGAACCTCAAGGTGGCCGAGAAGGCCGTCGAAGCCTACGCCCAGCTGGCGCAGAAGAACAACACCATGATCGTGCCCGGCAACATGACCGAAGTCTCCGCGCTGATCGGCACGGCGATGACGCTGATGAAGGGAGCCACACCCTCCGGCCGCTGATCGGCAGGCCCTCTTCGCTCGACCGCGTTCGCAAGCACCTTCAAACTTGCTACAATCTCGCGCTTCGGCCGTTGGGCCCCACAGACACCCTGGAGAGGTGGATGAGTGGTTTAAGTCGCACGCCTGGAAAGCGTGTGTGGGTTAATAGCCCACCGCGGGTTCGAATCCCGCCCTCTCCGCCAGAACCCCGCATGTAGCCTCGCTCTGCGGGGTTTTGCTTTTCCGGAACCGCACTGCCGTACACCGGTATTCGGCGGCGCCCGGTCGTCCTGGCACCCGACTGGCATACTCGGTTACAGGTGCGGCCCGCCTTGGTGGCGGTGCTGCACCGTTTTCTTTCAGAGTACCGAGGAGTAGTTTTCGTGAAGTTGGATCGCCGTTCCCTGATTGCAAACGCCGGCATCGCCGGTGTCCTGGCCGCGGGTGTTGCCCCGGCCGTTCATGCTCAAACCGCCGTTCGCTGGCGCCTGGCTTCGAGCTTTCCCAAGTCCCTGCCCACCATCTTCGGGTCGGCTGAAAAGTTTGCCGAGACGGTCAAGGCTCTGTCTGGCGGTCGTTTCGAAGTGTCGCTGCATGCTGCCGGCGAGCTCGTGCCCGCCTTCGGCGTGGTCGACGCGCTCCAGAACAGCACCATCGAAATGGCGCAGACGGCGCCCTACTACTTCACCGGCAAGGATTCGATCTTCGCCTTCGGTTGCGCCGTGCCCTTCGGCCTGACCGCGCGTCACATGGACGCCTGGATGGAGCACGGCAACGGCCGCAAGCTGATGGACGAGTTCTACGCCAAGTTCAACATCGTCTCGATGAGTGCAGGCAATACCGGCACCCAGATGGGCGGCTGGTACCGCAAGGAAATCAAGACCGTCGCGGACCTGAAAGGCCTGAAGATGCGCATGGGCGGGGGCCTGTTCGGCGAGTCGATGGCCAAGCTGGGCGTGGTGGCCCAGAACATGCCGGCCGGCGAGGTCTACCAGGCGCTCGAAAAGGGCTCACTCGATGCCACCGAGTTCGTTGGCCCCTACGACGACGAGAAGCTGGGGTTCAACAAGGTGGCCCCCTTCTACTATTACCCTGGGTGGTGGGAAGGTGGGGCTGAACTCGCCTTCTTCATCAACAAGAAGGCCTTTGACGCCCTGTCGGCCGAGAACAAGGCCATCGTGCGTGCCGCAGGCGCCGTGGCTGCGCGCGACATGACCGCCAAGTATGACGCCGAGAACCCGGCAGCGCTCAAGCGACTGGTCGCCTCCGGAACCAAGCTCGTGGCCTTCCCCAAGGCCGTCATGGACGCAGGCTTCCGAACGGCCATGGAAGTGTTTGCCGAGCACGAAGCCAGATCGGCCGAGTTCAAGAAGATCCACCAGGATATGCGTGCTTTCCAGCGCGACCAGATCCTGTGGAGCCGCTTCTCGGAGTGGCGCTACGACAGCTACATCAGCACCGCCAAGATCTGAGCGGACTCCCCGGCCACGAAGTCCGGGCAAAGAAAAAGGCGTCCCGAAGGACGCCTTTTTTCATGGGGCCGAGGGCCCCGATGATCAACGGATCACAGCGAGTTGTTCGCGCTGGCCGCCCTTGTAGGTGAACAGGGTCAGGGCACCGTTCTTGATGTCGCCCTTTTCATCGAAGGCGATCGTGCCGGTCACGCCCTTGTACTCGATCTTGGCCAGTTCAGGCAGGTACTTGGCGGGGTCGACGGAGTCGGCCTTCTTCATGGCTTCCACCAGGGTCAGCGTCGCGTCGTACACGTACGGAGCGTAGAGCTGCACGTCGATGTTGAACTTCTGCTTGAACTTCTCCTTGAAGGCGTCCATGCCGGCCTTCTGCTCGCCTTCGACACCACCCGCCTCGGCGCAGTAGACCTGCTCGTCAGCCATGCTGCCAGCAGCCAGCTTGGGCAGTTCGCCCGTGCAGATGCCGTCGCCACCCATGAACTTGGCGTTGATACCCAGGGACTTCATCTGGCGCAGCATCGGGCCAGCCACGGCGTCCATGCCGCCGTAGAACACGACATCCGGGCTCTTGCCTTTGATGGTGGTCAAGATGGCAGTGAAGTCCGTGGCCTTGTCGTGGGTGAACTCACGCGCGACGACGTTGCCACCAGCAGCCTTGGCAGCCTTCTCGAACTCGTCGGCGACCCCCTGGCCGTAGGCCGTGCGGTCATCGATCACAGCGATCGCCTTGCCTTGCAGGGTTTGCACCGCATAGCGACCCAGCGTGCCGCCCAGATGCACGTCGTCAGCCACGACGCGGAAGGCGGTGTTGAAGCCCTGGCGCGTGTAGCGGGGGTTGGTGGCCGAGGGCGAAATCTGGGGGATGCCGGCGTCGTTGTAGATCTTGGACGCGGGGATGGTGGTACCCGAGTTGAGGTGACCGATCACGCCCTTGACGCCGGAGTCGACCAGCTTCTGAGCGGCTGCCGTGCCCTGCTTCGGGTCGGCCGCATCGTCTTCGGCCAGCAGCTCGAAGCGAATCTTCTTGCCGCCGATGATCAGACCCTGCGCGTTGAGCTCGTCCACCGCCATGCGGGCACCCATCTCGTTGTCCTTGCCCAGGTGGGCAATGCCGCCGCTGGTGGGGCCGACGTGACCGAGGCGAACCACTTCCTCACTGACGGCAGGCGCCGCAGCAGGCGCCGCGGCAGCAGGCGCCTCTTCCTTCTTGCCACAAGCGGCCAGACCGGCCAGAGCGACCGCAGATGCCAGGAGTGTCAGCTTCTTCATAAATGTCCTTGAAAGAAATTCAGCGAACTGGGTGATGGGCGCGGCCATGCCGCCCCGGAGCTTGAACCGCAAAATGTATATCAATCTGCGTGAAAAACTCCATGGCGTTGCCCCTGATTGATGTTGCGCGGCGGTCACGGTCTCGCCAAGCAAGGGGCACGCCAGCCAGCGAGAAAACCACGGCCTCAGGCGGGTGTTCCAACCTCATGGCGCTCGATCTCGCAGCCGGCGGCCTGGTAGTGCTTCCAGCGCTGTCGTCCTTGCAGCCGATCCGCCTGCCCCCCCTCGACCAGTTCGATGACCCGTTCGAAGCCCTCGAAACCTTCGGGGATGTCCGGCCCGAGATTCACCAGCACAGCCCGGTGCGGCAGGTCCCGCGGCTGCCGGGCGAGCCACAGCCGGGTGCGAGCCGCCACGCCCGTCGCTGCGGCAGGCGTGTCCGGCCCCGCTCGCAGGTGGGGGACGAAGTCCACCGGATCAAAGGTCCACAGTGTGCGATCAAGCTCGGCCAGCTGCGCGTCTTCGCCGACCACCCCCACCTGGACACCTTGCCTCAGCGCCTTGCGCAGCAGGCGGCAGGCGTAGCCCAGCTTGTCGGGCATGTTGAAGTGAAAGGCAACGGACGGCATGCCGCTCTACTCAGCAGGCCTGGCGCAGCAGGTAGCGGGTGAGCAGCGCCACCGGACGCCCGGTGGCTCCCTTGGCCGCCCCGCTCTTCCACGCCGTGCCAGCAATGTCGAGGTGGGCCCAGCGGTACTTGCCGGTGAACTTGCGCAGGAACATGGCGGCGGTGATCGCGCCGCCGGCGCGCCCGCCCACGTTGCCCATGTCGGCAAAATTGCTCTTCAGGGCTTCGTCGTAGTCCTCGTCCAGGGGCATGCGCCAGCAGGGGTCGAGTGCCTCCTGGCCGCTTGCGACCAGGGACTGGGCCAGATCGTCGTCGGCCGTGAACAGCCCGGTGTGGTGATGGCCCAGCGCGATCACGCAGGCACCGGTGAGCGTGGCGATGTCGATGACCGACGCCGGCTTGAAGCGTTCGACGTAGGTCAAGGCATCGCACAGGATCAGCCGGCCCTCGGCATCGGTGTTGAGGATCTCGATGGTCTGACCGGACAGGCTGGTGACCACGTCGCCCGGCTTGACGGCCCGGCCATCGGGCATGTTCTCGCAGGCAGGGATCACGCCGATCACGTTGATCCGGGGCTTGAGTTGAGCCACGGCACGCAGCGTTCCCAGCACGCTGGCGGCGCCACTCATGTCGAATTTCATCTCGTCCATCTCGCCCGCGGGCTTGATGGAGATGCCGCCGGTGTCGAAGGTGATGCCCTTGCCCACCAGCACATGCGGAGCCTCGGCCTTGCGGGCCCCTTCGTAGCGCAGCACGATGAAACGCAGCGGCTGTTCGGAGCCCTGGGCCACGGCCAGGAAAGCCCCCATGCCGAGCTTTTCCACGGCCTTGCGGTCCAGCACCTCGACCTTGAGCCCGTGGTCTCGCGCAAGCTTGCGGGCCTCCTGCGCCAGATGATCGGGGGTGCAGTGGTTGCCGGGGCGATTGGCGCACTCGCGCGCCAGCGCCATCCCTTGCGCAATGGCAGCGGCCTGAGCCAGTTCATGCTGTGCGGCTTTCAGCACGAGCTTGTCGACCAGCACGCTGACCTTGGACAGGAGTGGAGCCGGCACAGCGCTGGGCTTCGTGTGCCGGTACACGTAGACCGCGTCGTGGGCCGTGCTGACGAGGGCCTGGGCATGCCCGGCCTCGATGCCGGCCGATCCGCAGCGTGCCACCGCCACGTGGCGTGCGCCGCCCGCCTTGAGCGCCTGGAAAGCCGCCTGTGCCGCCGCGCGCAAGGCCTTGGCGGAATCGTTGGCAGCCACAGACCAGACCAGACGCGGCGCCCGCACACCCGCTGGCCGATGCACATACAGGCTGCGTCCGGCCTTCAGCGCCAGATCACCGGCTTTCACGGCATCGTCGAGGAGCCCTGCCAGCGCGGCAGGCAAGCCGTGATCCTTGGCATCGGCCAGGAGGATGACCACCAGGGCATCACAGGGGGTTTCGCTCCACAGTGCGGGGGCAGAGGCTATCGCTCGAAAGTCCATAATGTCGCCATCCATTGAATTTTTCGATGTTATTCGATTCCTCCGTCCGAAAAGAGCTGGGCCGAAGCTTTGGCGCCACCCTGGTGGTGCTGCTGACCATCGTGCTCACGATGATGCTCATCCGCACCCTCGGCCAGGCGGCCAGCGGCTCCGTGTCCCCACAGCACGTGGTGCTGCTGATGGGTTACACCGTGCTGGGCTATCTGCCCACCATCCTTGCACTGTCCTTGTTCGTGGCCACGGTCAGCACCCTGTCGCGCATGTACAGGGACAGCGAGATGTCCGTGTGGTTCGCCAGCGGCGTCCCGCTGGGCCGCTTCCTGAAGCCCGTGCTGCGAATGGGCGCGGCGGTGCTGGCCGTGATCGCCGTGCTGGCCCTGTTCGTGTGGCCCTGGGCCAACCAGAGCATCATCGAGCTGCGCGCACTCTATGAGCGCCGCTCTGACCTCTCGCGAGTGGCGCCGGGGCAGTTCCAGAGTTCCAGCGATGGCCGGCGAGTCTTCTTCATCGAGCGCAATACCGACGACGGCAGGGTGGGTCGCAATGTCTTCGTACTCACGCGTGGGGACGAGCGCGAGTCGGTCGCAACCGCCAGCACGGGGCGCATCGAGTTCGAGGGGGAGGACCGCTACCTCGTGCTCGATGCAGGCCAGCAAGCCGACCACAATGCCGTGACCGGCGAGCGGCGCATCGCGCAGTTCGATACCTATCGACTTCGCATCGACGAACGCGTTCGCACCCAGGAGACGGTGTTGCCTCCTCGCGCACGTTCCAGCATCTCGTTGCTGCTCGACCCGCAGCCACGCCACCTGGGGGAACTCACCTGGCGGATCGGGTTGCCACTGACAGCCCTCAACCTGCTGCTGCTGGGGGTCGTTCTTTCGGCGACCTCGCCCCGCCGGGGCACCAGTTGGAACCTGATGACGGCCCTGCTGGCCTTCATCGTCTACTACAACCTGCTGAACCTGTCGCAGGCCTGGGTGGCCACCGGCCGACTGACACCGCTCGCTGCCCTCCTGGGCATTCACGGGGGCACGGCCCTGCTGGCGCTGGCCTTGCTGCGCTGGCGAGAGCGCGGCCTGGCCGGATGGCTGCCGCTCCCGCGAAGCGTCCAGTCGAGGACGAGCTCATGAAAACCGTACGCCGGCTGCTCTATGCCGACGTCCTCGGCGCGATCGCCTTCGTGGCGGTAGCCTTCCTGGCCCTGTTCTTCTTCATCGATGTGGTCGACGAGCTGGAGCGCGTCGGCCGCGGCGGCTACCAGCTGCACCAGGCGCTGCTGTATTGTCTGCTGCTGCTGCCGGGTCATCTTTACGTGCTGATGCCCATCGCGGTGCTCATCGGCACGATCTACGCGCTGGCGCGCATGGCGCAGTCGTCCGAGTTCACCATCCTGCGCGTGAGCGGTCTGGGGCCGCAGCGTGCCCTGCTGCTGCTGCTCGGGCTGGGCCTGGCCTTTGCCGCGGCCACCTTCGTGCTGGGCGACTACGTGGCGCCCGCCTCCGACCGTGAGGCCCATGCGGTCCGCACCGCCGCCAGAGGGGGCAGCGTGTATGGGCAGGCGGGAACCTGGCTCAAGGATCGACAGCTCACTGCCTCGGGCGAGCGCAGCTACTCGGTGCAAATCACCGCAGCGGCACCGGACGGCCGTTTGCGTAATGTGCGTCTCTATGAATTCAATGGGGACGCCCGGCTGGTGGGCCAACTCCAGGCCGAATCCGCCGTGGTGGGTGACGACGGCGTGTGGCAGCTCTCGCAAGTGCAGCGCAGCCGCTGGCATCCGCAACCGGGCGGGCAGGACCTGGTGGTCGCGGAAGAGCGGCTGGCGTCGCTCGAGTGGGAAAGCACCCTGACGCGCAATGTCGTCGTGGCTGCGGTGCGGCCACCCAGCGAGATGTCGGCGCTCGACCTCTTCCGATACATGACCCACCTGTCCGACAACGAACAGGCCGCCCAGCGCTACGAGATCCAGTTCTGGAAGAAGGTGCTCTACCCCCTGGCCTGCCTGGTGATGGTGATGCTTGCCCTGCCCTTTGCCTATCTGCACAGCCGCTCGGGCGGCATCAGCCTGAAGGTCTTTGGCGGGATCATGCTGGGGATCAGTTTCGTGCTGTTGAACAATGTCTTCACCCACATCGGGCTGCTGCAGGACTGGACGCCGTGGGTCGCGGCGGCCACGCCGAGCGCCGTGTACTTCCTCCTCTCGTTGCTGGCCTTCAACTGGCTGGTGCGACATCGCTGAGGCTCGCCAATGAGTGTCCCTGGCTTCATCCTCTTCGCCCATGGGGCGCGTGACCCGGCCTGGGCCCAGCCCTTCGAGGCGGTGCGCGCCCATGTGCAACAGCTGCGCCCGGACACCCAGGTGGTGCTGGCCTTTCTGGAGTTCATGACCCCGACCCTGCCGGAGGCGGCTCGGCAGTTGGCCGCCCAGGGATGCACCGACATCCAGGTCGTGCCCCTCTTCCTGGGCGCCGGGGGCCATGTCCGCAAGGACCTGCCCCAGTTGATGCAGACGCTGGCACAACAGCATCCGGGCGTGCACTGGACCCTTCAGCCCGCCATCGGCGAAGATCCCGACGTGATCGCCGCCATGGCCGGGGTGGTTGCACGGATGAGCCCGAGGGCCTGAAGACCTCATGCTTCAATGACATAATTCGAGACCTCTTCAGACGGTCCCGAAATATGAACCTGCACCAGTTCCGCTTCGTCCAGGAAGCCGTGCGGCGCAACCTCAACCTCACCGAGACCGCCAAGGCCCTCTACACCTCGCAGCCGGGCGTGTCCAAGGCCATCCTGGAACTGGAGGAGGAGCTCGGCGTGGATATCTTCGCCCGGCACGGCAAGCGCCTG
Source organism: uncultured Caldimonas sp. (assembly GCA_964552215.1). Lineage (GTDB taxonomy): Bacteria > Pseudomonadota > Gammaproteobacteria > Burkholderiales > Burkholderiaceae_C > Caldimonas. The sequence goes on from CAZKGD010000056.1 coordinate 11,010, forward strand.
AAACGGGTCACCGAGCCGGGCCAGGAGGTGCTCAAGTCCATCGAGATCATCATGCGCGAGGTCGGCAACCTCAAGCGCATCGGCGAAGAATTCTCGAAGCAGGATGCCGGTACCCTGTCGATCGCCACCACCCATACCCAGGCACGCTACGTGCTGCCCACCCCGGTGGCCCAGTTGCGCAAGCGCTTCCCGAAGGTGAGCGTGAGCCTGCACCAGGGCACGCCCGAGCAGGTGGCCCAGATGCTGCTGCAGGAAAGCGCCGAGGTGGGGCTGGCCACGGAGTCGCTGGCGGGATTCGAGGAGCTGGTGACCCTGCCGTGCTACGAGTGGTCGCATGTGGTGGTGCTGCCAGCGCAGCATCGACTGGCGGGCGCAGAGCGCTTGTCTCTGGACGACCTGGCGAGCGAGCCGCTCATCTCCTATCACCCCTCCTTCACTGGCCGCACCAAGATCGATCAGGCTTTTGCGCTTCGCAAGCTCAAGCCCAACATCGTGCTCGAAGCGATCGACTCCGATGTGATCAAGACCTACGTCCGCCTGGGCCTGGGCGTGGGCATCGTGGCCGAGATGGCCGTACGCGACGATCCCACCTTCACGGCCCCCGGAGGAGACTTGGTCTGGCGCCCCGCCGGGCACCTCTTCGGCCACAACCTCGCGCGCATCGCCTTCAAGCGCGGCGCCTACCTGCGCAATTTCGTCTACGCCTTTGCCGAGCTGACCTCGGAGCGCCTGAACCGCAACCTCATCATGCGGGCCATGGGCGGCGAGTCCAGCTCCTACGACCTCTGAGCCTGCCCATGAATGCCGTCCCCCAACTCGCCACCCGCCTGCCCAAGGTGGGCACCACCATCTTCACCGTGATGTCGGCCCTGGCGCAGGAACATGGCGCCGTCAACCTCGGGCAAGGTTTCCCGGACTTCGACTGCGACCCTCGGCTGCTGGATGCCGTGAACGCAGCGCTGCGCGCCGGCCACAACCAGTACCCGCCGATGGCGGGCATCCCTGCCCTGCGTGAGGCCGTTGCCGCGAAGATCCAGGCACTCTATGGCCGCCCCTACGACCCGGGCAGCGAGATCACGGTGACGGCAGGCGCCACCCAGGCCATCCTGACCGCCATCCTCGCCGTGGTGCATCCGGGCGACGAGGTGATCGTGCTCGAACCCTGCTACGACAGCTACGAGCCCAACATCGAACTGGCCGGCGGCAAGGCCGTCTTCGTGCCGTTGGGCCGCTCGGGCCAGGCCGGCGACTTCCGCCCCGACTTTGCGCGCATCGCCGCGGCGATCACGCCGCGCACGCGGGCGCTCATCCTCAACACGCCCCACAACCCCAGCGCCACGGTGTGGACGGCCGAGGACATGCGCGCCCTCGACGAGCTGCTGCGCCCAACCAACATCGTCGTGATCAGCGACGAGGTCTACGAGCACATGGTCTTCGACGGGGAACGCCATGAAAGCGTGGCCCGTCACCCCGGGCTGGCGCAGCGCAGCTTCATCGTCTCGAGTTTCGGCAAGACCTATCACGTGACGGGATGGAAGGTGGGCTATGTGGCCGCACCGGCGGCCCTCATGGCCGAGTTCCGCAAGGTGCACCAGTTCAACGTGTTCACCGTGAACACGCCGATGCAGCACGCCCTTGCCGCCTACATGGCCGATCCGAGGCCTCATCTGGAACTGCCAGCCTTCTACCAGCGCAAACGCGACCTGTTCCGGTCCGGTCTCGCCGGCACGCGCTTTCGACTCCTGCCCAGCCAGGGCAGCTATTTCCAGTGTGTGGATTACGGCGCCGTCAGCGACCTCGACGAGCCGGCCTTCTGTCGCTGGCTGACTACGGAGGTGGGCGTAGCGGCGATCCCGCTGTCCGTGTTCTACAGTGACGGCACCGATCGCCGGCTGGCGCGCTTTTGCTTCGCCAAGCGAGACGAGACGCTGCACCAGGCCCTGGAGCGTCTGACTCGCCTATGAGGCCGCGGATCAGCGCGGGCCCTCGCTGCCCGGCTCGGGTTGGCGGCTTGGCTCGACCGGGATGAATTCGATCAGATTGCTTGGCGGTGCGTCGCGGCGAGCCGGCGTCGCCTCGCTCCCCCCCAGGTCAAGATGGACATCGACCCGGTCCTCGTCCGGCAGGGATGGCGCCTGGAACGCGGGGGGAGTGGCCGGGGCAATGGTGGGCTCCAGCCGCGTCGCGTAGGGGTCCTCGGGTTCGTCCAGCGGCAGCAGCAGATCGACCTCTTCGCCGGTGGCATCCAACTGGACGCGGTCGCGCGCAATGCCGTAGAGCACCAGCAGTTCGCGGTAGGCGGGCAGGTCGAAGGCCTTGGCATCCCCGTCGCCACGCAGCAGCGACGCACGCAGCACCTCCAGCGAGCGCACCGGCGAGTCCCAAAGGCCCTGCAGGCGCGAAATCACGGTGGGGTAGTCCTCCAAGGACCGGCCGGCGGCGAGCTCCTCGTCCCACGACGGCGCATAGGCATTGAATCGCCGGTTGAACTCCCGGCGCATGTCATCGTACGCCTCGCGGTCCCCGCGGCGCTTGTGGATTTCCAGCAGCTTCAGGAAAGGCAGCGGACTTGGATCGCGGTGCTCGCGCACGTGGCCCTGCAAGAGCTCGATCGCAGAGTCGTCTTGGCCCAGCGCCAGGAAGAACTCCGCCTGCTGCTCCAGGTCGATGAGCTCCTCGACCGCCACTTTCTCGGGAGCGGTTTCTCCATCGATCGCAGAGGTCGCTGCAGAAACGGGGGGCGCAGGAGGCCTCGGGGGTGGCGCGGGCGCTGTCGCCGGCGCGGGTTCCGGACTTGCTGACGGCAACACCGGCGGCATCGGCATGGGTGCAGACGGAACGACCGCGCTTGCCGAAGAGGTGGCGGCCACATTCGGCGGCACAGGCGCCGACGCCAGGTCCGCCGGCAGGCTGCCCGCTGCCGAGGGCCGCCACCAGGCGCCGCTGGCCGCCGCCCGCTGGCGGACCATCCACACCAGGGCGCCACCCAGGGCCAGGCACAGCATCAGGAGTGCATAGACCAGAGGGTTGGCATAGCGCTGCTCCTGAGCATCTCGCAGGCTGGCCTGCAGACCTTCCAGGGCCTGGCGGGTGGCAGCAGATTCCTGACGCAAGGCGGCGAGGCTCTCTTCCAGCTGCCGCATGCGCTCGCTCTCTCGGGCGGCCTGCTCGGGCGTGGTGTTCAGAGCCTTCCACAAGGCAGCTGCCGCCTGTTGCTGCTCCGGGGCCGGAGGTTCGACACTGCCCAGGGTGCTGGCGATACGCAAGCCGGGCGTGCTGAAGAGCTCGGCGTCCAGGGGATCCAGCCGCAAGCGAGGCTGCTCCGCTGCCGGCGGACTGGGCGGGCGGGCCGCTGTGCGCCGGCGGGGCGCGGACGGCTCCGGCTCTGTGGCATTCGACCCGGACGGTACGGAAACGGCCGCACGTGGGGGGCGCGCCGGGGGCTGTGCCCGAGGCGCGGCCGGGCGCGCGACAGGACGACCCTCAGCGGGGGCCGCTGGCGCAATGGCGGCCTGCACGGACGAAGGCTCCCGCAGGGTGGGCGGATCTGCAAAGGCCACGAACTGACGCTGCAGCCGCGACTTGCATCCCACGGTCACATCGACCGTGACAATGGGCTCGCTGACGGCAGTAAGCGTGCGAACTCTCAAGGTCTGCTCGGTGCCCGCGACAGGAGGGTCCCATCGAGCGCGCACCTGACCGCGACCCAGTCGCACATCTCCGAAGCTCACGTCGGCACTGACGCATTCGGCTTCGCCCTGTTCCCCCGGCTCCACTCGGACCTGCACCGCGAAGTCCAGCGCCTGGCCGAGCACGGCCTGACTGCTCCCGGCTCCGAATCCAAGACCCCACGCGCTGCCCACGCCCCCCGCAAGGGCCAGGGACAGACTGGAGGCCAGCAACTTCTTGGAATGGGGCAGGTGGAGGCTCTTCATGCGATGCGTGTCACGCAGGTCGAACGACTCTAGCATGAAGGTTGCAGCGCCTCCGTGCGTGGTCCCCCTGATGCCCCGGGGTGGGCATCGCTCGTGCACAATCGACAACGCCCTGCCGGCATCACGAGCCCGCCATGTCCAGTGAACTCCTGACCGAACGCATCGACCGCACCCTGGTACTCACGCTCAGCGCCCCCGGGACGCGCAACGCCTTGTCGGAAGACATCATGGCCGCCGGTGTGGAGGCCCTGAACGTCGCCGAGTCCTCCGACGAGATCCGTGCCGTCGTGATCACCGGAGCAGGCGACGCCTTCTGCGCGGGCGGCAACCTGCAACAGCTGCAACGCAACGCGGAACTCGGGCCGGAGGTGCAGACGTCGCGGCTGGAGCGCTTTCATCGCTGGATCGAAGCGATCCGCACCTTCCCCAAGCCTGTGATCGCAGCGATCGAGACCGTGGCCGCCGGGGGCGGTTGTTCGCTGGCCCTGGCCTGCGACCTGCTGGTCGCCGGCCGCGACGCACGCTTCACGCTGGCCTACAGCCGCATCGCCCTCAGCCCCGATGGGGGTGCGAGCTGGCAGCTCATGCAGATGTTGCCCCGCCCACTGGCCACTGAACTGCTCTGGCTGAGCGAACCGATCTCGGCCGAGCGGTTGCACCAGTTCGGCCTTGTCAACAGGGTGACAGACAAGGGTCGCGCCTTGGCCGAAGCTCTGGCCATTGCTGCGCGCCTGTCCGAACTGGCGCCCAACGCCCTGGCCAGCTCTAAGGAGTTGCTGAATCACTGGCCGGCACGTACCCTGCCCCAGCAACTCGACGCCGAACGAGACAGCTTTGTCGACAACCTGCATCATCCCAACGCTCGCGAGGGCATCGCTGCCTTCCTCGAGAAGCGCCCCGCCCGCTTCCGCTGAAGCGGGCTCGCCAGGGGGCCGGCCATGACACTCACCTTGCCCCGCCGTCGGCGCCTGTACCTGATGCGTCATGGCTCAGTGGACTACTTCCTGCCGGACGGCACCCCCGTCCATCCGGACACGGTTCCGCTCAATGCCACCGGGCGGGCCCAGGCGGATGCGGCCGGCGCAGCATTCCGGCACGCCGGTGCACGCTTCGACCGGGTCTGGGTGAGCGGCCTGCCGCGCACGGTGGAAACCGCCGAACGTGTGCTGGCCGTCGCCGGCCACCCACCACGGCTGGAAGTGAACGAGGCGCTGCAGGAGATCCGCCCTGGACGCCTGGCCGACCTGCCGCGCGACCGCCTCCGCGAGGCCTTCCTCGGCGCCTTCCAAGGCGTGGTGGACGAGTCTGCGCGCTTCCTGGGGGGTGAGTCGATCGGCGAGATGCTCGACCGCATCCTGCCCGCCTTCCAGGCCGTGCTGGCCGACCCGGATTGGGATCAGTCCCTGCTGGTGCTGCATGGCGCCGTCAATCGGGGCCTTCTGTCCTACGCACTGGCTGGACAGCGTTGCTACCTCGGCCGCTTCGAGCAAGCCCCCGCCTGCATCAACATCATCGACGTCGGCTCGGACGATCTCGTCGTGCGCGCGGTGAACCTCTCCCCCACCCAGTGGCTGCACGAACGCGAACGCCACACCACGATGGAAAAGCTGCTCTTGCAATACCTGCGGCTGGAGCCGCAGGCCTGATCAGAGCGCGTAGCCGGGGCTGCGCCGGTCCAGACGCCGCAGCAGCCCAGGCCAGGTCAGCGTGCCGGCGCCCTGCCCGCGCGTCACCTGCCGGGCCTGCTGTCCCGAGGTTTCGATGATGGCCGGGTCCACCGTGATGAGCTCCGACCCGCCGGCGAGCGCGCGGACCTGGATGTTGCACACAGTCTCGAACAGGTACATCGCCAGGAAAGCGTCGGCCACCGTCGCGCCCACGGTCAACAGCCCATGGTTGCGCAGCATCAGGTAGGTCTTGTCGCCCAGGTCGCGTACGAGGCGTGGCTTCTCGTCGTCGCGCAGCGCCACCCCTTCGTAGTTGTGATAGGCCAGGCTGTTCAATACGAAGATCGATTGCTGGGACAGCGGCAGCACGCCGTGCTTCTGCGCCGAGACGGCGATGCCGTTGAGCGTGTGGGTGTGCAGCACGCAATGCGCGTCGTGGCGGACCGCGTGGATGGCACTGTGGATGGTGAAGCCCGCCGGGTTGATCTCGAAGGGCGTATCGTCCAGCTTCTTGCCGGCCAGATCGATGCGCACCAGGCTCGAGGCTGTGATCTCCTCGAACATCAGGCCATAAGGGTTGATGAGGAACTGGTCTTCAGTCCCCGGCACACGTGCAGTGATGTGGGTGAAGACGAGGTCGTCCCAGCCAAACAACGCCACCAGCCGGTAGGCCGCGGCCAGGTCCACACGGGCACGCCATTCGGCTTCACTCACGCGACCTTGCAGCGACGCGATGTCGTCGATCGAGGGTGATTGCTGCATCATCTGTCTCCTGGTTGACATGTAGGTGGACAATACGGGGAGACCCGACAGCCGTTCTGTCACGTCAGCGACAAAACATGCAGACCCCCATTCTTACAATCGCCGAACGCAACACCATCGAGTCCGGCCCTTGGTTTTCCAAGCTTTCTCCCGCGCTGCGCCAGGCCATCCTGTCACGCGCCTCGGTGCGTCGCCTCAGCGACGGCGCCCTGATGTCCTCGCGCGGCGAACCGGCCAGCGAGTGGACCGGCGTGGCCAAGGGCGCCGTGCGCGTGAGCTCGGTCTCCTTGTCGGGCAAGCAGGTGACGCTGACCTATGTGGAGCCAGGTGTGTGGTTCGGCGACATTGCCCTGTTCGACGGCCTGCCTCGCACGCACGACGCGCACGCACATGGGGACACCACGCTGCTGGTCGTGCGCAAGCCCGACTTCAAGGAACTGCTCGCCCAGCATACCGAGCTGTACGAGGCCTTGCTGCGCTTGAACTGCCGCCGTCTTCGCCTGATGTTCAACATCGTCGAGGACCTCAACACCCTGCCTCTGGCGGCGCGCCTGGCCAAGCAGTTGTTGTTGCTGGCTCGCACCTATGGTGTGCCCCAGGGCGAGCAGGAAATCCGCATCGGCCTGCAGCTGGCGCAGGAAGATCTGGCGCAGTTGCTGGGTGCCTCGCGCCAGCGCGTCAACCAGGAACTCAAGGCCCTGGAACGCGAGGGAGCCGTGCGCATCGAGCCCACCCGGCTGATCGTGCTCTCGCGCGACAAGCTGATGGCCATTGCCGAACGCTAGCCGGTCGCGCTTCCATGGGCGCCCGGCTCGCGTTGACCCACGACAGGAAAGCCTGATGGAAGCCCAGACCGGAACCCGCCCCGTTGCCGAACAGCACCGCTTCGACATCGCGGCGCTCGAAGCCTATCTGCACCAGCATCTGCCCGGCTTCGAGGGCCCGCTGTCGGTTGAGCAATTCAAGGGGGGGCAGTCCAACCCCACGTACAAACTGACCACGCCGGGACGCAGCTACGTGATGCGCGCCAAGCCGGGCCCGGTGGCCAAGCTGCTGCCCTCCGCCCATGCGATCGAGCGCGAGTTCACCGTCATGAAAGCCCTGCACGGCACTGCCGTGCCGGTCGCCCGGATGCACGTACTGTGCGACGACGAATCGGTCATCGGCCGCGCCTTCTACATCATGGAGTACGTGGAAGGTCGCGTGCTGTGGGAGCAGTCGCTGCCCTCGTTGAACCCCGCCGAGCGCGGCGCCATCTACGACGAGATGAACCGTGTGATCGCCGCGCTGCACAGCGTGGACTTCCGCGAACGCGGGCTGGCCGACTACGGCAAGCCCGGCAACTACTTCGAGCGCCAGATCGCACGCTGGACCAAGCAGTACCAGGCCTCCATCACGCAGCCCATCGAGGCGATGGACCGGCTCATCGAATGGCTGCCGGCCCACATCCCCGACAGCGCACGCGACGAGTCGCAGGTCTCCATCGTGCACGGCGACTACCGGCTGGACAACCTCATCTTCCACCCCAGCGAGCCGCGTGTGCTGGCGGTGCTCGACTGGGAGCTGTCCACCATCGGCCACCCCCTGGCCGACTTCAGCTACCACTGCATGTCCTGGCATATCCCGCCGGGGTCCTTCCGTGGCATCGGCGGGCTCGACCTGGCCTCGCTGGGCATCCCCGACGAACGCGAGTATGTGCGCCGCTACTGCGAGCGCACCGGCCGCGCCGACCCCGATGCGGTGATGGCGGACTGGAACTTCTACCTCGCCTACAACCTGTTCCGTATCGCCGGCATCCTGCAGGGCATTGCCAAGCGGGTGGAGGACGGCACAGCCTCCAGTGCGCAGGCCAGACAGGCCGGTGCCGGCGCGCGTCCTCTGGCCGAAATGGGCTGGCGCTTCGCCACGCGCAGCTGACCGGCCCTTCCAACAAACACCCGACGGAGACACCATGGACTTCGAATACACCCCCAAGACCCGGGCACTGCAGGACAAGCTGCAGGCCTTCATGGCCGAGCACATCTATCCGGCTGAGGCCCGCTACGACGAGGAACAGGCCGCCAACACCGCAGCCGGCAACCGCTGGAAACCCCTGCAGGTGATCGAAGACCTGAAGGTGAAGGCACGTGCCGCCGGTCTGTGGAACCTCTTCCTGCCGGAAAGTGAATACGGCGCCGGCCTGCTGAACCAGGAATACGCGCCGCTGGCCGAGATCATGGGCCGGGTGCCCTGGTCGAGCGAGGTCTTCAACTGCTCGGCGCCCGACACCGGCAACATGGAAACCATCGTGCGCTACGGCACGGCCGAGCACAAGAAGCAGTGGCTCGAACCCCTGCTCGACGGCAAGATCCGCAGCGCCTTTGCGATGACCGAGCCGGCCGTGGCCTCGTCGGATGCCACCAACATCGAGTCGCGCATCGAGCGCCAGGGCGACGACTACATCATCAATGGCCGCAAGTGGTGGACGTCAGGCGCTGGCGATCCGCGCTGCAAGATCTTCATCTTCATGGGCAAGACCGACCCGGCCGCGCCCAAGCACAGCCAGCAGTCGATGATCCTGGTGCCCGCCGACACCCCGGGCGTGAAAGTGCTGCGCCCACTGCACGTGATGGGCTATGACGACGCCCCGCACGGCCACATGGAGGTGCTGTTCGAGAACGTTCGCGTGCCGGCCAGCAACATCCTGCTCGGTGAAGGCCGCGGCTTCGAGATTGCCCAGGGCCGCCTCGGCCCCGGCCGCATCCACCACTGCATGCGCCTGATCGGCCTGGCCGAGCGCTCGCTGGAACTGATGTGCAAGCGCGCCTCGTCGCGTGTGGCCTTCGGCAAGACCATCGCCCAGCAGACCGTCACCCAGGAGCGCATCGCAGAAGCCCGCTGCATGATCGAGCAGGCCCGCCTGCTGACGATGAAGGCCGCCTGGATGATGGACGTGGCGGGCAACAAGACCGCCAAGCTGGAGATCGCCATGATCAAGGTGGTGGCGCCCAGCATGGCCTGCCAGGTGATCGACT
>CAZKGD010000057.1:0-10193 GCA_964552215.1 uncultured Caldimonas sp.
TGCAGGGCTGCTTCATCGCCATCGGCCACCAGCCCAACACCGACATCTTCAAGGGCCAGCTGGAGATGAAGGACGGCTACATCATCACCCGCAGCGGCTTGAACGGCATGGCCACCATGACCAGCGTGCCCGGGGTGTTTGCGGCCGGCGACGTGCAGGACCACGTCTACCGCCAGGCCATCACCAGTGCTGGCACGGGTTGCATGGCCGCCCTGGATGCCCAGCGCTTCCTGGAGCAGAACGCCGGCTGACGGCCCGCGCCTTCACGCGCGGCTGGTCCGGGCCGCGTTTTGTGGCTATAATCGCGGTCTTTGCCGATTCTGGCGGTTTCCTCATTGTCCTCATTGGGGGGGCGCCAGACCCTCGAGGGCGGGCCATCAGGGCTTTTCACGTTCCTGCTCTGTCCCGCACATCGTGAACCGAGATTGAAACGGAGAAGCGTCATGGCACGCGTCTGTCAAGTTACGGGCAAGGGCCCGATGGTGGGCAACAATGTGTCCCACGCCAACAACAAAACGAAGCGCCGCTTCCTGCCCAACCTGCAGTACCGTCGCTTCTGGCTCGAAACCGAGAACCGCTGGGTGCGCCTGCGCGTGAGCAACGCCGCGCTGCGCCTGATCGACAAGGTCGGCATCGACCAGGTCGTCGCCGATCTGCGCGCCAAGGGCGAGCTCTGATCCACCCGCCTTACTAAGGAGAACGCACCATGGCCACCAAAGGCGGACGCGAGAAGATCAAGCTGGAATCCACAGCCGGCACCGGTCACTTCTACACCACGACCAAGAACAAGAAGACCACGCCTGAAAAGCTGGAATTCATCAAGTTCGACCCGAAGGCGCGCAAGCACGTCGCCTACAAGGAAACGAAGCTGAAATAAGCCCCCGGGGCAGGCTGCTGGCCTGCCTTTCCGGTTCACCGGCAAAGCAGAAACCCGCCGCGGCAACGCAGGCGGGTTTTTTCATGGGTGCTTCACACCCGGAGCCGCTTCGGGCCATGAAAAAAGGCGCCCCTCGGGGCGCCTTCGTGTTGCCAGCCACCGCGTGCGTCAGGCGTGGGCGGCGCGCAGTTTCAGGGCGAAGTCCTGGAGGGCGGCGATGCCACTCTCCTCGGCCTTCTTGCACCAGGCCTGCAGGTCGGCGACAAGCTGTTCGGCCGACACATTGGTGCGGGTCCAGAGCTGGCGGAGTTCCTCACGCATGGCCACGAGCTTGGCCAGCGCCGGGGACTGGGCGCAGGCACTGGCGATCTGGGGCTTCAGCTCGCTGGGGATGCGATCGTCGTCACGGTGCAGCCAGCGCTTGGCCAGGTGCAGTTCCTTCCAGCGGGCGCTGTTCTTCGCGCCGGCCTGCTTGAGGGCCCGCATCTCGTCCTTGCAGGCACGACGCAATTCGCGGGCGTACTTGGCCATCACCTCGTAGCGGTTGGCGATCACCGCTTCCAGTGTCTTGGCATCCGCCACAGGCTTCACCTCGCCCAGCTTGAGCATGGGCGGGGTCTTGCGCACCTTGGCCAGACCCAGCATCTCCAGCCCGCGGATGTACATCCAGCCGATGTCGAACTCGTACTTCTTGACCGACAGCTTGGCCGAGGTCGGGTAGGTGTGGTGGTTGTTGTGCAACTCCTCACCGCCGATGATGATGCCCCAGGGCGAGATGTTGGTGGAGGCATCAGCGGCCTCGAAGTTGCGGTAGCCCCACCAATGACCCAGGCCGTTGATGATGCCCGCGGCAGTGATCGGGATCCACAGCATCTGCACGGCCCACACGGTCGCGCCAATGGCACCGAAAAGCGCCAGGTTGATGATGAGCATCAGGCCCACCCCCTGCCAGCTGAAGCGGCTGTAGAGGTTGCGCTCCATCCAGTCATCCGGCGTGTTGTGGCCGTATTTGGCGAGTGTCTCCTGGTTCTTGGCTTCGGCACGATAGAGCTCGCTGCCCGTGAGCAGCACGGTCTTGATGCCGTGGGCCACCGGGCTGTGCGGGTCTTCCTCGGTTTCGCACTTGGCGTGGTGCTTGCGGTGGATGGCCACCCACTCCTTGGTCACCATGCCGGTGGTGAGCCACAGCCAGAAGCGGAAGAAGTGCGACGCGATCGGGTGCAGGTCGAGGGACCGGTGCGCCTGCGAGCGGTGCAGGAAGATCGTGACGGAGGCGATGGTGATGTGCGTGGCCACCAGGGTGAAGGCCAGGATCTGCCACCAGGCAGCCTGAAGCACCCCATGGGCGAGCCAGTCCACCAGGGCCTCCCACACGACAAGAATCTCGGACATTGGTCTAGCCTTTCAATAGCAGGCCGCATTGTAGGCGGCCCGGCCGCCGTCCGGCGGGGTTTGCCCGGCGAAAACGGCGGATTCCGGCCGTTCCGCACGGCCTACCTTTGGAGATGGGGCCACTCAGGTCCGTTCCCAGACGGCGGCAAAAAAACCATCGGTGGCATGGCGATGTGACCATAGTCTGAGGCTATCGCCGCTCACCAGGGTCTCGGCCTGCGGCACCTTGGCCTGGGCCAGCGCCTCAATGGCCGGCAGTACGCGAAAGTCGCGGTGGGCCTGGGTGAAGGCCTCGGCAACGCGCTCGTTCTCGCCGGGCAGCACGCTGCAGGTGGCATAGACCAGCCGGCCGCCCGGTTTGAGCAGGCGCGCCGCACTGGCCAGGATGGCGTGCTGCTTGGCTTGCAGCTCCTGCACCGCCTGGGGCGACTGGCGCCACTTGAGATCAGGGTTGCGGCGCAAGGTGCCGAGTCCGGAGCAAGGGGCATCCACCAGCACACGGTCGACTTTGCCAGCCAGGCGCTTGATGCGATCGTCACGTTCGTGGGCGATCTGGGCCGGGTACACGTTCGACAGGCCGCTGCGCGCGAGGCGGGGCTTGAGCTTTTCCAGCCGGTGGCCCGAGACATCGAAGGCATACAGCCTCCCCGTGTTGCGCATGGCTGCGCCCAGCGCCAGGGTCTTGCCCCCGGCGCCGGCGCAGAAGTCCACCACCATCTCACCGCGCTTCGCGCCGGTGAGCAGGACCAGCAGTTGGCTGCCCTCGTCCTGCACCTCGACGTCACCGCGGGTGAAGACCTCGAGCTTGTTCAGCGCCGGCTTGCCCTGCACCCGCAGCCCCCAGGGGGAGTACGGCGTGGGCGTCGCCTCGATGCCGGCAGACGCCAGCTCGGCCTGCACCGCTTCCACCTTGGCCTTGAACACGTTGACACGCAGGTCCAGCGGAGCCGGCTGGGACAGGCTTTCGACCAGGGGCCAGAACTCATCACCCAAGGCGTCCTTGAGCGCACCAGCCAGCCAGTCGGGCAGGTTGTGGCGCAGCTTTTCGGGCAGCGTGGTCGCATCCACGGCCTGGACCTGGGCGAGCCAAGCCTGTTCATGGGGGCCTGCGGCTGCACGCAGCGAGGCCTCTGCGCCCTGCCAGGCCAGCAGGGCCAGACGGCGCTCCAAGGCGCCTTGGCCGGATTGGGCGAAGTGCTGGAAGAACAGGCGCCGACGCAGCACGGCGTAGGCCGTTTCAGCCAGGGTGTGCCGCTCGCGCGGCCCCAGCGTGCGGTGCTGACGGAAAAAGGCGGATACCACCGCATCGGCCGGTGCGTCCAGCTTGAGGACGGCACGCAGCAGCTCGGTGGTCAGGTCGACAAGGGCATTCGGATGCATGGCGGGGGATTATCCCCGGCCCGCCCTGTCAGAGCAGCAACTGGGTCTCGCCGTGGCGGTGGCTGACGATGCCCTTGCGAAGATCGAGCACACCTTCGACCATCCAGCGCACGGCACGCGGATAGATCAGGTGCTCCTTGGCCAGGACCCGCTCGGCGAGACTGTCTTCGGTGTCGCCGGGCAACACCGGCACTGCGGCCTGCATGATGATGGGGCCGTGGTCCAGTTCGGGCGTCACCAGATGCACGGTGGCCCCGGCGAGCTTGCAGCCCGCCTCCAGCGCCCGCCGGTGGGTGTGCAGGCCCGGAAAGGCCGGCAGCAGCGAGGGGTGGATGTTCACCAGTCGGCCGTGGTAGTGCTGGACGAAGCGGGCCGTGAGGATGCGCATGAAGCCGGCCAGCGCCACGACGTCGGGCTTGTAGCCATCGATGACGCGGGCCAGCTCGGCATCGAAGGCCTCGCGGCTTGCGTATTGGGTATGGTCCACCACCGCGGTGGGGATGCCGCGCGCGGCGGCAAACTGCAGGCCCTTGGCGTCGGGGCGGTTGCTGATCACGGCGGCGATCTCGGCGCGCCACTGCTCTCCCGCGCAGGCCTGAACGATGGCCTCCATGTTCGAGCCCCGTCCCGAGATCAGGATCACGATGCGTTTCATGGGCCGGCAGTGTAGCCGTTGGCGCCCCCTGGCCCCGCAGGCCTGGAGAGCCGCACCTACAATCCTGCGTCCACCCTGAGATGCCTCATTTTGTGGCCCGACTCATGACTCAACGCGTCCTTACCGGCATCACCACCACCGGCACCCCCCACCTGGGCAACTACGTCGGGGCGATCCGTCCCACCGTGCAAGCCAGCCTGGAGCCCGGTGTGGAGAGTTTTCTCTTCCTGGCCGACTACCACGCACTCATCAAATGCGACGAGCCCGAGCGCATCGAACGTTCGCGCCTGGAGATCGCCGCCGCCTGGCTGGCGGCCGGGCTCGACCCGCAGCGCGTGACCTTCTACCGCCAGAGCGACATTCCCGAGACCCCTGAACTCACCTGGCTGCTGACCTGCGTGACGGCCAAGGGCCTGATGAACCGGGCGCATGCCTACAAGGCGGCCACCGATGCCAACGAGGCCGCGGGCGAGGACGTGGATGCGAACGTCACGATGGGCCTGTTCAGCTACCCGATCCTGATGGCCGCCGACATCCTGCTGTTCAACGCCCACCGTGTGCCGGTGGGCCGTGACCAGGTGCAGCACATCGAGATGGCGCGCGACATTGCGCAGCGCTTCAATCATCTTTTCGGTCGTGGACGCGAGTACTTCGTGCTGCCGCAGGCACAGATCGATGATCATGTGGCCACCCTGCCCGGTCTGGACGGTCGCAAGATGTCGAAGAGCTATGACAACACCATCCCGCTCTTCGAAGGCGGCGCCAAGGGCCTGAAGGACGCCATCGCGCGCATCGTGACCGACTCGCGCACCCCTGGCGAACCCAAGGAGCCGGAAGGCTCGGCCCTGGTGATGATCCATGACGCCTTTGCCAGCGCCGAACAGCGCGAGGCCTTCCGTGCCGACCTGCGTGGCGGGCTGGGTTGGGGCGAGGCCAAGCAGCGCCTGCTGGCGCTGATCGAAGGGCACATCGGTCCGATGCGTGAGGTGTACGAGCGCTTCATGGCCCACCCCGAGCAGGTCGAAGAGATCCTCCAGGCCGGCGCACGCAAGGCCCGCGCGGTGGCCACGCCTTTCCTGAAGGAGCTGCGCCAGGCCGTGGGCCTGAGGCCGATGGTGGCCGCTGCGCGCCCGGCCACGAAGACCGTGCCGGCGGCCAAGGCCATCGCCCTGCCGGACTTCAAGCAGTACCGCGAAGGCGGCCTGTTCTATTTCAAGCTCACCACGCCCGATGGCCACGTGCTGCTGCAAAGCGCCGGGCTGGCCGAGGGCCGCGAGGCCGGGGGCTGGGTCAAGCGGCTCAAGACCGAGGGCGCTGCCGCACTGGACGCGGCGCCGGTGTCGCTGGGCGAAGGTGTGGAACGCACCACCGTCGAGGCAGCCCTGGCGGCCCTGGTGGCGGCGCAGGAGTGACTCCCGAAGGTGGCACCGTGGCCGGTATCCACATCACCGACATCGAATCGGCCATCAACTGGTGGCGCCAGCAGCGGCCTTCGCCCGATGGGGTGACCGCCTGCCCTGAAGTGCTTGCGTTGGCCGAGGTGTACGCGCTGATGGTGTACTACCACCACAGCGAGTGCGACGAGGACACCATGCCCCCCAAGGCCAAGGACGCCTGGCTGGCCTGGTACGCCACCACCCCCGACACGCCGTGCATCGCGATCTGCTCGACCAGCCAGGGTGACGACGTGTGCAAGGGCTGCGGGCGAGACTTTGCCGAGGTGCAGATGTGGCCCGAGATGAGCCCCGCGGAGAAGCGCGCCACCTGGCGACGCATCACGCTGCAGGGCACGGCCTGGCGCTTCAACCGCTACGCCGAGCGCACAACCGCCGCCTCATCCGTCACGCCGGCGTCCCCCGGGGCAGACGCAGGCTGAAGCAGCTGCCGCCGCCGTCACGCGGCTCGCAGCGCACCTGCCCGTCGTGGCGCTGGGCGATCTGACGCACCAGGCTCAGGCCCAGGCCCACGCCGCCGGCGTACTCGGCATGGCCCGGCAGGCGGTAGAAGGCCTCGAAGATGCGTTCGCGCTGGTCCTCCGGCACGCCCGGGCCACGGTCGCAGACCTGGACCAGCGCATGGCGGCCATCCGCTTGCACCTGCACGAGCGGCGCCTCGGCACCGCCATAGCGCCTGGCATTCTCCAACAGGTTGCGCAGCGCACGCCGCAGCAGGCGCTCGTCGCCGTGCACCACCACGCTGCGCCCCTCGATCTCGGCATCGACCCGTGCGCCCTCTTCGGCGGCCAGAGCCAGCAGATCGACAGCATCGCGGCGGTCCAGAGCCTTGGCAGCATCGAGCCGACTGGCGAGCAGCACCTCCTCGACCAGGGCGTCGAGCTCGCGGATGTTGGATTCGATCTCCTGCCTGAGAGCCGCCCGCGACTCGGGGGTGGCCGAATCCATCAGCGACACCGCCATCTTCAAGCGCGCCAGCGGGGAGCGCAGTTCGTGCGAGGCATTGGCCAGCAGGGACTTGTGCGAACGTACCAGCTCTTCGATGCGGGCGGCAGCACGGTTGAAGCTGGCGGCCACGGCGGCCACCTCGTCGCGCCCGCGCACCCGCACACGGTGGCTCAGCTGGCCTGCCCCGAAGGCCTCGACGCCGCGCTTGAGTGCCTCGAGTTGCCGCGTGAGCCGGCGCACGACGGGGTAGGCCCCCAGTGACACGGCGACGAACAGCAGCACCAGCGCAGCCACCAGGCCCTGGGGGCCCTCGAAAGGCAGCCAGGGCGACGTGAAGGCCGGGGGCGGCGGCGCCGGCAGGTCTCGCACTTCGCCGGACTCGGTCATGACCTGTGCCGTGCGCCGCCACGTGTCGTCACGCGGTCCCGTGCGCGGCGGTCCACGCAACACCCACAGCGTGCGGCCGTCATTGAACTCCATGCGCCAGAAGCGCTTGGGACCCTCGTCCAGGGCGGCGCGAAAGCTCTGGGATTCGGCGATGCGCAGCCCCTCGGCATCATCCAGCGCCAGCGGCATGCGCAGGCGCTGGGACCACTCCTCGAGACCCTGGGCTTGCGCCTCGCGCGGCAGGTTCGCGCCGGGCAGCGCATTGGCGAACAGCTCGCCCCAGGCGGCCTGGCGCTCCGACGACACGGCAGTGACGCGCTGGGCCTGCTCATGCTCGATGTTGCGCTTGAACAGCCAGCCGGACACCAGGGCAAACAGCAGCAGCACCGTCATCACGGTGAGATAGATGCGCAGGTACAGGCTCTTCACGTCAGCCCTCGTCGGCGTCCTGCTTCTTCGCGAACACATAGCCCGCTCCCCGCACGGTCAGGATGCGACGCGGGCTCTTGGGGTCATCTTCGATGGCCGCGCGAATGCGCGAGATATGCACATCGATCGAGCGATCGAAGGCCTCGAGGGCGTGGCCCTTCAACGCATCCATGATCTGGTCGCGAGACAGCACGCGCCCGGGCTGCTCGGCCAGCACCACCAGCATCTGGAACTGGTAGCTGGTCAGCTCGCACTCGCGCCCGTCCACCCGAGCCACGCGTGCGCCCAGGTCGATCTCCAGGCGACCGAACCGCATGACGTCGCCGTCTTCCTCGGCTGGCCCCTGAGTGGCACGGCGCAGCACCGCGCGCAGCCGGGCCAGCAGTTCGCGCGGCTCGAAAGGCTTGGGCAGATAGTCGTCGGCCCCGATCTCCAGGCCCACCACGCGGTCCATCGGCTCGCCGCGCGCTGTGAGCATGAGCACCGGCAAGGTCCGCGTGCGCGGTTGCGCGCGCAGCTCGCGGCACAGATCCAGGCCGTCGCCGTCGGGCAACATCAAGTCAAGAATGAGGCCGTCGAAACCGTGGTCCTTGGCCGCCAGTAGTCCGCGTGCCGCCGCCAGTGAGGGCGCCGCGGTGATCTGGTATCCCGCCTGGCGCAGGTAGTCGCCCACCATGCCGGTCAGGCGGGTGTCGTCGTCGATCAACAGGAGGCGAGCAGGCATGGCTTCTTCACGGCGGGGTGCAACGGGTCCACAGGATAGCGGCTCCGCCCCGGCCGAGGCTGTCGGCGCAGTGGAACGGCGCGTGACTGCGCTCAGCCAGGACAGGCTCATGCACGGAACCTTACTGCTGGGCGGGCGCGTTTCCGCGATCGCCCCGCGGCAATCCCTTGCCGGCACGATCGTGCATGTGCTGGTGACGCTGGGCTCTGCGTTCGGCCAATTGGGCGCGCTGCTCAGGGGTGAGCACCCGGCTGATCTCGAGCATCGCCTGGCTCATGCGCTTGCTGCGCTGGTCCATCAGCGCAACCTGCTGCTGGCGCAGTGCCTCCACCGTATTCGCGTCGACCGTGGGTTGCGACCACGCCTGGCGGGCTTGCTCGTGCAGCGAGCGGTGTGCTTCGCGCTGGGATTGCAGGTCCTGCGCCGCGTTGCGGGCAATCTGCTGGATCTGCGTGGTCTGCGCGTCGGTCGCGTTCAGGCCGCGCAGCATGCGCTCGACCATGCGATCCACCTGGGCTGGATCACCGCCCAGGCGCATGCCCATGCCGCTATGCAGACCACTGCCGTGCATGGCGGCGTGATGCATGCGCATGCCGTCATGCCGGCCGTGACCGCCCTCGGGCATGGCAGCGATGGCCGCCGTGGCGCCCATCAGGACCCCGGCGGCCAGGCCGAAGGACAGCCCACGGCCCATACGGAAGGAATTCAGTTTCGGCTTGCTCATGGTCATGCTCCTGGCATCGCGCCGGGCCTGGTGCCCGGCTTCCATGAGCGTGACTCTGGACCGCGAGGGTGTCGATCCTGTGCAGCGTGGGTAAAGTTGTGTGTAGCCAAAGACGCTCAGGTGGACTGCGCAGCCGGCCGCTCCAGTTGCCAGCGTTCGGCATGCACGCGCTGCTCGGCCAGATGCTGCCGAAGTTCGGCGTCGCTGCGATGCTCGTCCCCCCAGAAGAACGCGCCGCGCGCCCGGAGCTCCCCTTGGTGCCGCCGAACCGCCTCCTCCAGCCAGTCCAGGCGATGCAGGGTCAGGGACGTACACGACTGTCCGCTCAGGTCATCGTGGACGTCGATCACGTGCGAGCGCCACTGCTCGACCAGGAACAGCCCGGCCAGATCGCCGCGCAGCGCGGCGCGCCAGCCCGCCAACACCCCATCGAGCCAGGCCAGCACCGACGCATCGGCGCCTCGCTGCGCGGCCTCGGAACGCATGCGCTCGTAGGCCAGGACGGCCACCTCCTTTTCCAGGCGGAACAGGGCGAGCGCGGCCGCATCGCCGGCCTTGCGGGCCAGGTCGAGCAGCACCGCCGAGAGGCAACGGGTCTCGAAGCGTTCGGCCGGGTGGAACATGGGCTGGTCGTCTCCTCGTCCCGCCGAGTTGAACTGGCGGCGGGGATCGAAGGGGTACATGTAGCCGAAGTCGAACAGCATCACCTGCCGCCCGGTGTCCAGCAGGTTGCCGGGTGACAGGTCCCACTCGAAGAGACCCTGGCCCCACAGCAGGCACAGGCTGTCGAGCACCTGGCCGATGCTGCGTTCGCCCCACTCCGTCACCGGGCCGCCCTCGATCCACGGTGAGACGATGAGCCCGTGCCGATAGGAAGCGTAGGTGGTCTCGACCAAACCGCCCCAGCGAGCATCCCCAGGCTGCAAGCGCTTCAGCCGCTCGATTTCCTCGCGCCGCATCACCTCGTTGAGGAACGACAGCTCACCGTCGGCATTGCGCACCCGGGATGCGGCGCGCACCCGCTTGAGCGCGAGTGCCCCGCCGGGGCTCTCCAGGCGCAGCACCTCAGCCGTGAGGCCACCATCGCACACGCGCGAGACGCGGGCATCGTCCGGTGCAATGCGCTGAAGCTCAAGAGGCGGCCATGGAAGGTGCCGCGTGTCGCCGATCTCGAGATCCCGGCCGCTGGCGATGAAGGCGCGCTGCGCCGAACGGCGCGCTGC
>CAZKGD010000057.1:10293-20344 GCA_964552215.1 uncultured Caldimonas sp.
GGCGCGCTGCGCCGAACGGCGCGCTGCATCGAGCACGTCAGGCCCCCGGCGCAGCCGCGACGGGGCACTGCGCTGTATGGCCCAGGCCCCTGAGGCAGGCGTGACGGCGGATACCGGCAGCTACGGCCGCTGCCGGCTCAAGGCAGCAGCCCGTCAGTGCCCGGGGCAACAAGGACAGGTGAAAACGCTTCATGGTGACGGCGGAGTCGAAAAAGCTCGCATGGTGACTCAGCCTCGGGCGGCTGACCAGCCCCCCCCGCCCCGGGGCCAACCCGGGCGGCAAACGCCAGCGCCCGCTCACACACCGACAGCCTGTGCCTCCAGCCGTTCCTGGCGCCATTCCATGAAGCTCTTGAGCAGCAGGCTCAGCAGCGCCATGCAGGCCAGCAACGCAGCAGCGGTGAAGGCGGCAGCCACCTTGTAGTCGTTGTTGAGCTGCTCCACCAGCAGCGGCAACGTGAGCGTCTGGTTCATGATCGTGCCGGACACCACGGCCACGGAGCCGAACTCGCCCACCGCCCGGGCGTTGGTGGTGACCACGCCGTTGAGCAGGGCCCACTTGATCTTGGGCAGCGTCACGCGCCAGAAGATCTGCCAGCCGTTGGCCCCCAGGGTGAGCGCCACGTGCTCCTCGTCGTTGCCATGCGTCTGCATCAGCGGGATCAGGATGCGCGCCACGTAGGGCGACGTGATGAAGATCGTGACCAGCACGATGCCTGGCCAGGCGAAGATGATCTGGATGTCGCGGGACGACAACCACTGCCCCAGCAAGCCTTCCATGCCGTACACCACGAGATAGCACATGCCGGCCACCACGGGCGAGGTGGCGAAGGGGATGTCGATCAGTGTGGTGAGCAGGCGCCGGCCGCGGAACTGGTACTGCGTCACGCACCACGCCAGCGCAATGCCGAAGATCATGTTGACCGGCACGGTGAGCACGGCCACCAGCAGCGTGAGGCCCAGTGCGTGCTGCATGAAGCCTTCGGAGAGATTGGCCGCCAGCAGCTCCCAGCCGCCGCTGAGGGCGCGCGTGAAGATCAGCACCAGCGGCAGCACGAGCAACAGCACCGCCACGCCCACACCCAGGCCGATGAGCGCCCATTGATGCCAATGTTGCGGGCGCTTCATCCGGCGCTCCTTTGCCAGCGCAGCACGCGGCCCTGCAACACGTACAACGCAAACATCAGCAGCAGCGACGTCAGCAGGATCACCGTGGCGATAGCCGCCGCGGCCGGGTACTCGAACTCCTGCAGGCGCACGAAGATCATCAGCGAACTCACCTCGGTGCGGAACGGGATGTTGCCGGCGATCATCACGACCGCACCGAATTCACCGAGGCTGCGGATGAACGACTGGGCGCCGCCAGTGACCAGCGCCGGGATCAGCGTGGGAAGAATCACGCGCCAGAAGATCTGCATCCGCGAGGCACCCAGGGTGCGGGCGGCCTCCTCCACTTCCCTGGCGAAGTCCTGCAGCACCGGCTGGAGGGTGCGCACCACGAAGGGCAGGCTGGTGAAGGTCATGGCAATCACGATGCCCGGATAGGCATAGGCGATCTTGATGCCCACCGCGTCGAACCACTGGCCGACCCAGCCCGAGGGCGCGAGCAGCACCGACAGCGTGAGCCCCGCCACCGCCGTGGGCAGGGCAAAGGGCAGATCGATCAGGGTGTCGAGCAGACGCCGGCCCGGAAAGTCATACCGCACCGTGACCCAGGCCAGCAGCAGGCCGATGAGCACCGACCCCAGGGTGGCGTACAGGGCCGCGCTCACGGTGACCCGGTAGCTGGCCAGCACGCGCGGGTCGGTGACGGCCTGCCAGTACTGCGCCAGGCTCAGTTCAGCCGAGTACGCAAACAGGGCCGAGACCGGAAAGAGGATGATGAGCGTGATGAAGAAGCTGCTGACGCCCAGGCTCAGCCCGAAGCCGGGCAACACGGCAGGGCGGATCAGCAGCAGGGGGCGGGAGGCGATGGCGGCCATGACATCGCGGGCCCGATCGGGCCCGCTCACATGAGAAAGGCGAGGAGAGGATCAGCGGCGGCGGGCGAGGAGCTGGTCCAGCTGGGCACCCGAGGCGAAGTGGGTCTCGCTGATCTTGTCCCAGGGGCCCAGCACCTTGACGGGATCAATCAGGCGAATGGCCGGGAATTTGTCGGCCGTGGCCTTCGCCACGGTGGGTTCGTGCACGCGGTAGTTGAAGGCAGTCAGCAGGAGCTGGATCTCGCGGGTGTACTGGAAATTGAGGTACTCCGTGGCCAGCGCACGGGTGCCCTTTTCATCGACCACCCTGTCCACCACCGCCACGGGGAACTCGGCCAGCACCGACACCGGAGGCACCACCACCTCGAGGCCCAGGGCCTTGAACTCCTCGCCGCGGGCGATGTTGATCACTTCGGATTCGAAGGTCAGCAGCACGTCACCCTGGTTGTTCTGCGCGAAGGCCACGGTCGCGCCGCGCCCGCCAGTGGGGAAGTTCTCGACGTTGGCGAGCAGCTTGGCGACAAAGTCGCGCGTCTGGGCCTCGTTGCCCTTGAACTTCTCGCTGGCATAGAGCCACGCGCCCAGGTAGCTGTAGCGTGCATTGCCCGACGTCTTGGGGTTGGGGAAGACGAGCTTCACATCGTCACGCACCAGGTCGTCCCAGGTCTTGATGTTCTTCGGGTTGCCCTTGCGCACCAGGAAGGCGATGGTGCTGTAGTACGGGGACGCGTTGTTCGGGAATTTCTTGGTCCAGTCGGCCGAGACCAGACCCCGCTTGGCCAGGATCTCGATGTCGCTGGCCTGGTTGAAGGTCACGGCGTCCACCTTCTTGCCCTGGATGATGTCCTGTGCCTGGCGCGACGATCCGGCATGCGATTGATCGATCTTCACGTCCTGCCCGGTCTTCTTCTTCCAATGCTCGGCGAACTTGGGGTTGATCGCCGCGAACAGTTCGCGGGAAATGTCATAGGACGCATTCAGGAGCGTGGGGCTGGACTGGGCAAAGGCGCCGCTGCTGACGGCGAAGGCGGCGGCCACGAGGCCGGTGCGCAGGTACTGCTTGAACATGATGGTGATCCTCGGAAATCAGGGAAAAGAGGTCAGGCGGCTTCGGCCTCGAAGCGCGTCACACGGCGGGGCTTCAGGTAGGCCACGCTGCCGGGCGCGAGCTTCAACTGCTCGCGCAGGGTGGCGAAGTCGGCACGGGGCATCTCGACGTCGACATAACAGCCGTCGTCCTGGCGCTTGAACTCGATGCGGGTGTTGGGCCCCACCGTCAGCGTCTGCGACAGCGTCACGGGCAGGGCTCCCTCCTCGGGCTGCCCCACGATGTCGAGCTCGTGCGGACGCACGTAGCTCACCTCATCACCCGCGGTCGCGCCGCCCGGCGCATGACCGAAACGGCCATGGAAGAGATTCACGTCGCCCAGGAACTGCAGCACGAAGGGCGTGGCCGGGTGGTCGTACACCTCGTCGGGCGTGCCCTGCTGTTCGATGCGGCCATGGTTCATCACCACGATGCGGTCGGCCACCTCCATGGCCTCGTCCTGGTCGTGCGTGACAAAGACGCTGGTCAGGTGCACCTCGTCATGCAGGCGACGCAGCCAGCGGCGCAGTTCCTTGCGCACTTTGGCGTCCAGCGCCCCGAAAGGCTCGTCGAGCAGCAGCACCTTGGGCTCCACGGCCAGCGCGCGGGCCAGGGCAATGCGCTGGCGCTGCCCGCCTGACAGCTGATGCGGGTAGCGGTCGGCAATCCAGTCGAGCTGCACCAGCTCCAGCAGCTCCGTGACCTTCTTGCGGATCTGCTCGTCGCTGGGCCGCGTGGCCTTGGGTCGCACCCGCAAGCCGAAGGCCACGTTCTCGAAGATGGTCATGTGGTTGAACAGGGCGTAGTGCTGGAACACGAAGCCCACGTTGCGGTCGCGCACGTCGGCCTCGGTGGCGTCCTCGCCGTGGAAATGCACCGTGCCGGCATCGGGCCGCTCCAGCCCGGCGATGATGCGCAGCAGGCTGGTCTTGCCGGACCCCGAGGGGCCGAGCAGCGCCACCAGCTCACCGGACGGGATGTCCAGGTTCAGGTGATCGCAGACCACGGTCTTGCCGAAGGCCTTGTAGAGGTTGCGTACTTCGATGCTCATGGGGCATCCATCTCGAATAACGGGTGAGGATGGATGCTATCGACGGCCCATCAGAATGAGAACGAATATATCGTCCGTTGTTTATTACTTTTTGGATTAAGCGGTATCCCTGGGACACTCGCCAGCGCCCCTTGGCAAGCCCGCCCCGGGCTGCTTATAATGGCGGGCTCTAGGCGCTTTAGCTCAGTTGGTTAGAGCGACGGAATCATAATCCGCAGGTCCGGGGTTCGAGTCCCTGAAGCGCCACCAGAATCCCGGCCCCAGTCCATCGACTGGGGCCGTTTTTGTTTGCGTTGCCTTGGCCCATACTTGGCATCGTCCCTCAACAGCCCTTGGATCTACACCATGCTTCGCTGTGTTCTCGTCGGCCTGACCCTGTCGGCCGCCTCGCTTGTCGCCCAAGCCCAGGCCGTCGTAGCGCGCCAGTTCCCGGCCAACGCCTTGCGGGGCGAGATGGTTTTTGGGCAGCCGCCGGAGGTGCTGCTGAACAAGAAGCCGGCCCGTATGGTGCCTGCCTCCCGGATCCGCGGGACCAACAATCTCCTCGTGCTCTCGGGCTCGCTGATCGGCACCAAGGCGATGGTTCACTACACGATCGACAACCAGGGCTTCGTGAAGGACGTGTGGATCCTGCGCGAGGACGAACTCAAGAAGCTCTGGCCGAGCACCCGGGAAGAGGCCCAGCGATGGAGCCTCGAGCCGATCTCGCAGACCTGGACCAAGCGCTGAGGGAGGGTTCATGAGCAGTTCCACCGCCTCCAAGAAGGTCTACATCAAGACCTTCGGCTGCCAGATGAACGAGTACGACTCGGACAAGATGGCCGACGTGCTGGGGGCCGCGCAAGGCTACGAGCCCACCAACGACCCCGAGCAGGCCGACCTCATCCTCTTCAACACCTGCTCGGTGCGCGAGAAGGCACAGGAGAAGGTGTTCTCCGACCTGGGCCGCATCAAGCACCTGAAGAAGAAGGGCGTCAAGATCGGCGTGGGCGGCTGCGTGGCCAGCCAGGAAGGCGCGGCTATCATCGAACGTGCGCCCTATGTGGACGTGGTGTTCGGCCCGCAGACGCTGCACCGCCTGCCCGAGATGCTGGCGCGCCGCGACACGCAAAACCGCCCGCAGGTGGACATCAGCTTCCCCGAGATCGAGAAGTTCGACCATCTGCCCCCGGCACGCGTGGAAGGCGCCTCGGCCTTCGTGTCCATCATGGAAGGCTGCTCGAAGTACTGCAGCTACTGCGTGGTGCCCTACACCCGCGGCGAGGAAGTCTCGCGCCCCTTCGAGGACGTGCTGGTGGAAGTGGCCGGCCTGGCCGACCAGGGCGTGAAGGAAGTGACGTTGCTGGGCCAGAACGTCAATGCCTACCGAGGCAGGATGGGCGACACCGCCGAGATCGCCGACTTCGCGTTGCTCATCGAATACGTGGCCGAGATCCCGGGCATCGAGCGCATCCGCTACACCACGAGCCACCCGAACGAGTTCACGCAGCGCCTGATCGACGTTTACGCGACGGTGCCGCAACTGGTGAACCACCTGCACCTGCCGGTGCAGCACGGCTCCGACCGCATCCTGTCGGCGATGAAGCGCGGCTACACCGCGCTGGAATACAAGAGCACCATCCGCAAGCTCCGTGCGGTGCGCCCCGACATCAGCCTGTCCAGCGACTTCATCGTGGGCTTTCCCGGCGAGACCGAGGAAGACTTCTCGAAGATGATGAAGCTCATCGAGGACGTGGGCTTCGATGCGAGCTTCAGCTTCGTCTTCAGCCCGCGCCCCGGCACGCCGGCGGCGGCCCTGCACGACGACACGCCGCAGGAGGTGAAGCTCAAGCGGCTGCAGCACCTGCAGGCCACCATCGAGGCCAACGTGCGCCGCATCAGCGACAGCCGCGTGGGCACGGTGCAGCGCATCCTCGTGGAAGGCCCGTCGAAGAAGGACCCGACCGAGCTGATGGGCCGCACCGAGTGCAACCGCATCGTCAACTTCCCCGGCGGCCCCAACGCGGCTCGGTTGGTGGGCCAGATGATCGACGTGCGGATCACGTCCGCCCTGCCCCACTCCCTGCGCGGCGAGGTGGCAGTGAAGGAAGCCGTGGCGGCTTGAGCGTCGTCAGAGGCTGCGGATCAAGGCCCCGCTGCCACGGCGGATCTGGCTGGCAGCGTGGTCCAGGCGGTCGATGAGGGTCTGCGGACGGCCCTTGAGGTCCTGCGGGATGTAGGCGATGGCCGCATGGAGCTGCAACTGCTCCAGCGGCGGCAGCTCCGGGTGGTGCTGCAGGCCCAGCTCCAGGATGCGCTGGGCCAGGGCCTGGGCCTCGGTGCGGCTTTGCACCTGTTCCAGCACCACGACGAAACGCGCATCGTCCAGGCGCAGCGGCACGTCGGCGGGGCTGCACACCTCGCGCAGCACACGTGCGCAAGCCTTCATGGCGGCTTCCGTCACCTTGGAGCCGTGGGCGCGCTGCAGGTCTTCCAGGTTGGCCAGGCGCAGCATCACCACGGCGCCGAAGGTGTTCATGCGCAGCGAGCGCACAGACAGCGACATCAGGAGCCCCGGCAATTCGCCGCCGTGCAGCAGGCCGGTCCAACGGTCGAGACGGGCACCGTCACGGCGCTCGCCGGGGTCGCGCAGCAGGTCGCGGGCGCTGAAGTTCAGCGCGTAGGTGAGGATGAGAATCTCGACGCCTGCACCGGCCAGCATGCCGTAGCGGTCCCACCAGCCTCCGGCCGGCAACCAGCCGCGTTGGGAGGCAGATTCCACCGCCACCCCTGCCGCGGCGGCCACGAACGCCGCCGCATACCAGCCGATGTAGGGCATCCGCACGTTGCGCACGGCCCAGAGCAGAAAGACCACCGACAGCAGCGCGAGGAAATAGTAGGCCCGCTGGGCCAGCGCCACCGAGGGCTCGCGCGCCAGTTCGGGCCAGACCACGTAGCCTGCCGTGAGCGCCACGCCAAAGGCCGCGACCGCCAGGGCCCAGCGGTCGGCTCGCAGGTTGCCCAGCGCGCGGGGCAGCACCCGCCTGGCAAACAGCACGCTCACAGCCGCCAGCAATGTGCCCGCCACCAGGCCCGCGGCGCGGGCCATCGCAGCGTCCTGGTCGGCCAGCACGCGATCGGCATACCCGAGCTGCACCAGCTGGTACAGGACCATCATCACCACGTGCAGGGCATACCAGCCGTTCACGGCGTCGCCCCGCATCAGGGCCTCGCCGGTGGCGTAGGCCAGCGCCATGGCGGCGACACCCAGAAAGAGGCCGAGCCAGAGCAGTTCGAACTCAGCCATGCGCTCGTCCGCCAAAACCGGCCCAGGCCAGGGCCAGCGCAGTGGCGAACACCATCGCGGCATAGGTAGCGACCCGTCCGTCCGCGCCGAGCAGGGCCAGCCCGCCCAGGAGCGCAACGATTGCCGCCACCGCGCTCCATCCCAGCAGACGCACCCAGGCCACGGCTCGCAGCCGGCGCCACCACAGCAGCTTGGTCAGGCCCGTGGCAATGGCCGCCAGGCCCAGGGCCGGGGCTAAGAGGTTGAGCAGGTGCCACAAGGCGTCGAGGAAGCCCATGTCGAAGGGTTGATGTGTGTCAAGGGGGCCGGGTTTCAGCCGGCTGCGGGCAGGAGCGACAAATTTTATAATCGGCCACATGAGTGTCATTGCCCTGGGCCTGAACCACACGAGCGCGCCGCTGGACTTGCGTGGCCGCCTGGCGTTCACCCCGGAGCAGTTGGGCCCCACGCTGCGGCAGTTGCGCGAGCGGCTGCAGCACACCCGCGAGGCCGCACTGGTCTCCACCTGCAACCGCACCGAACTTTACTGCGCAGCGCCACCCGACCTGGTGCGACCCACCCTGGAATGGCTGGCCGGCCTGGGTGGCGTGAGTGCTCACCAACTCAGCCAGCACACCTATGTGCTCGAAGGGGGTCAGGCCGCGCGCCATGCCTTCCGGGTCGCCAGTGGTCTGGATTCCATGGTGCTCGGCGAGCCTCAGATCCTCGGACAGATGAAGCAGGCCGTGCGCCAGGCCGATGAAGCCGGAACCCTGGGCACCACCTTGCACCAGCTTTTCCAGCGCTCGTTTGCGGTGGCCAAGGAGGTGCGCACCTCCACCGAGATCGGCTCGCACTCGATCAGCATGGCCGCCGCCGCGGTGCGCCTGGCCGGGCAGCTCTTTGAGGACCTGAGCGAGGTCAAGGTGCTCTTTGTGGGCGCTGGCGAAATGATCGAATTGGCCGCCACGCACTTTGCGGCGAAGACGCCCAGGACCATGGCCGTGGCCAACCGCACCCTGGAGCGGGGAGAGAAGCTCGCCGCCCATTTCGGCGCCGAAGCCATGCGCATGGCCGAGCTGCCGAGCCGCCTGGCCGAATTCGACGTGGTGGTGTCATGCACGGCCAGTTCTTTGCCCATCATCGGCCTGGGCGCCGTCGAGCGGGCCCTCAAGGCCCGCAAGCACCGCCCGATGTTCATGGTCGATCTGGCCGTGCCACGCGACATCGAACCCGAGGTGGCGCAGCTCGATGACGTCTACCTCTACACCGTGGACGACCTGAGCGCCGTCGTGCAGACGGCCGGCGAAAAGCGCCAGGCCGCGGTGGCCCAGGCCGAGGCGATCATCGAAACCGGCGTGCAGAGCTTCGTGCACTGGCTCGACCAACGTGCCAGCGTGCCGCTGATCCAGGCCCTGAACGCCCAGGCCGACGAGTGGCGGGAAGTCGAGATCGCACGCGCTCGCCGGGCCCTCGCGCGAGGCGAAGACATCGAGGCCGTGCTGGAGGCCCTGTCTCGCGGCATGGCCAACAAGATGCTCCACGGTGCGCTGGCCGAGTTGCACAGCGCCGATGGCGCGCATCGGCAGCAACTGGCCGAGACCGTCTCGCGGCTCTTCCTGCGCGGCGCGGCCACCGATCCCAGCCATCACGGCAAGCGCTAGCGCGGCGACGCGCCACCGCCCCGGGGCCGCCTGCGGCCCACCCCCTCCCCTCCCCCGCCTCCCGATGAAAGACGCCCTGCGCCAGCAACTCGACCGCACCCTGCAGCGCCTGCAGGAGCTCGATGCCGTGCTGGCGGCGCCCGATGTCGTGGCGAACATCAGCCGTTTTCGTGACCTGACGCGCGAACACAGCGAGGTGTCGGCACTGGCCGAACGCTATCGCCGCTACCTGCAACGCGAGCGTGACCTGGCAGATGCCCGCGAGATGCTGGCCGACCCTGAGATGGCCGAGATCGCCACCGAAGAAGTCGCCCAGGCCGAGGCCGAACTCGTCCGGCTGGAAACCGAACTGCAGCGCGCCTTGCTGCCGCGCGACCCTGACGACGCGCGGCCCGCTTTCCTCGAAATTCGCGCCGGCACCGGCGGGGATGAATCGGCCCTGTTCGCGGGCGACCTGCTGCGCATGTACCTGCGCTATGCCGAGCGCCAGGGCTGGCGCAGCGAGATCCTGTCGGCCAGCGACTCCGACCTGGGCGGCTACAAGGAAGTGGTGGTGCGCATCGAGGGCGAAGAGGTCTACGGCCACCTGCGTTTCGAGTCGGGCGGCCACCGCGTGCAGCGCGTCCCGGCCACCGAAACCCAGGGACGCATCCACACCAGCGCCTGCACGGTGGCGGTGATGCCCGAGCCCGACGAGGCCGAGGAGATCCAGCTCAACCCCGCCGAGTTGCGCATCGACACCTTCCGCGCCAGCGGGGCTGGCGGGCAGCACGTGAACAAGACCGATTCGGCCATCCGCATCACCCACCTGCCCACGGGCCTGGTGGCCGAATGCCAGGACGACCGCTCGCAGCACCGCAACAAGGCCAAGGCCATGGCGGTGCTCGCCGCACGCCTGCGCGAGAAGGACCGTGCCGAGCGTGCTGCGAAGGAAGCGGCCACCCGCAAGAGCCTGATCGGCAGCGGCGACCGCAGCGACCGCATCCGCACCTACAACTTCCC
>CAZKGD010000058.1:0-20166 GCA_964552215.1 uncultured Caldimonas sp.
GAAGTAGCGCACCTCGCGGAAGTTGAACAGGCGCTCGTAGAACTCGGCCCACTCGGCCATGCGGCCGCGGTGCACGTTGTGGGTGAGATGGTCGATGTAGGTCAGGCCATGGCCCACCGGGTTCAGCTCGGCGCCGGGCAGGGGCTCGAAATCGACATCGTAGAAGCCGATGTTGCCGATGTCGCCGTCCTTGGCGCCGTTCTTGCCACGCCACCTGTCGACCAGGTAGATCAGCGAATCCCCGATGCCTTTGATGGCCGGGATGTTCAGCTCGCCCGGGCCGGCCTGGTTGGCATAGCCCCAGGCGCCCAGGCTGATGGCGCGCTCGTAGGCGGCCTTGGCGTCCTGCACGCGGAAGGCGATGGCGCACACGCTCGGGCCGTGCAGGCGGGCGAAGCGCTGAGCGAAGGAGTCGGGCTCGCCATTGATGATGAAGTTGATCTCGCCCTGGCGGTAGAGCGTGACCTGCTTGTGGCGATGGCGGGCGATGGCCTTGAAGCCCATGCGCTCGAAGAGCTCGCCCATCGCGGCGGGATCGGGGGCGGCGTACTCGATGAATTCGAAGCCGTCGGTGCCCATCGGGTTGTCCCAGGGGGTGAATGCCATGCCTGTCTCCAATGCGTCGGCAGGCGCGGGACGCCTGCGTGGTTGAGCTGAATCAAGACTGTAGGCGGCGCGGGGCGCAGTTTTTTTGCAATCTTGCGGCGTATTCGGGTCATTCGTGCATGAATAGTGCGAAAATTGAATGATGGACGCAGAACTGAGCCTGGATGCGATCGACCGGCGCATCCTTCGCGCGTTGCAGGCCAATGGCCGCATCACCTACGACGAACTGGCCGGACAGGTGAGCCTGTCGGCGTCGGCCACGCTGCGCCGCGTCAAGCGCCTGGAGGAGGCCGGGGCCATCGCAGGCTACGTGGCCATCGTGCCGCCCGAGCGTGTGGGGCTGGGCCTGACGGCCTACATCAACGTGCGCCTGGAAAAGCACACCGAGACCCACAAGCGCAATCCCATGGACCTGTTCCGCGCTGCGGTCCAGAGCTGGCCTGAGGTGGTGGAGTGCGTGGCTCTCACGGGCGAGATGGACTACCTGCTGCGCGTGGTGGTGGAGGACATGGCCCACTACTCGCGCTTCATCATGGACACCCTGCTCAAGCATCCCAGCGTCGAGGACTGCAAGACGAGCTTCGTGCTCGATCGCGTCAAGAACACCACGGCGGTGCCGGTGTAATCCCTAGGCGATCCCTGTCGCGTTGGCGACAGAAGCGGTGCCCCAAGTCTCCAAAATCAAGCGGCAATTTTGCACGTCCGTGCATTTTGCAGTGCAGAAATCAATAGGAGACAGACATGCAGTTTTCGCGTTCCAAGTGGGCCGCTGCCTTGAGCAGCGCCGTGTTGCTGGTGGCGTGCGGAGGTGGCGGAGGCGACAGTGCGCCTGAGCCGGAAGAGGTGCGCGCCCACGACGCACGGACCTTTGCGCTGGACGAGACAGCGCTGGCCTTCGAGGCTTTGCCGGGGACCACGACCACGCGCTTCCATGGCGTGCTGGGCGGAGCGGGCTACCGCATCGAGGTGCCCGAGAACTGGAACGGCCGTCTCGTGATGTACGCCCACGGCTACCGCGGGACCAATGTGCCGCTGACGGTGAGCAACCCGTCGATCCGCGCCCACCTGATCGCCAACGGCTACGCCTGGGCGGCGTCGAGCTACAGCAAGAACTACTACGACGTACGCGCCGGTGTGGAGGACACCAACGCGCTGGCGCTGGCGTTCTCGCGCCTGACCGGTCTGGCCGAACCGACGCGGCGCTACATCATCGGCCATTCGATGGGTGGGCACATCACGGGCGCGGCGATCGAGGAGGAAACCTGGCGCACCGCCAACAACAAGGTGCGCTACCACGGGGCCGTGCCGATGTGCGGGGTGATGGGCGACACCGAGCTGTTCGACTACTTCTCGGCCTACCAGACCGCCGCGCAGTACTTCGCCGGGATTCCACGCTACCCGACCATCCACTGGGCCGACATCAATGCCATGGTGCGCAGCCGGCTGTTCACGACCTTCTCCCAGACCGTGATCACGCCCACGGCCGACGGCGAGAAGCTCAAGGGGGTGGTGATGAACCTCACGGGCGGCAACCGGCCCATCTTCGAGCAGGGCTTCGGCAACGCGGGCCTGCAGCAAGTGGTATGGGGCACTTTCGGTGGCGACGGCACGATCAACGGTATCCTGAACGCCAGTGTGCTGGACACGCGCAACATGGTGCTGCAGATCGATGATGATCCGGCGCTGAACACCGAGGAGACCCAGCTCAACGACACCCTGCTGCGCGTGACACCGGTGCCCGACGCCAACCGCCTGCGCCGCGACGGACTGCGCTGGATCCCGAAGGTCAACGGCGAGTTCCGCATCCCGGTGGTGAGCCTCCACACCCTGGGCGACATGTACGTGCCCTTCAGCATGCAGCAGATCTACAAGCGCCGCGCGGATGCG
This sequence comes from uncultured Caldimonas sp., assembly GCA_964552215.1. Lineage (GTDB taxonomy): Bacteria > Pseudomonadota > Gammaproteobacteria > Burkholderiales > Burkholderiaceae_C > Caldimonas. The sequence goes on from CAZKGD010000058.1 coordinate 2,494, forward strand.
AATGGCTCGGGCGACTGGCTGGTGCAGCGGGCCGTGCGGGCGCCAAGCCACTGTGACTTCACCATCGCCGAGCAGGTGGCGGCCTTCGACGACATGGTCACCTGGGAGCAGACTGGCGTGAAGCCGGCCGGGGACGATGTGCTGACGCCCGCCACCGTGGCCGATGCCGCCTACGGCTGCGCCCACACCGACAACACGGTCGGGCCTTTCGATGGGAGCACCACAGGCTTGGTGCGCGGCCTGATGCCGGCCTGCCCGACGCCCTGACGAAAGGCCGCTCAGTCGCTGTCGAGATCGCGCACCTTTTTCTCGGCGGCGGCGGGCGACAGGTTGAGCAACGCGGCGATGTCGGCGATGTCGTCGGGCAGTGCCGCGTTGTCCCACCCGTGCTGCGTGTGGCGGGCCAGGCGGATCGCCAGCGTCACGTTGCGGGCCTGCAGGTCGGTGGTGGCGCGTTCGTCGGTGAGGCGGCGCCACATTTGCGGCAGCCGCCAGGTGCGCATCAGGGCTTGTTCGAGTTCGGGCAGGCGGATGTTCAGCACGTCCATCTGGACCTGCGCCGAACGCAGCGTGGGATCGCGGCGCTGCCGTGCGCGGATCTCGAGGGCGAGGTCGGGGGCATGACACCACAGCAGCATCTCGGCAAAGTCGTTCAGCAGGGCGGCGTGGTAAAGCGCCGGCGCGTCGGTGTCCATGCGGTGCACGGCGAAGCCCAGCGAGAACACCGCGGCGCGCGCAGCGCGGCTGAGCACGTCATGCAGTCCCGCCAGAGCTTCCGGGCGACCGGACAGCAACTCCTCGGTGGTGAGCAGGGTGTCGAAAGCGCGGAAGAAGGGCGAGACGCCCAGGTACACCAGCGCAGCAGTGAGGGTCTCGGCCACGACCTCGTCGTCCTCACCGAACGCAGGGCGCCGCAAGGTGGCCACATGGCTGAGCAGCTTGAGCGTCATGAGCGGGTCGCCGGCCAGGAACTCCGCGATGCTGTGGGCATCGAGGTCATCCTCGCGCCCACGCAGCCAGTCCATCGCATCGGCCGTGCGCGGGAGCACGGGGATCGGGGCCGCGGCGAAATGCGCGGTCCAGGCCTCGAGGGTGGGCAGGGGGGCGGTCAGCATGGAAAGGCTCCTGTTCGTGTTCTCGGCGCCAGGGGCCGGAACTGAAGGGGTGCAAACCCTAGGGTCGCCGCTGTCTCCCAGGTGGCACGGCCTGCTCTCCGACGTGGTGACAATGCGCCAGCCGTGAGTCGCAAAGCGGGTGTGCCACACGAGATCGGAGGAGCGTCTTCATGAAGTCGAGACAAGCATGGTGGGGCGTGGGCGTGGTGGTGCTGGCCGGGGCGCTGCTTGGCAGTTGGGCCTGGTGGCAGCAGCGGGAGGCGGTGCCGGCGCCTGCCGCCCAGGGCGCAGACCTTCTCCCGGAACAGCGCGAGCAGTTGCAGCAGGCCCGCGAGCGCATCGCCCAGGCGCTGGCCCAGATGGAGGCTGCCGCCCAGCGGCAGGACCCTGAGGCCCTGGCCCGGGCGCAGTCGGCCGTGAACGCGGCCATGGGCATCGGAACACGTGCGACCCTTTCACCCCGGCAGATCGAAGCGGTGCTGCCTCCGGCACTCGGCGGGCTCGTGCGTCAGCAGGCAGACACCTTCGGCGATGACACCCTGGGGGCGCTCAGTGTCTCGGTGAGCGTGCGCTACGGCAGCGACGAGCAGCGTCGCATCGACGTGTCGGTGAGCGACACGGGCGGGCTCTCGGCCTGGGCGGCGCTGGCCGACTGGGAACGCGCCGCCCAGGTCGCCGCCCAGGCGGGGCGCCGTGAGGCCGTGCGGCTCGAGGGCGCACGGGTGGTGCGTGAGGTGACCGACACCGCGGAAACCCCGGCCCAGGTGAACCTGGTGCTCGCCAACGGCATCGTGGTGGAGGCCATCGCTGACGGCCTGACGCTGGCCGACCTGCTGGCCGCGCTGCGTGATCTCGACCTGCCTGCGCTGGAGGCCCTGGTGCCGGCGGCTTCTCCATCCTGATCCCTCGGGGCGTTCCCCGGCTGGCCGGTCCGGTGCGTCTGGCGTATCGTGCCGGCCATGTCTGCCTCGTCGCTTCCTGCGGCCGCACCGGCCCATGTGCTGCCCGTCATCGTGCTGGCCCAGTTCGCCGGCACCTCGCTGTGGTTTGCCGTCAACGCCGTGATGCCCGACCTGCAAGGCGCCTGGGGCCTGGGCCCTGCAGCCGTGGGCACGCTCACCTCGGCCGTGCAGCTGGGCTTCATCGCCGGCACGCTCGTGTTCGCCGTGCTGTCCGTGGCCGACCGCTTTTCCCCTCGCTGGGTCTTCCTGGCCTGCGCTGTGGCGGGGGCCGCCTGCAACGCCCTGGGGGCCCATGCCGCCGGCTCGCTCGATGCCCTGCTGGTGCGGCGCTTTGCCACCGGGTTTTTCCTCGCGGGCATCTACCCCGTGGGCATGAAGATCGCCGCCAGCTGGTACCCCCAGGGCCTCGGCGCGGCCCTGGGCTGGCTGGTGGGCGCGCTGGTGCTGGGCACGGCCAGTCCGCATCTGCTGCGTGCGGTGGGCACGCACTGGCCCTGGCAGCAGGTGATGGACGCGGTGTCGCTGCTGGCGCTGGCCGGTGGCCTGCTGCTGGCTGCCACCGTGCCGGACGGCCCCCACCTGCCGCGCGCCGCGCGCCTGCAGTGGCGGGCCCTCGGGGCCTTGTGGACGCATCGCCCCGTGCGGGCCTCGGCCTTCGGTTACTTCGGCCACATGTGGGAGCTCTACACCTTCTGGGTGCTGGTGCCGGCCATTGTGGGCACCCGGCTGGCGGGGGCGTCCGCCTCGGCCGCGGCCTTCGCCGTGATCGCGCTGGGCACCCTGGGCTGCGTGGTCGGCGGCCTGCTGGTGCGCCGTTTCGGCAGCGCCCGCGTGGCCAATGTGCAACTGGCTGCCAGCGGCCTGTGCTGCCTGCTGGCGCCCTGGATGCTCCACGCCCCGGATCTCGCTTTCGCCTTGTGGCTGGCCGTGTGGGGCACCACCGTGGTGGGCGACTCACCACAGTTCTCGACGCTGACCGCCCAGAACGCCCCGCGCGAAGCCGTGGGCAGCCTGCTCACGCTGGTCAACAGCATCGGCTTTGCGGTTTCCATCGTCAGCATCCAGCTCTTTGCGATGCTCGCCGCGCGCTTTGACCTGGCCCCCCTCCTGCCCTGGCTGGCCGTGGGGCCGGTGCTGGGCCTGTGGATGATGCGCGGCGTTCGTCTCACTCCTCCTCGCGCGGCCGGAACTGCGCGATGAGCTGCTGCTGCACCCCGGGCGGCACGGCTTCGTAGTGCGACAGCTCCACGGTGTAGCTGGCCTGGCCGCCCGTGAGGGCGTGCAGCCGCGCCTGGTAGCCGTTGAGTTCGGACAGCGGCGCCTGACCCAGCACGGCCAGGGCCCCGGCCGACAGCGCGCGCGTGCCGTTGATCTGGCCGCGCTTGGAGGAGAGGTCACCGGTGATGTCGCCCATGTGGGCTTCGGGTGCGGCGATCTCGACCTTCACGATGGGTTCGAGGACGATGGGGCCCGCCTTGAGTGCGGCATCGACGAAGGCCTTGCGGCCCGCGGTGATGAAGGCGATCTCCTTGGAGTCGACCGAGTGGTGCTTGCCATCCACCACCACGACACGGACGTCCTGCACCGGGTAGCCGGCGATGACGCCGCTGTCCATGGCCTGGCGCACGCCCTTTTCCACGGCCGGGATGAAGCTGCCCGGGATGGCGCCGCCTTTCACCTCGTCGACGAACTCGAAACCTGCACCACGTGGCAGGGGCTCGATGCGCAGGAAGACCTCGCCGAACTGGCCTGCCCCGCCGGTCTGCTTCTTGTGGCGGTGGTGGCCTTCGGCGCCCTGGGTGATGGTTTCGCGGTAGGCGATGCGCGGCGGGCGTGTGGCCACCTCGCACTTGTAGACCTCCGCCATGCGTTCGAGCAGCACGCGCAGGTGCATCTCGCCCAGGCCGTAGACGACGGTCTCGTTGGTAGCGGCGACATGCTCTACCTTCAGGCAGGGGTCTTCGTCGACGAGCTTCTGCAGAACCTCCCACATGCGCTGTTCGTCGCCGCGGCGTTTGGGTTCGATGGCCAGGCCATGCACCGGCACCGGGAAGGGCAGCGGTTCGAGGTGGATACGGCTGTCCTCGGCGGCATCGTGCAGCACGGCGTCGTAGTGGATCTCGTCCACCTTGGCCACGGCCGCGATCTCGCCCGGCGCGGCGTTGGGGATCTCGACGTGGTCCTTGCCGTGCACGGCAAAGAGGTGACCCACCTTGAAGGGCTTGCGGCCATCGCCTACGTAGAGCAGGCTGTCCTTGGTGACCGTGCCCTGGTGCACGCGGAAGATGCCGAGCTTGCCCACGTAGGGGTCGCTCACGACCTTGAAGACATGGGCGAGCACGTGCCGTCCGGCATCGGGTTCGGCCAGCACGCGCCGGGCCTGGGCGCCTTCACCCTCCAGGAAGTGCGGCGGGTTGCCCTCACCGGGGTGCGGCATCAGCGCGGCCATCACGTCGAGCAGTTCGGCCACGCCGGCGCCGTTGCGCGCCGAGGTGAAGCACACGGGGATAAGGTGGCCTTCGCGCAAGGCCTGTTCCAGAGGCGCATGCAACTCGCGCGGGTCGACGTCGCCTTCGTTGAGGTAGCGCTCGACGAAGTCGGGATCGACCTCCACCACCTGCTCCACCAGCGCACGATGAGCGGCCTCCACAGATGAAAAATCCGCCTCGCCGGACGGATTGAAGAAGCAGTCGACCACCTGGCTGCCGCCCTGGGCCGGCAGGTTGAGCGGCAGGCACTCCTTGCCGAAAGCCTCCTGCAACTGCGCCAGCAGCGCGGGCAGGTCCACGCGTTCGGCGTCGATCTTGTTGATGACCAACAGGCGGCACAGGTCGCGCTGTTTCGCCCAGTCCATCATCCGCACGGCCAGGGGCTCGATACCGGCGGCGGCGTTGATCACGACGACGGCGGTTTCCACGGCCTCCAGCGCCGGGAGCGACTGGCCGAGGAAGTCGGGCAGGCCCGGGGTGTCGATGAGCTGGATGTGGGCGTCTGCGTGGTCGAAGTGCACGACGGTGGCGTTCAGCGAATGCTGGGCCTTGCGCTCCATGGGGTCGAAGTCGCACACGGTGGTGCCGCGCTCGAGGCTGCCGGGAGCCCCGATGCGACCGGCGCGGTGCAGCAGGGCCTCCACGAGGCTGGTCTTGCCCGACGCGCTCGGCCCCACCAGGGCCAGATTGCGGATCGAGGCGGTCCTGGGGGACGGTGTCGAGGACATGGGGCTTCCTCCTCGGGCCGGAGCGGCCGGTCGGGACAGGGTAAGGGATCGTCCCAGGACAGGCAAGAGGCCTTGGTCCGAGGATGAGTGCGTCAGGCGCACGCCCTGCCGGAACTCGCGCCGGAAAGTTGTGTTCTGATACGGCTTTCCACCATGCTCAGGAGAGACCATGATGCCTTTCGTGCCCGCCCTGCCTGAACCCATGGCCACTGCGCCTGCGTCGCGCCGCTCGGCTGCCTGGAAGCTGTGCTGCGGCGCCTTGCTGCTGGGCCTGGCCCCCGCCCTGTCACTGGCCCAGCCCAAGCTGGGAGACGAGGCCTACCAGCCGGAGGTGGGTCAACCGGGCAAGGATGTGGTGTGGGTTCCGACGCCCGATGAGGTGGTCAAGGCCATGCTCGACATGGCGCAGGTCACCAAGAAGGACTACGTGGTGGATCTCGGCTCGGGCGACGGCAAGATCGCCATCGCTGCGGCGCGGCGCGGTGCACGTGCGCACGGCATCGAATACAACCCGGACATGGTGGCGCTGTCCAAGCGCAACGCCGAGCGGGCCGGGGTGAAGAATGTCACCTTCGTGCAGGGCGATATCTTCGTGTCGGACTTCCGCGATGCCGACGTGATCACCCTGTACCTGTTGCCCTCGCTGAACGAGAAGCTGCGTCCCATCCTGCTGGACATGAAGCCAGGCACGCGGGTGACTTCGCACCAGTTCGACATGGGCGACTGGACGCCCGACGAGGTGCGTGAACTGGACGGCCGTCGCGCGTTGTTCTGGGTGGTGCCGGCCAAGGTGGAAGGCGACTGGTCGGTGCAGATCGGCAGCGGCGCGAGGGCCGAAACCCTGAAACTGAGCCTGACCCAGTCCTACCAGAAGGTGAGCGGGCGCATGGTCTGGGGCACGCGCGACGCCGCGCTCGACCAGCCCAGCCTGCGAGGCGGCCGCCTCGTGTTCAACGCGCTGGACGCCAACGGCCAGCGCAACCGCTTCGAGGCCACCGCCGGCCATGACGGCCGCATGAGCGGCACTGTCATCGGCCCCAACGGCCAGCGCCGCAACTTCACGGCCACGCGCTCCTGAGCGCTAGCGCGCCGCGCGGCACGCTGTGTCAGGCGTGCCGCATTGGCGCATCGGTGAAGATGCGCGGGTCCATGGTGCGCAGATCCTCGGCCACGGCCACCGGGGCGCCGCAGGCATCGAGCACGTCGCGCTGCAGGTCGAGCCCAGGCGCGATTTCGGTGAGCACGAGGCGGCCGTCGCGCAGCTCGAAGACCGCCCGCTCGGTGACGTAAAGGATCTCTCGACCCAGGCTGCGCACATAGGGGCCGTTGAAGCTGAGGTGGCCCACCTGCGGCACCAGCTTCTTCACGCGGCCCTCGCGCACGATGCGCAGCCGGCCCCCTCCTGCCTCGACCTCCAGCCCGTCCGCGGTGAGGGTGCCCATCAGCACCACGCGGCGGGCAGTCTGGGTGATGTTGATGAAGCCGCCCACGCCCGCGATGCGGCTGCCGAAGCGGCTGACGTTGACGTTGCCCTGCGGGTCGAGTTCAGCCAGCCCCAGGAAGGCGATGTCGATGCCGCCGCCGTCGTAGAAGTCGAACATCGCGGCATGGTCGATGATGGCCTCGGGGTTGGTGCTGGCACCGAAGCTCAGCAGTTGTGCCGGCGTGCCGCCCACCGGGCCGGCTTCCACCGTGAGGGTGAAGTCGCTGTGGCCTTCCTCGCGCGCGATCACGCCCAGGCCGGCGGGCATGCCCACGCCCAGGTTGACCACGGGTTGGCGCAGCTTCTTCAGCTCGAGGAAAGCGCGGCGCTGCACGATCTTGCGCACATCCAGCGGCGGGGGCTCGAAGGCGTGCTCGGGCTCGCGCACCTCGCCTGTGTAGGCGGGGTTGTAGGCCTCGCCGAAGGTCATCCAGTGGTCGGCCGGGTCTTCGGTGACCACCACGTAGTCCACCAGGATGCCCGGCACGCGCACGAGGTTGGGATTCATGCTGCCCGCGCGCGCCAGACGCTTGACCTGGGCGATCACCACACCGCCGGAGTTGCGCGCGGCCTGGGCGATGGACAGCAGGTCGTGGTGGAAGGGCTCGTGCTCGGTGGTGAGGTTGCCGTGCTCGTCGGCGGTGGTGGCGCGGATGAGGCCGCAATGGATGGGGAAGCTGGGGTAGAGCAGCTGCTCCTCGCCGTTGAGGGTGAGCAGCTGCACGAGGTTCTCGGTGGTGCGCGGCGTGAGCCGGCCGCCGTCGTGGCGTGGGTCGACGAAGGTGTGCAGGCCGATGCGCGTGATCACGCCCGGCTTGCCGCCGGCAATCGCCCGGAAGAGGTGGGCGATCACCCCCTGCGGCCAGTTGTAGGCCTCGATCTCGTTGCGCTCCACCAGGTCGCCCAGGCGGGGGGCCGAGATCCAGTGCCCGCCGATCACGCGCCTGACCAGGCCGGCATGGCCGAAGTGGTTGACGCCGCGCCGGCCGCGGTCGCCCTGGCCGGCGGCGTACAGCAAGGTGAGATCGCGCGGCGCGGCCTCGGCCTCGAAGCGTCGTTCGATGGCCGCGGTCACCGCCTCGGCATGGCCGGCGCCGACAAAGCCGGCGGTGGCGACCGTCCAGCGGTCCTGGATCAGGGCAGCGGCCTGGGCCGCGGTGATGACTTGCATGGCGCGTGGACTCGGAAGGCAGCAAAGCCCCCAAGTATCACGCCACCCGGCATCGGTGAAGTTACCTAGCGCCGCCTCAGGCGACGGCGGCCAGTTCGGCCTCGCTGACGTTGGCCAGCTCGAAGAGTTCGGCCAGCCGCGGCAGGGCCGCCAGCACTTCGTCGGTAGGCACGCCGAAGTCGATCAGGCAGGCGATCTCGTCCACCCCGATGGCGCGCATGCGGTCCAGGCGGTCGAGGCAGTCGTCCACCGTGCCCAGCAAGGAGCTGGTCTGGTAGTAGCGCTCGAAGGAAAAGGCCAGTGCGTCGTCCACGTCCTGGGCCGTGAGGGCCCCGGTGTCCACAGCGCAGCGGTGCTGGAAGAAGGGCACCGATGCCGTGTAGCGGCCCACGAGCTGGGCCGAACTCGCCAGGTAGTGCAGCATGGGCGCGCGCACGGTGCGGCGCACGGCGTCGTCGTCTTCGCCCACATAGGCGTGCAGCATCAGCGCGATCTCGCCGCGTCCGGGGTGGCCGGCCTCGGCCCAGGCCTGCCGGTAGACGGCGATCTTCTCGGCCAGGGCGTCCAGGCTCTGGCCCAGCAGGTGGGTCAGCAGGTTCACACCCAGGCTGCCTGCGCGCCGGAAGGTGTCGGGGTTGCCGGCCGCGGTGATCCACACGGGCAGCTCGGGCTGCACGGGGCGGGGCAGGGTGCGCAGGCTCACGGGGTCCCCCAGCGGGTTCACCGCCTCGAAGGCGTCGCCGCGCCAGAGCCTGCGCAACTCCTCCAGGCGTTCGAACAGCAACTCGCCGCGGCGTTCATAGGTGCCTGGCGGGGCCAGCACGAAGTCGTTGGGAAACCAGCCCGAAGCCAGGCCCAGGTCGACGCGCCCGCCCGAGAGCACATCCACCAGCGCCCATTCCTCGGCCACACGCGCGACAGCGTGCAGCGGCAGCACCACGCTGCCCGAACGGATGCGCACGTTCGAGGTAAGGGCGGCCAGCGCGGCCGCCGTCACCGACGGGTTGGGCGAGAGCCCGCCGAAGGCATGGAAGTGCCGCTCGGGCGCCCACACGGCACAGAAGCCGTGGCGGTCGGCAAAGCGGGCGCTGTCGAAGAGCAGGCGGCGCTTGTCGGCCGCGCTGGCACCGCCTTCATCGCTGGCAAAGTAGTAGAGGCTGTGCTTGAGCGGGCGGTCTGGTGCATCGGTGTGGGGCGAGGGCATGGCGGCGGCTCCGGGAGGTCGATGAATGCGATCTCACCAGCCCCTCCCAGGCCACCATTTGATGCAGGGCAAACCGGGCGGGCCCACCCCCCGATTCGCATGGGTGGGAGTGGGCCCTGGGTGGTGTCAGCTCACCTTCAACTGGGTTGATCGGGCTGCGCCGGGGCGCACCTTGGGCAGCTCGATGCGCAGCACACCATCGCGGTAGCGGGCCTGCGCCTGCTCGGTTTTCACGGGCACGGGCAGAGGCACGGTGCGCTCGAAGCTGCCATAGGCACACTGCAGCACGCGCCAGCGGCCATCGCTGGACTCCTGCTCGAAGCGCTTCTCGCCGCGCACGACGAGAAGGTCGTCGCGTACCTCGATGTCGAAGTCCTTCTTGTCCATGCCCGGCACCTCCAGGCGCACGACGAGGCGGCGTTCGTCCTCGAACACGTCACCTCCGATCAGCGCCCAGCCTTGTGAGGACGTGAAGTGGCTGTCATCGATGCGGCTGCGGTCGGGGAGGTTGGCCTCGTCGCTTGTGCGGAAGTGGGTGAGGGCGCCGCGCGCCGAATCTCTCAGACGCGTCCAGCCCTCGGACAGGCTGTCCCACAGCGAATCGAAGCCTTCGCGAAGGTTTTTCATCGTCATGTCGAGCCTCCATGGATGTCGGACGAAAAGCGGGTGGTTTCAGCCCACGCGCACTTCGATGCGACGCGGCTGGGCGTGCTCGGCCTTCGGGATGCGCACGCGCAGCACGCCTTGTGTGAGTTCGGCGCTGACCTTGTCGGCGTCGAGCTCCTTGCTCAGCGTGAAGGTGCGCCGGAAGCGCGAGAGCTGCACCTCGGCATGGCTCGGGCTCATGTCCTGGGGCAGGCCGAGCTGCATCTCGCCTTCCACGCTGAGCGTGTCGCCTTCGACGCGCAGGTTCAGGCGGTCCCTGGGCACGCCGGGCAGGTCGGCATACAGCGTGATGCCGCTGCTGTCCTCGATCACGTCCACCGGGGGCACGAGGGCAGGCTCCCGCCGGTCAGCCGGGGGGGTGCGTGCGTCGGTCGGGGTGGTCACGGCTGTGGTCGTGTTCATGGTGTCACTCCTTGCGGGCTCATTGCACGTCGATGCGGCGTGGCTGGGCGCTGGCCTTGCGCGGGATGCTGACCTGCAGCACGCCGTCGCGGTAGCTCGCGCTCACGCCGGCCGCGTCGATGTCGTCGGGCAGGCTGATCACGCGGCGAAAGCGCCCTTCGAAGCGCTCGTTGATGTGCACGGTGCGCTTCTCGTCGCCGCCGGCGATGTCGGAGCTTCGCTCGCCGGTGAGCGTCAGCACGCCGCGATCGATGTTGACCTCGATGCGCGCCGGGTCCAGGCCGGGCGCGAAGGCATACACCTCCACGGAGGCGGGTGTGCTGCCGATGTTGAGCGCCGGAAAGCCTCCCCGGCCGAAGCCGCGGATGCTGGGCGACGGGTCGAAGACCTGCTGCATCTCACGCTGCAGGCGATCCATTTCGGCGAACAGGTCGCGAGAGAAAAGCGATCGGTACATGGTGGTCCTCCTTGGTTCGCGGGCCCTGAGGCCCTGACGATGATGTAGGGATCGGTGGGATCGGTTTCAAGAGGCGACACCTCCCTCTTGGGCGAAACCCGAGGGCTTGGTGCGACCGGCCACGGTTAGCATGCGCGCCATGCCCCCGCCCCGAGTCCTCGATCCCCTGAGCGCGGCCAGCGACCTGCCGCGCGATGCCCGCAGCGTGCTGGAGATGGCCGCGCGCTCGATGTTCCAGCTCTTTGCCGAAACGGCCGAGGGCATGATGGTGGTGGACCGCGGCGGCCGGGTGGTGTGGATCAGCGAGGGCTACAAGCAGTTCCTGCCGGCGCTGGGCCTGAAGGACGAGGGCGACTTCGTCGGTCACTCCGTCGAGGAGGTGGTGCCCAACACGCTGATGCACGAGGTCATCGCCACCGGGCGGCCCATCCTCGTGGACCTGCTCACCAACAAGGCGGGCACCTTCCTTGTCAGCCGCATCCCGCTGCGCGACGACGGAGGCGAGGTGATCGGTGCGCTCGGCCTGGTGCTGATGGCGCATCCCGAGAGCACCATGCAGCCGCTGATGAAGAAGTTCGCGATGCTGCAGCGGGAGCTGGACGACGCGCGCAAGCAGCTGGCCGAGCAGCGCCGGCCCAAGTACACCTTCGCCAGCTTCATCGGCGCCAGCCCCGAGGCCATGGAGGTCAAGCGCCAGGCCCGCCGCGTGGCCACGACCGACAGCACCGTGCTGCTGCTGGGCGAAACGGGCACCGGCAAGGAACTGCTGGCCCATGCCATCCATGCGGCCTCGTCGCGGGCAGCTCGGCCCTTCATCGGCGTGAACATCGCCGCCGTGCCCGAAACCCTGCTGGAAGCCGAGTTCTTCGGCGTTGCGCCGGGGGCCTACACCGGGGCCGACAGGAAGGGCCGCGACGGCAAGTTCAAGCTGGCCGACGGCGGCACGCTTTTCCTCGACGAGATTGGCGACATGCCGGCGTCGCTGCAGGCCAAGCTGCTGCGGGCGCTGCAGGAGCAGGAGATCGAGCCCCTGGGCTCCAACCAGGTGATCAAGATCGATGTGCGCGTGATCGCGGCCACCAGCCGCGACCTCCCGGCGCTGGTGGCCCAGGGCCAGTTCCGAGAAGACCTCTACTACCGCCTCAACGTCGTGCCCATCCGCATCCCTGCGCTGCGCGAGCGCCTGGGCGACCTGGAGGCCCTGGTGGAGACGCTGGAAGAGGACATCGCCCGGCGCAGCGGCATGCCCCACCGCGAGGTGGCCCCCGGGGCCTTCGAGATCCTGCGCCGCCACCCCTGGCGCGGCAACATCCGCGAACTGCGCAACGTGCTCGAACAGGTGAGCCTGCTCACCGACGACCTGCGCCTGGAAGCGCGGCACTTCATGCGCGTGCTGCCGCGCGGCGAGGGCCTGCCCGCCGCGGCGGCGGCGGAAATGCACGGAGTGTCCACGTCGGCTCAGGATCCGTCCTCGCCCGCCGTGCGCCCCCTGGCCGATGCCGTCGCCGACCTCGAACGCCGCGCCATCGCCGATGCCCTGCGCGCGACCGGGGGCAACAAGCTGGCCGCCGCCCGCCTGCTGCGCATCTCGCGTGCCACGCTGTACGAGAAACTGGCCGCCTGGCCCGAACTGCGCCAGTTGTCCTGAATCCGGGCATTGTCTGGAATCCAGACAAAAGACCCGGATTTACGCTGTCTGGAATCCAGGCAGGCCTGTCTCCCAGATGGCCTGGTGCTAACCCTGACGTTCTGGAAAAGTGCCAGTGTGACAAGAACTTGGGTGAGGGCGCCGTGGTGGGCACGGGCCTTGCGAAGACGAGGTGTCCGACCCGGCCTTCCGGGAGCGGTGGTTTGGTGGCGGAGCAACCCGCCGTGACAACTTCAGGAGACACCATGACAGCGCATCTCATCCGTCGCGCCTTCCTCGCCTTGGCCGCCACGGCGCTGGCCGCAGGCGGTACGGGCCTGGCCTTCGCCCAGGGCAAGGACATCCGCATCGCCCACGTCTACAGCAAGACCGGGCCGCTGGAGGCCTACGGCAAGCAGACCCAGACCGGCCTGATGCTGGGCCTGGAATACGCCACTGGCGGCACGATGCAGGTGGGGGGCCGCAAGATCACCGTGATCGAGAAGGACGACCAGGGCAAGCCTGACGTGGGCAAGTCGCTGCTGGCCGCCGCCTATGCCGACGACAAGGTCGACCTGGCCGTCGGCCCCACGTCCTCCGGCGTGGCCCTGGCGATGCTGCCGGTGGCCGAGGAGTACAAGAAGATCCTGCTGGTCGAGCCTGCCGTGGCCGACTCCATCACCGGCGACAAGTGGAACAAGTACATCTTCCGCACCGGTCGCAACAGCTCGCAGGACGCCATCTCCAACGCCGTGGCGCTGGACAAGGAAGGCACCGTGATCGCCACGCTGGCCCAGGACTACGCCTTCGGCCGCGACGGCGTGGCCGCCTTCAAGAGTGCCATCCGCAAGGCCAAGCTGGTGCACGAGGAATACCTGCCCACCAACACCACCGACTTCACCGCCGGGGCGCAGCGCCTGATCGACAAGCTCAAGGACCAGCCCGGCCGCAAGGTGATCTTCATCATCTGGGCCGGTGCGGGCAACCCCTTCAAGATCGCCGACCTCGATCTCAAGCGCTACGGCATCGAGATCGCCACCGGCGGCAACATCCTGCCCGCCATGGCGGCCTACAAGCAGTTCCCCGGCATGGAGGGCGCGACCTACTACTACTTCGGCATCCCGAAGAACCCGGTCAACGAATGGCTGGTGGCCAACCACTACACCAAGTTCAAGAGCCCGCCCGATTTCTTCACCGCGGGGGGCTTCTCGGCCGCCATGGCCATCGTCACCGCGCTGAAGAAGACCGGCGGCGACACCAACACCAACAAGCTCATCAGCACCATGGAAGGCATGAGCTTCGACACGCCCAAGGGCCAGATGACCTTCCGCAAGGAAGACCACCAGGCCATGCAGAGCATGTACCACTTCCGCATCAAGGATGACCCGGCCTTTGCCTGGGGCGTGCCGGAGCTCGTGCGCGAGATCCGTCCCATCGAGATGCAGGTGCCCATCCGCAACAAGCGGTGATCCTGCACGGGCCGCGGCAAGACGCCGCGGCCCGCGACGTGACCCAAGCAGCATCGTTCCGAAGGACCCCGGACACACGGGGCAGGGGGGAACTCACCCACCCATACAACGAGGAGACAAAACGATGAAGTCCAGGATGATTCCTTGGTTGGCGGCGGCGGCCGCTCTCGCGGCGGGCCCGGCCCTGGCCGTGCAGGCCCTGCCCAAGCTCAACATCGACAAGAGCAAGATCAGCGTGTCCGGCCTGTCTTCCGGCGGTTTCATGGCCAACCAGCTTGGCGTGGCGCACTCGTCCACGTTCATGGGCGTGGGCGTGTTCGCGGCGGGCCCCTACATGTGCGCGGGCCACAGCAACTACACCGCCTGCATGTACAACGCCACGATCACGTCCAGCCAGCTCAGCGCGATGCAGTCCAGTATCAACAACTGGAGCGGCTCGCAGATCGACAGCAAGGCGAACATCGCCAACCAGAAGATCTACATGTTCGTGGGCAACAGCGACACCACCGTCGGCCCCAACCCCATGAACGGCCTGCAGACGCAATACACGAACAACGGCGTGCCCTCGGGCAACCTGGAGTACGTGAAGCGCAACAGCACGGCGCACGTCTTCCCCACCGATTTCGACGCCACCGGCAACAACAGCTGCAGCAGCTCGTCGTCGCCCTACATCAGCAACTGCGGCTACGACGGTGCCCGGGCGGTGCTGACGAAGATCTACGGCACGCTCAACGCGCGCAACAACAGCCCGGCGGGCAGCAACTACATCGAGTTCAGCCAGAGCAGCTTCACCAGCAACCCCGGCATGGCTTCCAGCGGCTGGGTCTATGTGCCCTCCGATTGCGCCAGCGGCGCGCAGTGCAAGCTGCACGTGGCGCTGCACGGCTGCCAGCAAAGCTATTCGCAGATCGGCGACAGGTTCATCAAGAACACCGGCTACACCCGCTGGGCCGACACCAACCGCATCGTCGTGCTCTTCCCGCAGACGAAGGTGGACAACACCAGCCGCAGCACGGCCGCCAGCGGCTCGCTGGCCAACCCCAATGCCTGCTGGGACTGGATCGGCTGGTATGGCAGCAACTTCGCCCAGAAGGGCGGTGCGCAGGTCAGCGCCATCAAGGCCATGGTGGATCACCTGTCCAGTGGCGCCCCCAGTTCCTCCCTGCCCGCGCCCACCGGTGTGAGCACCTCGGGCGCGACCGACACGTCCATGGTGGTGTCGTGGGCGTCGGTGCAAGGCGCGGCGGGCTATCACGTCTACCGCAACGGTGCCAAGAGGACCACCACGGCCGTGAGCGGCACCAGTTACACCGATACCGGGCTCACCGCGGCCACCACCTACCAGTGGACCGTCACGGCCGTCGATGCCAATGGCGCCGAGAGCGCGCAGTCTGTGGCAGCCAGTGGCACCACCACCGGTACCGCTCCGCCCCCGGCCACCTGCTACACGGCCAGCAACTATGCGCACACCACGGCCGGCCGGGCGTATGCCGCCTGGGGATACACCTATGCAAACGGCTCCAACCAGTACTTGGGCTTGTGGAACATCTACACCACCACGACCCTGAAGCAGACGGGGCCCAACTACTACGTCATCGGCACCTGCCCCTGAGGACCGATTCGATTCATCGACACAGAAAGTGAAGCAGCAATGAGCGGCGTGCTCGAAACCCAGGATCTCACGATCCGCTTCGGCGGACACGTGGCCGTGGACCGCGTCAGCTGTGCCTTCCAGCCCGGCACGCTGACGGCCATCGTCGGGCCCAATGGCGCGGGCAAGACGACCTATTTCAACCTCATTTCCGGGCAGCTCAAAGCGACAAGCGGCAGCGTGCGGCTCGACGGGGAAGAGATCGGTCATCTGCCCGCGCCGTTGCGCACCCGGCGGGGGCTCGGGCGCGCCTTCCAGCTCACCCAGCTGTTTCCCAACCTCACGGTGCTGGAGAACGTGCGCCTGGCCGTGCAGTCGCGCCACGGCGGCGCGCTGCAGCTGCTGCGCGTGTGGCTGGACCAGAAGGGCTACATCGATGAAGCCTATGCCCGGCTGGAGGCGGTGCGCCTGGGGGACAAGGCCCATGCCACTGCGTCCAGCCTGCCGCACGGCGACCAGCGCAAGCTGGAAGTGGCGCTGATGATGGCGCTGGACCCCAAGGTCTACATGTTCGACGAGCCCACGGCTGGCATGAGCGTCGACGAGGTGCCGGTGGTGCTCGAACTCATCCGCTCGCTCAAGGAGCGGCGCGACAAGACCATCCTGCTGGTCGAACACAAGATGGACGTGGTGCGCGAGCTGGCCGACCGCATCATCGTGCTGCACAACGGGCAGCTCCTGGCCGACGGCGAGCCGGCCCACGTGATGAACCTGCCCATCGTGCAAAGCGCGTACATGGGCACAGCCGACGTGGCGGAGGCCGCATGAACCCGAACGACATCGTGCTCAGCCTGTCGGGCGTGCACACCCACATCGGCGCCTATCACATCCTTCATGGTGTGGACTTCGACGTGCCGGCCGGCCAGGTCACCATGCTGCTGGGCCGCAATGGCGCGGGCAAGACCACCACGCTGCGCACCATCATGGGCCTGTGGGCCGCGCAGCAGGGCAGCATCCGCTTCAAGGGCGAGGCCATCGGCGGGCCCGGCGTGAAGCTGGGCACCCCCGACATCGCGCAGCGCGGCATCGCCTACGTGCCCGAAAGCATGGGCATCTTCAGCGACCTCACGGTCAAGGAGAACCTGCTGCTGGCCGCACGTGGCGCCCAGACGGTGGACGACCTCGACACGAAGCGTCTGGAATGGATCTTCGGGCTCTTCCCCGCACTGAAGAAGTTCTGGCTCTACCCCGCGGGCAAGCTCTCGGGCGGACAGAAGCAGATGCTGGCCGTGGCACGCGCCATCGTCGAGCCGCGCGCGCTGCTGCTCATCGATGAGCCCAGCAAAGGCCTGGCGCCGGCCATCATCCAGAACCTCATCGGTGCCCTGCGTGAGCTGAAGTCCACACAGACCACCATCCTGCTCGTCGAGCAGAACTTCGCGATGGCCAAGGCCCTGGGCGACCACGTGGCGGTGATGGACGATGGCCGCGTCGTGCACCGTGGCGCCATGGCCGAGCTCGCCCAGGACGAAGACCTCCAGCAGCGCCTGCTGGGCCTGTCGCTGGCGGTCCACCAGTGAACGTGAGATCCGAGATGACCCCCACGACCACCTCACCTACTGTCGGCGCTGCGACAAGCGCCACTGACAGCGCGGCTGTGCCGCGCGCCCGCTTCGACCTCATCCCCCTGGCCCTGGTGCTGGCGCTGGCCGGCGTGGCCCTGCCGCTCATCGGGTCGGTGCCCACCTGGCTCACGCTCACGATTGCCGGCCTGGCCATGGGCATGATCATCTTCATCATCGCCTCGGGTCTCACGCTCGTCTTCGGCCTGATGGACGTGCTGAACTTCGGCCATGGCGTGTTCATTGCCCTGGGGGCCTTCGTGGCCACTTCGGTGCTGGGTGCCATGGGCGACTGGACGGCCAGCGCCTCGCTGTTCCGCAACCTCACGGCGATCTTCTTCGCCATGGTCGTGGCCATGAGCGTGGCCGGTGCCGTAGGCTACGCCTTCGAGCGCGTGGTCGTCCGACCCGTGTACGGGCAGCACCTGAAGCAGATCCTCATCACGATGGGCGGCATGATCATCGGCGAGGAGATCATCAAGGTCATCTGGGGGCCGCTGCAGATCCCGCTGCCTCTGCCCGCGGGCCTGCGCGGCTCCGTGCTGCTGGGCGATGCAGCCATCGAGAAGTACCGGCTGTTTGCGGTGGTCATCGGCGCCATCGTGCTGGTGACCATGCTCTTCGTGCTCAACCGCACCAAGATCGGCCTGCTGATCCGCGCCGGCGTGCAGGACCGCGAGATGGTCG
>CAZKGD010000059.1:0-20040 GCA_964552215.1 uncultured Caldimonas sp.
GAGCACATCCGCGGCGGGCGCCTGCGTGCGCTGGCGGTGTCGGGCAACACCCGCATCCCGGGCGTGGACGTGCCCACGCTGAAGGAGCAGGGCCTGGATGTGACGGCCGCCAACTGGCGTGGCGTGTTTGGCGCGCCCGGCATCACGCCCGCCCAGCGGCAGGCGCTCATCGACCTCCTCACGCGCATGCACGCGGCACCGGCCTGGAAGGAGGTGCTCGAGCAGCGCAAGTGGACGGACGTCTTCCTGGCTGGTGATGCCTTCAGCAAGATGCTCGCAGCGGACATCACGGCCACCGAAGCGGTCATGAAGGACCTGGGCCTGGCATGACCGTGCCCTTGCGCCGAAGGGCCGGCCCGGTGTGCATGGGCCTGGCGCTGGTGGCCCTGGTGGCCGTGGCGGCCTGGCAGGTGGGGGTGATTCCCGACCCCCCGGCCTTTGCCGCGGTGGGCCCGGCCGTGATGCCACGCGCCCTGGTGGGCGTGCTGGCGGTGCTGGCCGCGCTGTACCTGGCCTTGAGCCTGTTAGGGCGCAGCGAAGACGCCCTGCAGGACGAACACGAGTCGCCCCTGCCCGGCCGGCAGGCCCGCGTCGCCTGGATGATCGGCGGCCTGGCCGCGCTGATGGCCTTCACGCCAGTGCTGGGCATCGGCCTGGCCGGCGTGGTGGCTTTCATGTGCATCGCTCAGGCCTTCGACAGCCGGCGTTGGGCGCGCGATCTCGTCGTCGCGCTGCTGTTCTGCTTTGCGATCTGGTATCTCTTCGACCGGCAGCTCGGGGTGCAGCTCGGCCCTTTCCTTCCCTTCCTGAGCTGACGCATGGACACCTTCTCAGCCTTGATGGGGGGCTTTGCCGCGGCCTTGCAGCCCGAGATCCTGCTGTATGGCTTCCTGGGCTGTCTGCTGGGCACGATGGTGGGGGTGCTGCCTGGGATTGGCCCGGCGCTCACGATCGCGTTGCTGCTGCCCTTGACCTACAAGGTGCCGGCAGCGGCGATGTTCGTGATGTTTGCCGGCGTCTACTACGGCGCGATGTACGGCGGCTCCACCACCTCTATCCTCATCAACACGCCCGGCGAGTCGGCCACCGTGGTGACGGCGCTGGAAGGCTACAAGATGGCCAAGAAGGGCCGCGCCGGTCCGGCCCTGGCCACCGCGGCCATCGGCAGCTTCGTGGCAGGCACGCTGGCCACGCTCGCGCTCACCTTCGTGGCGCCATGGGTGGTGGAGATGGCTCTGCGCTTTGGCCCAGCCGACTACTTTGCCCTGATGGTGCTGTCGCTGGTGGCCGTCTCTGCAGTGCTGGGCCGTTCGGTGCTGCGTGGACTCATCGCCCTGAGCCTGGGCTTGCTGGCCGGGATGGTGGGCATCGATTTGCAGACCGGCCAGCCGCGTTTCACCTTCGGGCAGGCGGAGCTGCTGGATGGTGTCGAGTTCACCGCCGTGGCGGTGGGTCTGTTTGCCGTGGGCGAGGCGCTCTACCTGGCCTGGCAGGGACGGGCGGGAAAAGGTGAAGTGCTCAAGGTCCAGGGCCGGGTCTGGCTCACGCGTGAGGACTGGAAGCGTTCCTGGTGGCCCTGGGTGCGTGGCGCAGGATTCGGCTTTCCCATCGGGGCCATGCCGGCCGGTGGCGCCGAGCTGCCCACGCTGCTCTCGTACTACACCGAGAAGAAGCTGTCGCGGCACAAGGAGGAGTTCGGGCACGGGGCCATCGAAGGCGTGGCCGGGCCCGAAGCGGCCAACAACGCCTCGGCGGCCGGTGTGCTGATGCCACTGCTCACGCTGGGCATCCCCACCTCGGCCACCGCGGCGGTCATCCTGTCGGCCTTCGAGGGTTACGGCCTGCAGCCCGGGCCCACGCTCTTCACCTCTCAGTCGGGCCTGGTGTGGACGCTGATTGCGAGCCTTTACATCGGCAACGTGATCCTGCTGCTGCTCAACCTGCCGCTGGTGGGGCTGTGGGTCAAGCTCCTGTCCATCCCGGTGCCGCTGCTTTATGCCGGCATCATCGTGATCTCCACCGTCGGGGTCTATGGCGCCAGCAATTCGCTCTTCGACGTGGGCCTGCTCTATGTCTTCGGTGGGATCGGCTATGCGATGCGGCGCTTCGGCTTTCCCGTGGCGCCGCTGGTGGTGGGGCTCATCCTCGGGCCGATGATGGAGCAGTCGATGCGCCAGGCCCTCACCATCAGCCAGGGCCAGTGGAGTACTTTCGTGACGCGGCCGATCTCGGCCACGCTGTTGCTGATCGCAGCGTTGCTGCTGGTGCTGCCGCCATTGTGGAAGGTCTGGTCAGCGCGTCGCCAGCGGTAGGTGCACCACGGCGCGCAGGCCGTGCGGCTTCACCGGCTCCAGGAGCACGTGCCCGGCATGGCGCTCGACGATCTCGCGCACGATCGCCAGCCCCAGTCCGCAGCCCTGGCTGTCGTGGCTGGCACGCACGAAGCGCTCGAACACGCGCTCGTGCGCATCGGGCCCCGCCTCGGGGGGCAGCCCCGGCCCGTCGTCTTCCACCACCACCTCGGCCTGGGTGCCCACCCGTCGGCTGCGCACCGTGACGCTGGCGCCGCGGCCTGCGTAACGCACCGCGTTGTCGATCAGGTTCACCAGCACCTCCCGGATCAGCAGGCCGTTGCCCAGGATCTCCAGCGCTGTGTCCTCGCTGTCGTCGACGCCGAGATCCACCCCCAGTTGCAGGGCGCGGGGCACCTGCTCCGCGGTCACTTCACGTACCAGCCGGCCCAGATCGAACTGTCGCCGCCCCAGGACCGCGGCCGATTCAGGCTCGGCACGAGCCAGGATCAGCAGTTGCCCTACCAGGTGGGCGGCGCGTGTGGCACTCTCCTGCACGCGTTGCAGCCGCGCTTTCAGGGCAGGGTCCTGGGCCTCGGACAGCGCCAGCTCGGCCTGCGACTTCAGCCCCGCCAGCGGCGTGCGCAACTGATGCGCCGCATTGCTGATGAAGCGGCGCTGCGTGCTTACGTTCTCATGCACCTGGGCCAGCAGGCTGTTGACGGCCTGGGCCAGGGCACGCACCTCCTCGGGGGCGGCTTCGAGTTCGATGGGGGCGAGGTCGTTGGGCGCTCGGTCTTCCACCACGGCCTGCAGCCGCGCAAGCGGCGCCAGCCCGGTGCGGATGCCTCCCCACACGATGAGCGACATCAGCAGGATGAGGCCCGACAGGGGCAGGGCCGTGTCGATGAGGATCTGCCGCGCCAGCTCCTCGCGGCTGGCACGGCTCTTGGCCAGTTGGACCAGCATGCGCTGAGGCGAGGACGTCTCGCCATAGGCCAGGTAGAGCGCCGCCACGCGCACCGGGACGTCGTCCACCAGCCCGTCGTAGAAGTAGGGCCGGTCGAGTTGCAGGTCGGGAATGGGCGGCGGGGGCGGCAGCGTGTTGTTGCCCAGGATGAACTGCCCCGGCGGGGTGCTCACCATGTAGTAGACGCGGTCATCCGGGTCGGTTTCCAGGATGGCCTGGGCCGCCTTGGGGAAGTCGATCATCAGCCCGTTGTCGATGGGCTTGACCTGCTGGGCCAGCGCCCGCGACGACTGGTAGAGGCTGCGGTCGATGGCGAGGTTGGCGTAGCGGGCCGCCACGCTGTAGGTGACGAAGGCGGCGGCGATCCACAGCACGAGCTGCGGGATGAGCAGCCACCACATCAAGTGGCGGTGCAGCGAGCGCCGGCCTGGCACCAGTCCCAGCCGCGCTTGCAGGGCGCTCCAGCGCGAAGCGCTCACGCGTTTGCGTCCGCTTCGAGCAGGTAGCCCAGCCCGCGCACGGTGCGGATCGACAGGCCGGAAGGCTCCAGCTTGCGGCGCAGGCGGTGGATGTAGACCTCGATCGAGCCGGCCGGCTCGCCCTTGGCGGCGGCCTCGCCGCTCCAGGCCTGGGTGATCTGCTCCTTGGTGACCACCTTGTCACGCTGGCCCAGCAGCAGCTCCAGCAGCGACCACTCCCGCGGCGAGAAGTCCACCGGCTCGCCGCCGATGGTGGCGCGCCGGGCGTCGCGGTCCATCTGCAGGCCGCCGGCCTGCAGCACGGCGGTGCTGCCGGGCTGGGCGCGGCGCAGCAGGGCGCGCACGCGGGCTTCGAGTTCGGGGAACTCGAAGGGCTTGGTGAGGTAGTCGTCAGCGCCCGCATTCAGGCCTTCGACACGGTGCTCCAGGTCACACAGGGCCGTGAGCACGAGGATGGGCTGGGCTGGCTTGCTGGAGCGCACGCGCTTGAGCACGGTCAGTCCATCGACCAGGGGCAGGCCGATGTCGAGGATGGCCGCGTCGAAGTGCTGGCGGTTCAGCAGGTACTCGGCCACCGCGCCGTTCTCGGCTGTTTCCACCTCGAAGCCGGCGTGTTCGAGGTTGGCCACGAGTGCATCGGCCAGGATGGCATCGTCTTCGGCAAGCAGGAGTCGCATGCCAGAAGCTTAACGTGAAATTACAGCATGTGACTTGGGGCTTGCCCCGGTCCACCGGTGTGCCGGGCCAGCCAGCCAAGCAGTTCGTCGGGCGGCAGCGGTGGCGAGAACCAATACCCCTGGCCCTCGTCGCAGGCGAGGCTGCGCAGCCAGTTCAGCTGGGTCTCGTTCTCCACACCTTCAGCCACCACCTTCAGGCCCAGGGCGTGGCCCAGGTTGACGATCATCGGCGCGATGCGCTCCTCGGCCATGGCCCCGTGGCGCTCGTGGATGAAGGCGCGGTCGATCTTGAGCCGGTCCACCGGCAGACGCTCCAGGTAGGCCAGCGATGAGAACCCGGTCCCGAAGTCGTCGATCGCCAGGCCCACGCCCAGGCCCTGCAGCTGCGAGAGGATGGCCTGCGCATGCACGGGGTCGGACATGGCCACCGATTCGGTGATTTCCAGTTCCAGCAGGGCCGGAGGCACGTTAGCCTCTTGCAGAGCCATGCGCACCTCCTGCGCGAAGCCCGGCTGTAGCAGTTGCAAGGCAGAGACGTTCACAGCGAGGCGTAGCTGCAGGTAGCCGGCCTGACGCAGCCGTGCCAGTTCCTGCAGCGCCGAGCGCAGCGCCCAGTCGCCCAGGGGGCCGATCAGGCCCGTCTGCTCGGCCACGGGCATGAAGCGCTCGGGGCTGGTGCAGCGGCCATCGGCATGCTGCCAGCGCAGCAAGGCTTCGATGGCCACGGTGTGTCCGCTGGCCAGGTCGACGAGGGGTTGGTAGACGAGGTGCAGTTCACGCTGGGCCAGGGCCTGGCGCAGGTCCTGCAGCAGCCGTGTGCGTTCGCGCACCGCCAGGCCGAAGGCCGGCGTGTAGTGGGCGTGCGAGCCGTGCCCGGCGGCCTTGGCGTGCTTGAGCGCCACATAGCAGTTCTCGAGGATGTCGGCCCCCTGTTGGGCCCGCAGGGCCGGATCACCCAGGTGCACCAGGCCGGCGCTGGCTGTGGCCCGGTGTTCACCTTCCGGGAGGATGAAGGGGGTGTGGAAGCCGTCCAGCAACCCTTCAGGGGTGAGCAGAGCCGCCGGTCCGATCAGGCCGAAAGTGTCGTTCGACACCCGCGCTACGTGGCACGGCGGCGGGAAGGCTGCACTCAGGCGTTCGGCCACGGCTCGCAGCAATGCGTCGCCATACACGTAGCCGAAGGCTTCGTTGGTCTCGGCAAACTGGTCGATGTCGAGCAGTGCCACCGCGAGGCCCTCGGCTTCGTCGCGTTGCAGGGCGGCGTCGATGGCTTCGACGAAGGCGGTGCGGTTGGGAAGCTGCACCAGCCGATCCTGGTAGGCCATGCGGTGCAGGCGTTGCACGAGCTGCACGTTGTCCGCGCACACGGCGATGTTGGCGCAGAACACCTCGAGCAGATGTCGATCAGGTTCGCGCAGGGGCTGCGGCGAGTCGATGAAAGCCGCGAAGTGCTGCCCCGACTTGGACGGGATGTAAAGCACGTAGGCCTGGTCTTCGGCCAGGCTGCGGCGCTCGTCCAAGCAACGGGCGATGCCCCGGCGCACGCGGGCATCGTCGATGTCGGTGAGCCGCCGCCGGATCAGTCCGGCATAGCGGCCTGCAGCGGCGATGACCCGGTAGCCTTCGGCCTGGGCGCACACCAGGCCCTCGCTGGGCACGCCGATCAAGGCCGCCAATTGGGTGATCACCCCTACGGCAAACGGTTGCAGGCCGTCTTCGGCGATGAACTGCGTGCTTGCACGGATGATCAGCTCCAGGCCGCGCCGGCTTTCGTCGAGCTGGCGGATCTGCTCGTAGGCCCGGATGGCGGCCGTCAAGGTCGTGTAGAGCTTGTTGCGTGTGAGCTCGCCCTTGGTCTTGTAGTCGTTGATGTCGTAGTCGCGGATCGCCTCGATCTCGGGCGCGTAGCCGGGCTGGCCGGTGCGCAGCACGATACGGGGGTTGGCGAGCTTCAGATCCCGCCGGATGCGGTGGACCAGCGACAGCCCGGCGTGGGCGTCCTCCATCACCACATCGAGCAGCACGACGGCGATGTCCTGATGAGCGCCTAGCAGGGCTTCCGCCTGGGCGGCGGTGTAGGCATGCAGGAAGTGCAGGGGCCTGCCCAGGATTCTCACGGCCTGCAAACCGAGCAGGGTGGCCTGGTGAACATCCTCGTCATCGTCGACGATCAGGATGATCCAGGGGTGTTCGTTGGGCAATGGAGCGGGAGGGGCGGATGCATCCGCCACAAACTCGATGCGGTCGTCGTCGGCGGACATCGTGAGGGCCAGGGGTCTGTTCGCAGTGTGGCACGAACCCCTCGCGCACTGCGGACTCGCCCCGGCCTGTCCCCCCTTTTGGGGGTGTCGCCTGCGGACGGATTTCCCAGCTGCCGCGACGGGTTCAGCACTCGACGATGTTCACCGCCAGGCCACCCCGGGCCGTTTCCTTGTACTTGGTCTTCATGTCGGCCCCCGTCTCCCACATGGTCTTGATGACCTGGTCGAGGCTGACGTGATGCACCCCATCGCCACGCAGGGCCATGCGTGCGGCGTTGATGGCCTTCACGGCGGCGATGGCATTGCGCTCGATGCAGGGGATCTGGACCAGCCCACCCACGGGGTCACAGGTCAGACCCAGGTGGTGTTCCATGCCGATCTCGGCGGCGTTCTCCACCTGCTCCGGTGTGCCGCCCATGACGGCGCACAGTGCACCAGCGGCCATCGAACAGGCCACACCCACCTCACCCTGGCAGCCGACCTCGGCACCGCTGATCGAGGCGTTTTCCTTGTAGAGGATGCCGATGGCACCCGCCGTCAGCAGGAAGTCGATGACGCCGGCATCGCTCGCGCCCGGCATGAAGCGGCTGTAGTAGTGCAGCACGGCCGGCACGATGCCGGCCGCCCCGTTCGTGGGGGCGGTCACCACGCGGCCGCCGGCGGCGTTTTCCTCGTTGACGGCCAGGGCGTAGAGGTTCACCCAATCCATGACCTGCAGCGGATCCTTCAGGGCCGCCTCAGGGTGGGCGGTGAGCGAGCGGTACAGGGCTGCCGCGCGTCGACGCACCTTGTAGCCGCCCGGCAGGAGGCCCTCGGCACGGCAGCCGCGGTTCACGCATTCCTGCATCACGCGCCAGATGTGCAAGAGCCCCGCGTCGATCCCGGCGTCGCTGCGCCAGTGACGCTCGTTCACGCGCATCACGCCGGCGATGGACAAGCCCTCGCGGCGGGTGAGCCCCAGCAGTTCGTCCCCGCTGTGGAAGGGCAGGGGCAGCACGGTGGTGTCGGGCGCGATGCGCTTTTGCTTGCTCCCGTCGGCGGCCACCTCCTCGCTGACGACAAAGCCGCCACCCACCGAGTAATAGATGCGCGCGGCCAGCTCGGTGCCCTCGGCGCCGAACGCGACGAAGCGCATCCCGTTGGCATGGAAGGGCAGGCTCTGGCGGCGCAGGAAGAGCACATCCTCGGCCTCGTCCAGCGCGATGCGATGGGTGCCGCCCAGCGCGAGGGAACGCTCATGGCGGATGGCCTCCAGCATCGCGGGCACCTGGTCCACGTCCACCGCGTCGGGCTCGTGGCCGGCCAGCCCCAGCAGCACGGCCTTGTCGCTGCCGTGGCCCTTGCCCGTCGCGCCCAGCGAGCCATACAACTCGCAGCGCACACGCTGCACGGCGTCGAGCGCACCTTCGTGACGCAGCCGCTCGACGAACAGCCGTGCTGCGCGCATCGGGCCGACAGTGTGCGAACTCGATGGGCCGATGCCCACCTTGAACAGGTCGAAGACCGAGACGGCCATGGCAGGCTCCGGGGGCGACGTTCAGCCGGGGCTGAGTTGCCGCAGATCGGCGGCAAAGGCATCCACCGCCTCGGCCGTGGTGTCCCAGGCGCACATCAGGCGGCAGCCCCCACCTGCGATGAACTGGTAGAACTTCCAGCCCTTTGCGTAGAGGCCCTCGATGACCGGGGCCGGCAGCTGGGCGAACACCGAGTTCACCTGGGGCGGGTGCAGCACCTGCACGCCGGGGATGTCGCGGATGGCGTCATGCAGGCGCTGCGCCATCGCGTTCGCATGCCGGGCGTTGCGCAGCCAGACGTCGTTCTCCAGCAGGCCCACCCAGGGCGCCGAGATGAAGCGCATCTTCGAGGCCAGCTGGCCGGCCTGCTTCACGCGGTAGGCAAAGTCCTCGGACAGCGCCCGGTCGAAGAAGACCACCGCTTCGCCGATGGGCAGGCCGTTCTTGGTCCCCCCGAAGCACAGCACGTCCACGCCGGCGCGCCAGGTGATCTCGCTGGGGTGGCAGCCCAGGGCGGCCACCGCGTTGGCGAAGCGCGCGCCGTCCATGTGCAGCTTGAGCTTGCGCCGCTTGGCAATCGCCGAGATCGCGCGCACTTCCTCCACGGTGTAGACCGTGCCTAGTTCGGTGGCTTGGGTGAGGCTCACCACCTTGGGCTTGGGATAGTGGATGTCACTGCGCTTGGTGACAAGCTGCTCCACTGCGTCGGGCGTGATCTTGCCCAGGCGGGCGGCAGGACTCTCGCCTTCGGCCACGAGCAGCTTGGAACCATTCGAGAAGAACTCCGGCCCGCCGCACTCGTCGGTTTCGATGTGGGCCACCGGCGTGCAGATCACCGAGTGGTAGCTCTGGCACATCGAGGCCAGGGCCAGCGAATTGGCCGCCGTGCCGTTGAAGACGAAGTAGACGTCGCAATCCGTCTGGAAGAGCTCGCGGATCTTGTCGGTGGAGCGCTGGGTCCAGATGTCCTCGCCATAGCCGGGCTGGTGGCCGCTCGCATTGGCTTCCATGAACCAATGCGTGGCCTCCGGGCACATCCCCGCGTAGTTGTCGCTGGCGAAATGCTGCTTCATGACGGCCTTACTGGTATTCGCTCAAGGGCAAGCAGCTGCAGAACAGGTTGCGGTCGCCATAGACGTTGTCCACCCGGCCCACCGGCGACCAGTACTTCTGCCGGCGCAGGCTGGCCAGCGGGTAGGCGGCCTCCTCGCGGGTGTAGGCGTGGCTCCATTCGGCCTTGAGCAGGCTCTCGGCCGTGTGCGGCGCGTTCTTCAGCGGGTTGTCCTCGCGCGGCCATTCGCCGCGTTCGACCTTGGCGATCTCCTCGCGGATGGCCAGCATGGCCTCGACGAAGCGGTCCAGTTCGGCCAGTGATTCGCTCTCGGTGGGCTCGACCATCAGCGTGCCGGCCACCGGGAAGCTCAGCGTGGGCGCATGGAAACCGTAGTCGATGAGGCGCTTGGCCACGTCCTCGGCGCTGATGCCGCTGCTGTCCTTGAGTGGGCGCAGGTCCAGGATGCACTCGTGGGCCACACCGCCGCCCTGGATGCCCGGCACGTTGCTGCTGAAATGCAGCTCGTAGGGGCCGTCCAGGCGTGCGGCAATGTAGTTGGCGCTCAGGATGGCGGTTTCGGTGGCGGCCTTCAGGCCTTCGGCACCCATCATGCGCATGTACATCCACGAGATCGGCAGCACGGCCGCGTTGCCCAGCGGGGCGGCGCTCACCGCCCCCACCTGGGCCTCGCTGCCCAGGCCTGCGCTGCGGTGTGCCGGCAGGAAGGGCGCGAGGTCGGCCACCACGCACACCGGGCCTACGCCGGGCCCGCCGCCGCCATGCGGGATGCAGAAGGTCTTGTGCAGGTTCAGGTGGCTCACGTCACCGCCGAATTCGCCCGGGGCGGCCACACCCACCAGGGCGTTCATGTTGGCGCCGTCCACGTAGACGCGCCCGCCATGGGCATGCACCAGCTCGCACAGCTCCTTCACCCGGGTCTCGAAGACGCCGTAGGTCGAGGGGTAGGTGATCATCACGCAGGCCAGGCGCTCGCTGTGCTGTTCGCACTTGGCACGCAGGTCGTCCAGGTCGACGTTGCCATCGGCATCGCATTTCGTCACCACCACCTGCATGCCGGCCATCTGGGCCGAGGCCGGGTTGGTACCGTGGGCCGATTCCGGGATCAGGCAGATGTTGCGGTGCCCTTGGCCACGCGCTTCATGGTAGGCCTGGATGATCAGCAGCCCGGCGTATTCGCCCTGAGAGCCGGCGTTGGGCTGCAGGCTGATGCCGGCATAGCCCGTCGCCTGGCTCAGCCAGGCGCACAGCTGCTCGTTGAGCTGCACATAGCCCTGCAGCTGGTCCTGCGGTGCAAAGGGGTGGATGTGCGCAAACTCCGGCCAGGTGATGGGGATCATCTCGCTGGTGGCGTTGAGCTTCATTGTGCACGAACCCAGGGGGATCATCGTGCGATCCAGCGCCAGGTCCCTATCCGACAGGCTGCGCAGGTAGCGAAGCATCTCCGTCTCGGAGTGGTGGGTGTTGAAGACCGGGTGAGTGAGATAGGGGCTGCTGCGGCGCAACGTCTGCGGAATGAGTGGCGCGACGCCCTTCTCGGCCGTGTCCCAAGAGGGCAGGGGGCGGCCCTGGGCGAAGACCTGCCACAGGGCCTCCACGTGCTCTCGCGTCGTGGTTTCGTCCAGCGAGATGCCCACGGTGCTTGCACTGGCCCGGCGCAGGTTCATGCCGGCGGCCACGGCGGCAGCCAGCAGGGCTTCGGTCTGGTCGCCGGTACGCAGCTCTAGGGTGTCGAAGGCGGTGTCGTGCGTGGTGGCCCAGCCCAGGCTGGCCAGGCCCTGCGCCAGCACGGCGGTGAAGCTGGCTACGCGCTGGGCAATGCGCTTGAGGCCTTGCGGACCGTGGTAGACGGCGTACATGCTCGCCACCACGGCCGGCAGCACCTGCGCGGTGCAGATGTTGGACGTGGCCTTCTCGCGCCGGATGTGCTGCTCGCGCGTCTGCAGCGCAAGGCGGTAGGCCGGGGCGCCGTGGGCGTCCACGCTCACGCCCACCAGGCGACCTGGCAGCGAGCGCTTGAAGTCATCGCGCGTGGCCATGTAGGCCGCATGTGGCCCGCCGTTGCCCATGGGCATGCCGAAGCGCTGCGTCGTGCCCACCACGATGTCGGCTCCCTGCTCGCCAGGAGGCGTCAACAGCGTCAGCGCCAGCAGGTCGGCGGCCACCACGGCCAGGGCGCCGCGGGCGTGCACTGCCTCGGTCAGAGGTCTCAGGTCGCGCACCTGGCCGTTCACGCCCGGGTACTGGAACAGGGCCGCGAAGCAGTCGGTCTGCCCGGCCTGATCGGCGGGCCCGGTCACGACGGTCATTCCCAGCGGCCGGGCGCGTGTGCGCACCACTTCCAGGGTCTGGGGCAGCACGTCGTCGGCCACGAAGAAGGTCGTGCTCTTGCTCTTGCCCACGCGGGCCGCCAGCGTCATGGCTTCTGCGGCAGCCGTGGCCTCGTCCAGCATCGAGGCATTGGCGATCGCCATGCCCGTGAGGTCGCACACCATGGTCTGGAAGTTCACCAGTGCTTCCATGCGGCCCTGCGAGATCTCGGCCTGGTAGGGCGTGTAGGCCGTGTACCAGGACGGGTTCTCCAGCACGTTGCGCAGGATGACGGTGGGCGTGTGGGTGCCGTAGTAGCCCTGGCCGATGTGGCTGCGCAGCACACGGTTGCGTGCGGCCAGGCTCTTGAGTTCGCTCAGCGCTTGCGCCTCGGGCACGGCCGGCGGCAGACTCATCGCGGTTGCG
The DNA here is from genome assembly GCA_964552215.1 of uncultured Caldimonas sp. GTDB lineage: Bacteria > Pseudomonadota > Gammaproteobacteria > Burkholderiales > Burkholderiaceae_C > Caldimonas. Next base: position 12,001 of record CAZKGD010000059.1, read on the forward strand.
CGGGCGATGCTGCGCGGCACGATGGCATCGACCAGGGCAGCGCGCGAGGCCGCGCCGATGGCCGAGAGCATCCGCCCTTCATCAGCAGCATCGACGCCGATGTGGCGGGCGACGAACTCGTCGCGGGCTTCCAGGTCGCTCAAGGGGGTGAGGGCAGACATGAGCATGGCAGATGGGGGTGAGGGGTCATGCGGTGGCCGCAGCCCGGGATACGGGCCGCGACCGGAGAAGGGGTTCAGGCGTTCTTGACGAGGGCATCGTAGGCGGGCGCGTCCAGCAGGGCATCGAACTCCGCCAGGTCGTCCATCTTCAGCTTGAAGAACCAGCCCTTGCCCAGCGGGTCGGTATTGGCCAGCGACGGGTCGGCGCGCAGGTCTTCGTTCACTTCCAGGATGTGTCCGCTCAGCGGGGCGTAGACATCGGCCGCGGCCTTGACCGACTCGACCACCCCGGCCACGTCGCCCTTCTTGAAGTTGGCGCCGATCGCGGGCAGATCGACAAAGACCACATCGCCCAGGGCATCCTGGGCATGTGGCGTGATGCCCACGGTGGCAACGCCTTCGTCGCCATCGAGTTCGATCCACTCGTGGTCGGGGGTGTACTTGACGGTCATGCAGGGCTCCTGGCTGGAAGTTGGAGGAAAGAAAGCATTCAGCGGTGGTAGCGGTGCGGCGTGAAGGGCAGGGCCGTCACGCGCATCGGATGGGTCTTTTCGCGCACCACGGCATGCACGATGGCGCCGGTGGCCGCATGGTTGACGGGCAGGTAGCCCATGGCGATGGGCACGCCCAGGGTCGGGCTCACCGTGCCGCTGGTCACATGCCCCGCGTTGTGGCGCGACGCATCGAGCAGCTTGGCGCCCTCGCGCACCGGGGCACGCTCCAGGCCGACCAGGCCCACGCGTTTCACCTGCACGCCGTTGGCAATCTGCAGGTCGAGGGTCTGGGCACCGGGATAGCCGCCCGCCCGGGCCCCGCCGGCACGGCGCACCTTCTGGATGGCCCAGGTCAGCGCCGCCTGCACCGGGGTGGTCTTGGCGTCGATGTCATGGCCGTGCAGGCACAGGCCGGCTTCCAGGCGCAGGGTGTCGCGCGCGCCCAGCCCGGCCAGCTTCACTTCGGGCTGCATCAGCAGCACGCGGGCCAGGGCTTCGGCGTCTTCGGCGGCAACCGAGATCTCGAAACCATCTTCGCCGGTGTAGCCCGAGCGGGTCACGAAGCAGGCCTTCCCGGCCAGGGTGAAGTGGTCGCCGGTCATGAAGCTCAGGCGTCCCACATCGGCATTCACTCGTGCGAGTGCATCCGCGGCCAGCGGGCCCTGCAAGGCGAGCAGGGCCAGGTCGGGCAAGGATTGCACCGTGCAGCGGTGCCCGATGTGGGTGTTCAGGTGGGCGAGGTCGGCTTGTTTGTTGGCCGCATTGACCACCAGCAGCAGGTCATTGGCCCGCCGGGTGATCATCAGGTCGTCGAGGATGCCGCCGCTGCTGTTGGTGAAGAAGCCGTAGCGCTGCTTGCCTACCGGCAGGTCGACCACATCGACCGGCACCAGCGACTCCAGGGCCCGTGCAGCGTCTTCGCCGGCCAGGCGGATCTGCCCCATGTGGGACACATCGAACAGGGCCGCGCTCTCTCGGCAGTAGCGGTGCTCGGCGATGATGCCCTCGTACTGCACCGGCATCTCGTAGCCGGCGAAGGGCACCATGCGGGCGCCATGCTCCAGGTGCAGGGCGTACAGGGGCGTGCGCAGCAGCGCGGGCGTCGAGACTTGGGCGGACATGGCGATCTCCTTGGGGCATGTGGTGCGACCATGCCGCCCCGTCTACCGGTTCGGCATGTGCTGCCCTCGCTGTCCGCTTTACCTGAGAGATTGGCGGCCTCGCTGTTTCAGCGTTGGCCGCTTGCCCCTTCGGTGGGCCGGGCGACCGGGTCGCCCGAGCCTCTCTCCAGTGAGGAACGCCTCGTTCACAAGGCGCTTGTCAGTCCTGGGTGCCTGAGCGTTCGGGCGGAAGCCCTGCGCCTTCGGCGGCCCCCTTGGGGGCTCTCTCCTGACAGACGCCAGTGTAATTCACCGGCAACGAAAAAGGCAGCCGAGGCTGCCTTTTTCATATTGGAACCTGTGGCGGTTCACATGCCCGCATAGTTCGGGCCACCGCCACCTTCGGGGGTCACCCACACGATGTTCTGGGTGGGGTCCTTGATGTCGCAGGTCTTGCAATGCACGCAGTTCTGGGCATTGATCTGCAACCGGTCGCTGCCGTCGTCGTTCTTCACGAACTCGTACACGCCCGCCGGGCAGTAGCGCCCTTCCGGCCCGGCGAACTTCGCCAGGTTGGTGGCCACCGGCACGCGATCGTCCTTGAGCGTGAGGTGGGCGGGCTGGTTCTCCTCGTGGTTGGTGTTGCTCACGAACACCGAGGACAGGCGGTCGAAGGTCAGCACCCCGTCCGGCTTGGGATAGGCGATCTTCTCGCACTGGTCGGCCGGCTTCAGGTAGACATGGTCGGGCTGCTCGCGGTGCAGCGTCCACGGCGGGCTCTGGATGCCGATCTTGGGCAGGAACCATTGTTCGATGCCGGTCATCAGCTTGCCCACCAGCGGGCCCTTCTTGAACCAGTGCTTGAAGTTGCGCGTCTGCTGCAGTTCCTCGTGGAGCCAGCTCTTCTCGAAGGCCTCGGGGTAGGCGCTCAACTCATCGGCCGCGCGCCCGGCGGTCACTGCCTCGAACAGCGCTTCCGCACACAGCATGCCGCTCTTGATGGCCGCATGGCTGCCCTTGATGCGCGCGGCATTCAGGTAGCCGGCATCGCAGCCCACCAGGGCGCCGCCCGGGAAGACGGTCTTGGGCAGGGCCTGGGGCGTGCCGTTGTTGATGGCGCGGGCGCCATAGCTCAGGCGCTTGCCGCCCTCGAGGTGGGCGCGGATGGCCGGGTGGGTCTTCCAGCGCTGCATCTCCTCGAAAGGACTCATCCACGGGTTCTGGTAGTCCAGGCCGATCACGAAGCCCAGGGTGACCTTGTTGCCTTCGAGGTGGTAGAGGAAGCCACCGCCGAAGGTGTGGTCGTCCATGGGCCAGCCGGCGGTGTGCACCACCAGGCCGGGCTTGGCCTTGGCCGGGTCGATCTCCCACAGCTCCTTGATGCCAATCGCATAGGTCTGCGGGTCCTTGCCCTCGGCCAGCCTGTACTTCGCAATCAGCTGCTTGCCCAGGTGGCCGCGCGCGCCCTCGGCGAAGATGGTGTACTTGCCCAGCAGCTCCATGCCGAGCTGGAAGTGCTCGGTGGGCTCGCCGTCCTTGCCCACACCCATGTTGCCGGTGGCGACGCCACGCACGCGGCCCTGGTCGTCGTACAGCACTTCGGCGGCGGTGAAGCCCGGGAAGATTTCGACCCCAAGTCCTTCGGCCTGCTCGGCCATCCACTTCACCACATTGCCCAGCGAGATGACGTAGCAGCCTTCGTTGTGGAAGTTGCGTGGCACCAGGAAGTCCGGAATGCGGCTGCTGCCGGTTTCGGTGAGGGTCAGCACGTCATCGCCGGTGACGGGCTGGTTCAGCGGCGCGCCCAGTTCCTTCCAGTTGGGGAAGAGCTCGTTCATGGCGCGTGGATCCATCACGGCCCCGGAGAGGATGTGGGCGCCCGGCTCGGACCCCTTCTCCAGCACCACCACCGAGATCTCCTGGTTCTTCTCGGCCGCGAGTTGCTTCAGCCGGATCGCGGTGGCCAGCCCGGCCGGGCCGCCGCCGACGACCACGACGTCGTACTCCATGGATTCGCGCGGGCCGTACTGCGCCAGGATCTCTTGTGCCGTCATCGTGTCTTCCTTGTCGAATGGATGGGAGGGCTTGGGGGCGGACATGAGAGCGGCCCGCACCGGATGACCGCAATTCTATCGGTTTGCGATCAAAAATCGAACGATCGTTCTATTTTGCTGTCGGGATCCGACTCTATCCCGACCCGACCGGCATTGCTGTCGAGCGCGCGACAAGGAGCGCGTGGCCGTGCGGGGCCGGTATGCTTGGGGCTGCGTCAGGCATGAATGCTTTCCCTTTGGCGGAATCGAAAGGTACCCATGAGTTACAGCCTTGATCTTTCCGGCCGCGTGGCCTTGATCACCGGCGCCTCCAGCGGCCTGGGGGAGCAGTTCGCGCGCACTCTCGCCAGGGCCGGTGCGGCCGTCGTGCTGGCTGGGCGCCGCGTCGAGCGGCTCAAGACCCTGCGCGCCGAGATCGAGGCCCTTGGGGGAGATGCCCACGTGGTGGGGCTGGATGTCACCGACCCTCACAGCATCCGCTCGGCCATTGCCCACGCTGAAACCGAGGTCGGGGCGATCGACATCCTCGTGAACAACTCCGGGGTGAGCACCACCCAGAAGCTCGTCGACGTCACCCCTGAAGATTACGACTACGTCTTCGACACCAACACCCGGGGCGCCTTCTTCGTGGCCCAGGAGGTCGGCAAGCGCATGCTGGCGCGCGCTCGCGGGGCGGCCCCCGGGACCTACACCGGCGGGCGCATCGTCAACATCGCTTCGATGGCCGGCCTGCGCGTGCTGGGGCAGATCGGGGTGTATTGCATGAGCAAGGCGGCGGTCATCCACATGACCCGTGCAATGGCGCTGGAGTGGGGCAAGTTCGGCATCAACGTCAACGCCATCTGCCCGGGCTACATCGACACCGAGATCAACCACCACCACTGGCAGACCGAACAGGGCCAGAAGCTGATCGCGATGCTGCCGCGCAAGAGACTGGGCGAGCCCAAGGACCTCGATGCCCTGCTCGTGATGCTGTGCTCCAACGAGAGTCACTTCATCAACGGTGCCGTGATCGCCGCCGACGATGGGTTCGCCCTGTGAGTGCCGCACCCCGCCTGCGTGAGCTCAACCCCGTCGAATGCCGGGTGCTGGGGGTGCTGATCGAAAAGCAGCTCACGGTGCCCGACACCTACCCGCTCTCGCTCAATGCGCTCGTGGCCGGCTGCAACCAGAAGACCGCGCGGCAACCGGTGATGGATCTGAGCGAGGCCCAGGTGCAGGAAGCGGTGGACGAGCTTCGCGGCCTCAGCCTCGTGCTGCAGTCCAGCGGCAGCCGGGTGAGCCGCTACGAGCACAACACCCAGCGCGTGCTGGCGCTGCCCAGTCAGAGCGTCGTGCTGCTGGCGCTGCTGATGCTGCGCGGGCCCCAGACTGCGGCGGAGCTGCGCATCCACAGCGAGCGCATGCACCGCTTTGCCGACACGTCCTCGGTGGAGGCTTTCCTGGACGAACTGGCCAGCCGGGATCCGGCCCTGGTGGTGCGCCTGCCTCGCGCGCCCGGCATGCGCGAGGCGCGCTGGGCCCACCTGGCCGGGGCGGCACCCGCGCTGCAGGACACCTTCGAGCCCGATACCCCGCCAGCACCCGCAACCGCTTCCCTGCAAGCCGAGGTGGCCGAACTGCGCCGCCTGGTCGACCACCTCTACCGCGAACTGGGTGTGGACAAGCCCGCCGCCTGACAAACGCCATGCGCATCGACATCCCCGACGACAAGAAGCTCGTGCACGAGATGCACATCCCCATCCGCTGGGGCGACATGGACGCCATGGGCCACGTCAACAACGCCACCTACTTCCGCTACCTGGAGACCGTGCGCATCGACTGGTTGCACGGCCTGGGCGGCGCGCCCGACCCCCAGGGCACCGGACCGGTGATCGTGAACGCGTTCTGCAACTTCTACCGCCAGGTCGAGTATCCGGGCACCCTGCTTGCGCGTCACTACGTGGCCAATCCGGGGCGCAGCAGCGTCGACACCTTCATCACCCTCGAGCGCACCGACCAGCCCGGGGAGGTCTTTGCCGCAGGCGGTGCCACCCTGGTGTGGGTGGACTTCCCGCGCCAGAAGTCGGTTCCCTTGCCCGACTGGTTGCGTCAGGCCTGCGCCTGACCGGGCGATCGGGCCGGGGCATGCGCGCCTGGCGTTGCCGTCCGCGGCCGCAGGGCCTGCTCGAACTGCTCGGTGGCTGCGCGCCAGGAGTACTGAAGTGCATGCGCCCGGACCGCCGCGCGGTCGAGCGACAGGGCCTTCAGACAGGCACTTCGCAGGTCTGTGTCGAGGACGCCGCCCGCTGAAGACCCCACCACATCGATGGGTCCGGGCACCGGGAAGGCCGCCACGGGGGTGCCGCAGGCCATCGCCTCCGCCATCACGAGACCGAAGGTGTCGGTGAGGCTGGGGAAGGCCACCACGTCGGCGCTGCGGTACAACTTGGCCAGTGTGGGGCCATCCAGCACGCCGAACCAGCGTACACCGGGATACTGCCTCTCCAGTCGGGCGCGCTCGGGACCATCACCGGCGACCCATTTCTCTCCGGGCAGATCCAGCCGCAGGAAGGCCTCGATGTTCTTCTCCACCGCCAGGCGCCCCACATGCAGGAAGACGGGGGCCTCGCCCCTCGGCAATCGCTCGCCCTCGGGCGTGAACATCGCCAGATCCACCCCGCGCGACCAGAGTCGGGCCTGCGTGAACCCTCGTGCCTGCAGTTCTGCCACGATGGCCGGCGTCGGCGCGAGCGTGGCCGCGCCCGCGTTGTGGAAGCGACGCAGCACGGCATAGCTCCAACCCACCGGCAGACGGATGCGGGCGTGCACATACTCGGGGAAACGGCTGTGGTACGCCGTGGTGAAGGGCCAGCTGCGCTGCCGGCAGATCGCGCGGACCTGCCAGCCCAATGGGCCCTCGGTGGCGATGTGGATGCAGTCTGGCGCAAGGGCATCGATGTGCCGCGCCAGCGTGCGGCGCGAGGCCCAGGCCAGGCGGATCTCCGGATAGGTCGGGCAGGGCAGGGTGGGGAAGGCCTGCGGTGACAGCACCTCTACCTCATGGCCCATGGCCTGCAGTTCCCGACGCGTCATCTTCAGCGTGCGCACCACCCCGTTGACCTGGGGTTCCCAGGCATCCGTGACGATCAGGATCTTCATGCGCGCTCCGGTAGGACGGTGGCGCGATTGGATGACACGCAGGTTGCGGCTTCGTGACAGCGTTCGCCGCAGCCTTCATCCGCCCATGAGGCGCTGCACGAGTTCGGGCGTGGTCGAGGCCCGGTACTTTCGCAGCAGCCGGGCCCGGTAGATGTCCACGGTACGGTGGCTCACGCCCAGCGTCTTGCCGATCTGCTTGCTGGTCTGGCCCTCGATCAGCAGGGCCGCCACTTCGCGCTCGCGGCCCGTGAGATCCAGGGTCACCGGCCGCTTCGACGACAGGTCCTCGAAGGTCCAGATGCCCGCGGCATGAGGGGTGTCCCTGTGCAGCGCCCGGCCGGTCACATGGCACCAGAACAGTTCCCCGCGTGGATCACCCGGTGAACGCTTCATGATCCGCTCGTCGGCATAGCGGCCGCTGTGACCCAGGATGGGCGCGATGCGCTCGCCGGTGCGCTCGAACTCGTCCGGGCTGGGATACAGCACGAGAAAGGATTGCCCTACCAGCACCTCGCGGGACGTACAGAACATCTCGGCCAGCGCATGGTTGCAGTCCACGATGACCCGGTTGCGCGAGAGCACCAGGCCCACCGGTGCCATCTCGAAGGCGGCGCGGTAGTCCAGGGCACCGAGTGCGGGCAGATCGACAGGCATGAGAAAGCGTTCAGGAGACTGCTTAGGCGATTCTACGTATGCTGATACGTAGTACGCTGTGGGTTTGTCCCAACCCCGTTGCGAAGGAGACTCGCATGAACAAGCTCTACCCCAGCGCTGCCGAGGCGCTGAAAGGGATCGTGAAGGACGGCCAGATGCTGGCCGTCGGCGGCTTCGGCCTGTGCGGCATCCCCGAGGCGCTGATCGACGCCCTGCAGGCCAGCGGCGCGAAGAACCTCACGGTGATCTCGAACAACGCTGGCGTCGATGGCTTCGGGTTGGGCAAGCTGCTGGCCACACGCCAGATCAAGAAGATGATCTCGAGCTATGTCGGCGAGAACAAGGAATTCGAGCGCCAGTACCTCAGCGGCGAGCTCGAGCTGGAGTTCACGCCCCAGGGCACGCTGGCCGAGAAGCTGCGCGCCGGCGGCGCCGG
>CAZKGD010000060.1:0-19693 GCA_964552215.1 uncultured Caldimonas sp.
CGGGCGAGAGCAAGCATGCCGACATCGGCATCAGCCTGCCCGGCACCGGCGAGGCGCCGGCAGCCCCGGTCTACATCGACGGCGAGAAGGCCCTGACCCTGCGAGGCGACAACATCGCCAGCGAGTTCCACCAGATCGTCGAGAACTACATTGAAAAGCGCTTCGGCCAGGCCCGCAACTCCGAGCCGGCCTGAAGGGCAATCCAAACATGGCTGAAAAGATCAGTGCCGTCAAAGGCATGAATGACATCCTGCCGGCCAGTGTGCCGCGCACGGACAAGCTGCCCGACTCGGCCCTGTGGTCCGGGTTCGAATCCATCGTGCGCGGGCTGCTGGCGCGCTATGGCTACCAGTACATCGTCACCCCCGTGGTCGAGCCGACGTCGCTGTTCGTGCGCGGGCTGGGTGAGGTGACCGACATCGTCGAGAAGGAGATGTACTCCTTCACCGATGCAATGAACGGCGACCGCCTGACGCTGCGTCCCGAGGCCACCGCAGGCATCGTGCGGGCGATGGTCGAGCACAACGCCCTCTACAACGGCCCGCTGCGGCTGTGGACGCTCGGCCCGATGTTCCGGCACGAGCGGCCGCAGAAGGGGCGCTACCGACAGTTCCACCAGCTCGACGTGGAAGCGCTGGGCTTCGCGGGGCCTGACGTGGATGCCGAGCTCATCCTGATGGTGCGCGCCCTGTGGCGGGAACTGGGACTGGAGGAGGGGCGCCATGTGCGATTGGAGCTCAACAGCCTCGGACAACCGGAAGAGCGACACGCGCATCGCGAGGCGCTGATCCGTTACTTCGAGGCGAACGCCGCGCAGCTCGACGCCGACGCCCAGCGACGTCTGCACACCAATCCGCTGCGCATCCTGGACACCAAGAACCCGGCCATGCAGTCGCTGGTCGAAGGTGCCCCGCAGCTCATGGACTTCCTGGGCGCCGAGTCGCGCGAGCACTTCGATGCCGTGCGGTCGGTGCTGGACGCAGCGGGCCTGGCCTACCGTGTCAATCCGCGCCTGGTGCGTGGCATGGACTATTACAACCTCACGGTCTTCGAATGGGTGACCGACCAGCTTGGCTCCCAGGGCACGGTGTGCGGTGGCGGACGCTATGACGGGCTCATCGCGCAGATCGGCGGCAAGCCGGCGCCGGCCGTCGGTTTTGGCCTCGGGGTCGAGAGGCTGCTGCTGCTCATCCAGGAACTGCGGTTGTCCGTGGCCGAGCCTCCGCCCGCGGCCTATGCCATCGTCCCGTCGGCAGCCGTGCTGCCCCAGGCGATGATGGCGCTGGAAGCGCTGCGTGGCGCCGGCGTGAGCGTCGTGCAGCATGCCGGCGGTGGCAGCATGAAGAGCCAGTTCAAGAAGGCTGACGCCTCTGGCGCACGCTTTGCCCTCGTGTTCGGCGAAGACGAAGTGGCCCAGGGCCAGGTCGCGATCAAGGCCTTGCGCGACGCCCAGCGCCCGCAGGTTCTGCGCCCCCTGCACGCCCCGGCCGACTGGGCCGCCGAACTCCTCGACGCATAATCCCCTGTTTGGCGGCCGCACGTGCCGCCGTTGGACGACACCTCCATGGCCACCCATCTCGATCTCGAAGAACAAGAGCAAGTCGAACGACTCAAGCATTTCTGGCGCCAGTACGGCAACCTCATCACCTGGACGCTCATCCTCGTGCTGGGCGCTTTTGCGGCCTGGAACGGCTGGAACTACTGGCAGCGTGATCAGGGGCTCAAGGCCAGCGCGCTCTACGATGAACTCGAGCGCGCTGCCCAGGCCGGGGATGCCGCGAAGGTGCGACAGGCGTTCGACGACCTACGCAGCCGCCACGCCCGTACCGCCTATGCCGGTCAAGGCGGGCTGGTTGCGGCGCACACCCTGGCGGGTGCTGACCAGCCCGAAGCCGCTCGTGAGGCTTTGCGCTGGGTGGCTGACAAGTCCGTCGATCCGGACTACCGCGTGCTGGCCCGCCTGCGGCTGGCGGGCCTGCTGCTCGACGAAAAGGCGTACGACGAAGCCTTGGCGCTCGTCAGCAGGGACATCCCTGCTGCCTATGAAGCTCTGGCTGCCGACCGCCGCGGAGACATCCATCTCGCGCAAGGCCGAACCGACCAGGCCCGTCAGGAATACCAGAAAGCGCATGCCGCGCTGGATGCCAGTCTGGACTATCGCCGTGTGGTGGAGGCGAAGTTGACGGCGCTGGGCGCTGCGCCTTCTGCTTCCGACGCGGCAGGGGCACGCTGATGCAGGCGGGCAAGCTCGGGGTCTTGCGCGGGCTCTGGACAACGGCGAGCGTGGTCGTCGCGGCTTGGGTGCTGGTGGCGTGTTCGAGCACCCCCAAGCCACCGGATCCGACCCCGCTGGTCCAGCCCGCGCCCACCGTGGTGCGAGCCCAGGTCGCCTGGACCCAATCGGTCGGCACCCTCAGCGCTCCGGTGCGACCGGCCTGGGCCGCTGGAATGCTCGCTGTGGCGGCAGACGATGGCACGGTCACCGTGGTGGAGGCCGAGTCCGGCCGCCTGGTGTGGCGAGCCTCCTTGGGAGAGACGCTGGGTGCCGGCGCCGCACACGATGGCCGGCATGTGGCCGTGGTGACCCGTGGTGCCGAGGTCGTGGTGCTGCGGGACGGGAAGGAGCAATGGAGACGGCGCCTGACGGCCCGCTCGCTGACTGCGCCACTTGTCGCGGGGGAGCGGGTTTTCGTCTACGCCCAGGACCGCTCGGTGCACGCCTTCGACGCCGAGACCGGCGCCCGCCTGTGGGTTCACCAGCGCCCTGGCGATCCCCTCACCCTGGCGCGGCAGGGGGTCTTGCTGCCCGTGGGCGACACGTTGGTCGTAGGTCACGGGCCGCGGCTGGTGGCTCTCGATCCCTTGCGTGGCACCCTTCGCTGGGAGGTGCCGGTGGCGAGCCCGCGTGGTACCAACGAAGTCGAACGGCTGGCCGACTTGGTGGGTCCTGCTGCCCGCGTGGCCGATACCGTCTGCGTGAGGGCTTTCCAGGCGGCGGTAGGGTGTGTGGACACGCGTCGCGCCCGGCTGCTGTGGAACAAGTCTTCCAATGGAGCGGCGGGCATGGCGGCCGACGACAATCAGGTCTACGGGGTGGACGGCACCGGCCGGATCACCGCCTACCGGCTGCGCGACGGAGACACGGCCTGGACGACGGACGGCCTGCGGTTTCGTGGCCTGACGGCGCCGTTGGCGGCGGGCGATAGCCTGGTCGTAGGCGATCAGGAAGGCTATGTGCACTTCCTGTCCCGCCGTGATGGTGCCCTGGTGGGTCGTGTCGCCACCGACGGCAGCGGGATCGCCGGGGCGCCGCTGCAGGCCGGCTCCCATCTGGTGGTGCTCACCCGGTCCGGCCGGCTTTACGCCTTCCGGCCCGAGTGAGGGCCGCTGCTGCGAGGACCTACCCATGAAACCCGTGATCGCCCTGGTCGGGCGGCCCAACGTGGGCAAATCCACGCTGTTCAACCGGATGACCAAGTCACGCGATGCTATCGTCGCCGACTTCGCCGGCCTCACGCGCGATCGCCACTATGGCGATGGCAAGCTCGGCGGACGCGATTACATCGTGATCGACACCGGCGGGTTCGAGCCCGACGCCTCCAGCGGCATCGTACGCGAAATGGCCAAGCAGACGCGCCAGGCCGTGGCTGAGGCCGATGCAGTCGTCTTCGTGGTCGATGTGCGTGCCGGATTGTCGGCGCAAGACCATGACATCGCCCGCTACCTGCGCACCAGTGGCAAGCCGGTGGTGCTTGCTGCCAACAAGGCGGAGGGAATGCAAGAGGGGCCGCAGCTCGCCGAGTTCTTCGAGCTGGGGCTGGGCGCGCCCCTGCCGGTGTCTGCGGCCCACGGCCAAGGGGTGCGCAGCCTGGTGGAGGCTGCTCTCGAACTGCTGCCTCCGCTGCCCGAGGACGAAGACGACGCCGAGGCGGACGCGAGGATCATCCGTCTGGCCGTCGCGGGACGCCCGAACGTGGGCAAGTCCACCCTGATCAACACCTGGCTGGGCGAAGAGCGGCTGGTGGCCTTCGACCTGCCCGGGACCACGCGCGATGCCATCCGGGTGCCGCTGGAGCGCAACGGACAGGTGTTCGAGATCATCGACACGGCCGGATTGCGCCGCAAGGGCAAGGTGTTCGAAGCGATCGAAAAGTTCTCGGTCGTCAAGACACTCCAGGCGATCTCCGAGGCCCATGTGGTGGTCCTGCTGCTCGACGCCACCCAGGGCGTGAGCGACCAGGACGCCCACATCGCCGGCTACGTGCTCGACAGCGGGCGCGCGGTCGTGATGGCGGTGAACAAATGGGACGCCGTCGACGACTACCAGCGCCAGATGCTCGAGCGTTCGATCGCGCAGCGCCTTGCCTTCCTGCGCTTCGCGCCCATGGTCCACATCTCGGCACTGAAGCGCCAGGGCCTGGGGCCGCTGTGGAAGGCGATTGCGCAGGCGCACGAATCGGCCTTCAAGAAAATGACCACACCGGTGCTCACGCGTCTGGTCCACGAAGCCGTGCAGCACCAGGCGCCCAAGCGATCGGGCATGTTCCGCCCCAAACTGCGCTATGCGCACCAGGGCGGCATGAACCCGCCGGTCGTGGTGGTGCATGGCAACTCGCTGGAGCATGTCACCGACGCCTACAAGCGCTACCTGGAGGGCCGCATCCGCGAGCACTTCAAGCTGGTGGGCACGCCACTGAGAGTGGAAATGCGCTCATCCCGCAACCCCTTCTCAGACAAGGATTCCTGACTACTCCCCGGAATGCGCGCAGTGGTGTGTTAACGTGCGTGTTCCAAAATATCCAACACGGAGAATATCGTGAGCAACAAAGGGCAGCTCCTCCAAGACCCCTTTTTGAACCTGCTTCGCAAAGAGCACGTGCCGGTATCCATCTACCTGGTCAACGGCATCAAGCTGCAGGGCCATATTGAGTCGTTTGATCAATATGTCGTGCTATTGCGCAACACCGTCACGCAGATGGTCTACAAGCATGCCATCTCGACCGTTGTTCCCGGCCGAGCCGTGAACTTCCATGCCAACGAGCAGGCGGATTCCCACTGACCTGTCCCGACCCTCCGGCCTGGCCGGGGGGCCTGGGTTTTGCCTGAGGTGACATCGACCTTGAATGCCCCGGCCGCGCACACGCCCCAGCCGACCATCCTGGTGGGGGTGGACTTCGGGCCGGGTTCCTCTTTCGATCCCACCCTGGACGAACTCGCACTCCTGGCCGAATCGGCGGGCGACGCACCCGTGGCGCGCCTGACGGCCAGGCGCAAGGCACCGGACGCGGCGCTTTTTGTCGGTGAGGGCAAGGCCGAAGAGATCAAAGGGCTTGTCACCATGCACCAGGCGGCGTCGGTCCTGTTCGATCAGGCCTTGTCACCGGCTCAGCAACGCAACCTCGAGCGCTTCCTGGGCGTGCCGGTGGCCGACCGGACCACTCTCATTCTTGAAATCTTTGCCCAACGGGCTCGCAGTCATGAGGGCAAGCTGCAGGTCGAGCTGGCCCGCCTTCAGTACCTGTCCACACGCCTTGTGCGGCGCTGGAGCCACCTCGAACGCCAGCGTGGCGGCGTCGGCCATCGTGGCGGGCCAGGTGAGACCCAGATCGAGCTCGACCGTCGCATGATCGGCCAGCGCATCAAGTCGGTGAAGGCCCAGCTCGAGCGCGTCAAGCGCCAGCGCCAGACCCAGCGGCGATCGCGCGAGCGGAACGGCACTTTCAAGGTGTCTTTGGTGGGCTACACCAACGCCGGCAAGTCCACGCTGTTCAATGGCCTGGTCAAGGCCCGCACCTATGCGGCAGACCAGCTTTTTGCCACCCTGGACACCACCACCCGCCAGCTCTATCTGGCCGACGCCGATCGCACCGTGAGCCTGTCTGACACGGTCGGCTTCATCCGGGATCTGCCCCACGGGCTCGTCGAGGCCTTCCAGGCCACATTGCAGGAGGCCGCCGATGCCGACCTGCTGCTGCACGTTGTCGATGCGGCCAGCCCCGCCTGGCGTGAGCAGATCGATGAAGTCCTGCGGGTCCTGGCCGACATCGGCGCCGAGGAACTTCCTCAGATCCTCGTCTTCAACAAGCTGGACGCTCTCGAGGCGAGTCAGCGCCCCCGAGAGCGGGTCGACCGCTTCGAACTCACGCCCCATCGGTCTGCGTCACGCGTGTTTGTCAGCGCCGCGCAGGGCGAAGGCCTCGACGATCTGCGCCGGCTCGTGGCAGACGCCGCCCTGGGCCTGTCGGAGGAGGCCTGCACCCCGGCGCCCATCCACGGATCTGGCGTGGCAGAGGCCGAGGCCCCGTTTCCCATGAATACCACCGTCCTTGTCGCATGAGCATGAACATTCGCCTGTTTCCCAACCCCGGCGCGCGCCCGGGTGGATGGGTCCGAACCCTGGCCGATACCGGGCTGGCCTTGTTGCGGGCCCTGTGGGCCACCCTGGTCTGGCCGGTGCGTGGGCTGTTCAACCTGAACGATCCCCGTTGGGGGCGCAGCCTCGATCCGCAAGGCAATGAGCCCACACGCAACCAGGGGTCGGGTGGTGGTGGAGGCCGCAACGATGGCCCGCCTGATCTTGACGAACTCTGGCGAGACTTCAACCGCAAACTCAGCGGCCTGTTCGGCGGACGCCCTGGTGGACCGCAGCGTCCGAACGGATCCGGTAACAACGGCTCCGGAGGAGGGTTCCAGCCCCCCGACCTGAAAGGCGCTGGCATTGGTGCTGGCCTGATTGCGGGCGTGGCGGCGCTGATCTGGCTGGGCAGCGGCGTGTTCATCGTTCAGGAAGGCCAGCAGGCCGTGGTCATGACCTTCGGCCGCTACAGCCACACCACGGAAGCCGGCTTCAAGTGGCGCCTGCCCTATCCCTTCCAGTCTCACGAGACCGTACCGGTCACCCAGCTGCGATCGGTGGACGTGGGCAGCATGTCGGTGATCCAGGCCACCGGCCTGCGCGACTCGTCGATGCTGACGCAGGACGAGAACATCGTGGACATCCGCTTCACCGTGCAGTACCGTCTGAAAGACGTCAAGGACTATCTCTTCGAGAATCGGCGTCCGGACGATGCAGTGATCCTGGCGGCCGAATCGGCGGTGCGCGAGATCGTGGGCCGCAGCGCCATGGATGCCGTGTTGTACGAACAGCGCGACGCGATTGCCGCCGAACTGGTGAAGTCGGTGCAGGCGCAACTCGACCGCCTGCGTGCAGGCATCGTGATCTCCAATGTCAACATCCAGAGCGTGCAGGCCCCCGAGCAGGTGCAGGCGGCCTTCGACGATGCCCTCAAGGCCAGCGCCGACCGCGAGCGCTTGAAGAACGAAGGTCAGGCTTATGCCAACGACGTGATTCCGCGCGCCCAGGGTACGGCGGCGCGGCTTCGTGAGGAAGCCGAGGCCTACCGGGCCCGGGTGGTGGCGCAGGCTGAAGGTGATGCCGATCGCTTCCGCAGCGTGCTGACTGAGTACCAGAAGGCGCCGACGGTGACCCGTGATCGTCTGTACATCGAGACCATGCAGCAGATCTACAGCAACGTCAGCAAGGTGATGGTGGATACACGCAATAACAGCTTGCTGTACCTGCCGCTGGACAAGCTGATCCAGGGCGGGGCGGTGTCCGGACCGGCCCAGGCGGCCCCGTCGGCGGAGACGACGCAGCAGCCCCTGCCGATGTCCAGCGAAACCCGCCTGCGCGATCCCCAGCGCAGCCGCGAGCGGGATGCCCGCTGACCGCCGAGCCGAGACCAACGAGGACCCCATGAATCGCATTGGAATGATCGTCTCGACCCTGCTGCTGGCCATCGTCGTGGCCGGGTCGATGCTCTTTGTCGTCGACCAGCGCCAGTTCGCTGCGGTATACGCCCTCGGTGAAATCCGGGAAGTCATCAGCGAGCCGGGCTTGAAGTTCAAGCTCCCGCCGCCGTTCCAGAACGTCGTGTTCCTGGACAAGCGCATCCAGTCGCTGGACAGCCCTGAAACCCGGCCCATCTTCACCGCTGAGAAGCAGAGCCTCGTGATCGACTGGCTGGTGAAGTGGCGCATCACCGACCCACGCCAGTTCATCCGCAACAACAACGGTGCGGACGTGCGCAATGCCGAGGTGCGCCTGGCACCCATCGTGCAGGCGGCCTTCAACGAAGAAGTCACCCGCCGCACGGTGCGTGACGTGGTCTCGACGGAACGGGAGCGCGTGATGCAGGCCGTTC
The DNA here is from genome assembly GCA_964552215.1 of uncultured Caldimonas sp. GTDB lineage: Bacteria > Pseudomonadota > Gammaproteobacteria > Burkholderiales > Burkholderiaceae_C > Caldimonas. The sequence goes on from CAZKGD010000060.1 coordinate 8,205, forward strand.
AGGCCCGCCTGACCGAGGATGCCAAGAGCTTTGGCATCGAGATCGTTGACGTGCGCATCAAGCGCGTGGACTTCTCCGCCAGCATCACCGATGCGGTCTATCGGCGCATGGAGTCCGAGCGTCGCCGTGTTGCCAACGAGCGTCGCTCGACCGGTGCGGCCGAGGGCGAGAGCATCCGCGCCGATGCCGACCGCCAGCGCGAGGTGATCGTGGCCGAGGCCTACCGCGAGGCCCAGAAAGTCAAGGGTCAGGGCGATGCCCAGGCCTCTGCGATCTACGCCGCCGCGTTTGGCCGCGATCCGCAGTTCGCCCAGTTCTACCGCAGCCTCGAGGCCTACCGCCAGAGTTTCCGCAGCAAGTCGGACGTCATGGTGATCGACCCCAACGGCGACTTCTTCCGCTCCATGCAGAACAGCGGGACCGGCACTTCTCCGGGCCGCCGCTGATCCGATGGGGGAGGTGATCCTCGCTGCGCTGGCTCTGGTGCTGGTCTTCGAGGGCCTCCTGCCTTTTCTCAGCCCCGGCGCGTGGCGCCGGGTGTTCGAGCAGGCCCTGCAGTTGCGCGACGGCCAGGTGCGCTTCCTCGGCTTGCTCAGCATGCTTGCAGGACTGTTGATGCTGCTGCTGGTTCTTTGAGGCTTCGCGAGCCCCACGCGGTGCTGGTGGGACGGGGCGTGCTGCGCCGGTACAATCGCGTTTTTAATCCCCTCCTGCTTTCCCATGTCTTCTGCTTGGCTGCTGCCCGAGCACATCGCCGATGTCTTGCCCTCCGAGGCCCGGCGCATCGAGGAGCTCCGCCGCGTCCTGCTCGATGCCGCCCGTTGCTGCGGCTACGAACTGGTCATGCCGCCGATGCTGGAGCATCTCGAATCGCTGCTCACCGGCGCCGGTGGCGAACTCGACCTGCGCACCTTCAAGCTGGTAGACCAGCTCAGCGGCCGCACCCTGGGTGTTCGTGCCGATGCCACTCCGCAGGTGGCGCGCATCGACGCGCACCTGCTCAATCGCGACGGCGTGACCCGCCTGTGCTACTGCGCGCCGGTGCTGCACACCCGGCCGGCGGGCCTGCGTGCGACCCGCGAACCGCTGCAATTCGGCGCCGAGATCTACGGCCACGCCGGCCTGGAGGCTGACCTGGAAGTCCAGGAGCTGGCCCTCGCAGCCTTGCAGCGTGTGGGTGTGCAGGGCCTGGCGCTCGACCTGGCGGACGCGCGCATCGTGCGGGCCCTGCTGGCCGGTGTGCCGGTCGATGCCGCCGCCCTGGACGAGGTCTATCGCTGCCTGGCGGCCAAGGACACAGCCACCCTGCAGCAGATCACGGCCGCCTTCCCGGCTGAGGCGCGCGAGGGCCTGCTGGTCCTCACTCAGCTCTACGGGGGGCTGGAGATCCTGGGCGAGGCGCGCCGGCGCCTGCCCGCACGCTCCGCCATTGCCGCCGCTCTCGATGACCTGGCGTGGCTGACCGATCACCTGGCCCGCGCCTTCCCTGACGTGGCGCTGGGCCTGGATCTGGCCGACCTGAGCGGCTACGCCTACTACAGCGGAGCGCGCTTTGCCATTTATGCAGCTGGCAGCCCCGACTCCCTGGTGCGTGGTGGCCGATATGACGAGGTGGGTGCGGTGTTCGGCCGCAACCGCCCGGCGGTGGGGTTCAGCACGGATCTCAAGGAGGTCGTCGCTCTGGCCCGCGTGGAGGGCACCCGGGCGGCGGTGCGCGCCCCCTGGGGCGAGCACCCAGCCCTGCGCGAGGCCGTGCGGCGCCTGCGCGAGCGGGGCGAGATCGTCGTGTGCGTGCTGCCGGGGCACGAGCACGAAGTGCAGGAATTCGATTGCGACCGCGAACTGGTGGCCGAAGGCGACCGCTGGGTCGTGCGGCCGCTCTGAAGGGCCTGCGCCCGCCATCCGACATTTTTTCGATTGGGACCGTTAGACATGAATCAGCACACCAGTGGCCGCAACGTCGTTGTGGTCGGCACGCAGTGGGGCGATGAGGGCAAGGGCAAGGTCGTTGACTGGCTGACCGACCATGCCAGCGCCGTCGTGCGCTTTCAGGGCGGACATAACGCCGGCCACACCCTGGTCATCAAGGGCAAGAAGACGGCCCTGCAGCTGATTCCGTCGGGCATCATGCGCGACGGCGTGGCCTGCTACATCGGCAACGGCGTCGTGGTCGACCCCACCCATCTGCTGTCGGAAATCGAACGGCTGGAAGCCGCGGGACTGGAGGTGCGCTCGCGCCTGTACATCAGCGAGTCCTGCCCGCTGATCCTGCCGTTTCACGTGGAGGTCGATCGAGCCCGCGAGGCGCTGCGTGAATCGAGCGGCGCCGGCAAGATCGGCACCACCGGCAAGGGCATCGGCCCGGCCTACGAGGACAAGGTGGCACGTCGTGCGCTGCGCGTGCAGGACCTCAAGCATCCTGATCGCTTTGCCGCCAAGCTGCGTGAACTGCTGGCCTTGCACAACTTCGTGCTGGAGGGCTACCTGAAGTCCGAGGCGCTGGCGTTCGAGCCCATCTTCGAGCATGCGATGAAGGTGGCCGAGCAACTCAAGCCCATGATGGCCGACGTGGGGGTGCGTGTCCACCAGACGAATGTGCAGGGCGGACACGTGCTTTTCGAAGGCGCCCAGGGCACGCTGCTCGACATCGACCACGGCACCTATCCCTACGTGACCTCGAGCAACTGCGTGGCCGGCAATGCCGCCGCGGGCTCCGGCGTGGGCCCGGACAAGCTGCACTACATCCTGGGCATCACCAAGGCCTACACCACCCGGGTGGGATCGGGTCCATTTCCCACCGAACTGCCGATCAACGAGCCGGGCACCGTGGGGCACCACCTGTCCACTATCGGGCAGGAACGCGGCACCGTGACAGGCCGTGCCCGCCGTTGTGGCTGGCTTGACGCTGCGGCCCTGAAGCGTTCGGTCCTGATCAACGGGCTCTCCGGGCTGTGCATCACCAAGCTCGATGTGCTCGACGGCCTGGATGAAATCAAGATCTGCGTCGGCTACCAACTGGGCGGCCAGCGCATCGACATCCTGCCGCTGGATGCCGATGACATCGTCAATTGCCAGCCCATCTACGAGACCTTGCCCGGCTGGAAGGGCACCACCGCCGGCATCACGCAGTGGGATCGCCTGCCTGCCAACGCCAGGGCCTACCTGGAGCGCATGCAGGCCTGTATCGGCGCGCCCATCGACATGGTGTCCACCGGGCCGGACCGTGACCACACCATCCTGCTGCGCCATCCGTACAAGGCCTGAGCCCCTGCGACCTCATCCACCCGCAAGATACATTTCCCGCATTCCAGCAATGAAGAGCAAGCGCAAGGAGTCTGCATGCTGACCGACGACGGCAAACACCTGTACGTGTCCTGGGACGAATACCACATGCTCATCGAGCGCCTGGCGCTGAAGGTGCATAACTCCGGCTGGCAGTTCGACCAGATCCTGTGCCTGGCCCGTGGTGGCATGCGCCCCGGAGATGTGCTGTCGCGCGTGTTCGACAAACCCCTGGCCATCATGTCCACCAGTTCGTACCGGGCCGAGGCCGGCACGATCCAGGGCCGGCTGGACATGGCCAAGTACATCACCATGCCCAAGGGGGAACTGGCGGGGCGGGTGCTGCTCGTCGACGACCTGGCCGACTCCGGTATCACCCTCAAGGCCGTGGTGGAGCGCCTGCGCGGCATGCCGGCCATTGCCGACCTGCGCTCGGCCGTGATCTGGGTGAAGGGTGTGTCCAGCTACGTGCCGGACTATCATGTGGAAATGCTGCCCACCAGCCCCTGGATCCATCAGCCCTTCGAGGAATACGACAACTTGCGTCCCGAAGGGTTGGCGAAGAAGTACGCAGTTTGATCGCACTCGATACAACCTCCTCCACTTCCTGCCTCACGCCGGGCCGGTCACGGGAATGCCGTGGCTGGCCCTTCTTTTTGGGCGATGCATGGTTGCACGCCCCAACGAAAAAGCCCCGCATCAAAGATGCGAGGCTTTCGTATTTGGTGCCCAGGAGAGGACTCGAACCTCCACGGAGTTACCCGCTAGTACCTGAAACTAGTGCGTCTACCAATTCCGCCACCTGGGCTTTGGTTCTTTACTCACGCGACCCTGTTTTGCAAGGCTGCGTTTGTCAGAACAGACGGAGATTCTATCATCAATAATTCGAACACCGCAAGCCCCTCCACCACCGCCTCGCTGATGAGCGAAACGGAGGGCACTGTCATCGGACATCGCGACGGCCACGGCTTTGTACGTCGTGACGACGGCCTGGCCGACATCTATCTTTCCCCTCAGGAAATGCGCGCGGTGCTGCATCGCGACCGCATCCGCGTGCGTGTTGTGCGTCTTGATCGCAAGGGGCGCCCCGAGGGGCGGGTGCTCGAGATCATCGAGCGCAAGAAGTCGCCCATCATCGGCCGACTGCTGCACGAGGGTGGGGTGTGGCTGGTCGCGCCCGAGGACAAGCGCTACGGCCAGGACATCCTCATCCCGAAGAACGCCACGGTCAAGGCCCAGGCGGGGCAGGTGGTGGCGGTCGAACTGACCGAACCGCCTTCCATGTATTCCCAGCCGGTGGGTCGCGTGACGGAAGTGCTCGGCGAGATCGATGACCCCGGCATGGAGATCGAGATCGCGGTGCGCAAGTACGAGGTGCCGCATCAATTCTCGCCAGAGACGCTGGCCCAGGCGGCCAAGCTGCCGGACAAGATCCGGGCAGTCGATCGCAAACACCGCATCGACCTCACCGACGTGCCGCTGGTCACCATCGATGGCGAGGACGCACGCGACTTCGACGACGCCGTGTACTGCGAACCCGCGCGTGTCGGGCGCGGCAAGGGGTGGCGTCTCGTGGTGGCCATCGCCGACGTCAGCCACTACGTGAAGCCGGGCGAGGCCCTGGACACCGATGCCTACGAGCGGGCCACCTCGGTCTACTTCCCGCGTCGCGTGATTCCCATGTTGCCGGAGAAGCTCTCCAACGGCCTGTGCTCGCTCAACCCCGAGGAAGACCGCCTGGCCATGGTGTGCGACATGCTCATCACGGCCAAGGGTGAGATTCACGCCTACCAGTTCTTTCCGGCGGTGATCTGCTCGCATGCGCGTTTCACCTACACCGAGGTGGCGGCCATCCTCGCGAACACGCGCGGCCCCGAGGCTGTGCGCCGCAAGACCCTGGTGCCTCATCTGCTGGACTTGCACGAGGTCTATCGCGCGCTGCTGCGCGAGCGCGGCGAGCGCGGGGCGGTGGACTTCGAGACGGTGGAAACCCAGATCGTCTGCGACGACAACGGCCGTATCGAGAAGATCGTGCCGCGGGTACGCACCGAGGCGCACCGCCTGATCGAGGAGGCCATGCTGGCGGCCAACGTCTGTTCGGCCGATTTCATCGCGCGGGCCAACCACGCGGCCCTGTTCCGGGTGCACGAAGGCCCCACGCCGGAGAAGCGCACCATCCTGCAGAACTACCTGCGGGCACTTGGTCTTGGCATGACCATTGGCGACGATCCCCACCCTCGCGAGTTCCAGGCCATTGCCCAGGCGACCAAGGAGCGGCCTGATGCGGCGCAGATCCACTCGATGCTGCTGCGCTCGATGCAGCAGGCGATCTACACGCCCGTGAACAGCGGGCACTTCGGTCTGGCCTACGAGGCCTACACCCATTTCACCAGCCCCATCCGGCGCTATCCCGACCTGCTCGTGCACCGCGTGATCAAGGCCCTGCTGCTGGGGCAGCGCTACAAGCTGGGCGGATTGCTGGAGGAGCCAGCCCCGGCCAAGCGGGGGGGCTCACGCAAGATACCGGCTGTGGAGATGGCCCAGTGGGAGGCGGCGGGCATCCACTGCAGCACCTGCGAGCGCCGTGCGGACGAGGCATCGCGCGACGTCGAAGCCTGGCTGAAGTGCCGCTTCATGCGCGATCACCTGGGTGAGGAGTATGGCGGTACGGTCAGTGCCGTCACGAGCTTCGGCTTGTTCGTGCAGCTCGACGCCCTCTACGTGGAAGGGCTGGTGCACATCACCGAACTGGGCGGCGAGTATTACCGCTTCGATGAGGTCCGTCAGGAGTTGCGGGGCGAGCGCACCGGCGTGCGTTACACGGTGGGCGCCCGGGTGCGGGTGCAGGTGATCCGCGTCGATCTCGATGGTCGCAAGATCGACTTCCGCATGGTGCGTGAAGCCGGCGAGGAGCGGCCCGCAGCGCGGGCTGCCGCCAGCAAGCAATCCCGGCTCACCCAGGTGGAGGAGGCCGACCGGGAGGTCAAGGCACGCAGCCGCTCGGCCAAGGCCAGCAAGCCCGGGCCTTCGGCGAAGCGGGGTGCCAAAGGGGTCGCCAAGGGTGGCACCATCCAGGCCGCCAAGCCGCGCACACGCCGCAAGTAGCCGCTCGGAGCCTGGCGTCAGCCGGCGTCGCTGCGCATCGCGTCGACCAGTCGGCTCGCCGTGAGCGGCCCTTCGCTTCCGTGGGCGACCCACTGGTCGGCGGCCGAGCCATGGAGGTTCACCGCCTGACGCGCGGCCTGCCAGGGCGTGAGCCCCTGGGCCCACAGGCCAGCCAGCCAGCCGGCCAGCACGTCACCGGTGCCGGCCGTGGCGAGCGAGGCATTGCCGGTGTCGTTGATCCACGCGGCCTGGCCTGGCTGGGCCACCACCGAGCCAGACCCCTTCAGTACGACGGTGCCTGCAAAGCGTTCGGCCAGGGTGCGCGCCGCCCCCAGTCGGTCGGCCTGGACCGACTGGCTGCTGCAGCCCAGCAGCCGGGCCGCCTCCAGCGGGTGGGGGGTGAGGACGGTGGCCTGGCCCCGCAGCGCGCGATGCTGGAGCTGGGTCTGCAGGCCGGTGTCCGTGGCGATGGCATTCAGGGCGTCGGCATCCAGCACCAGACGGGGTGCACGTCCCAGCCATGCAGGCAGGACAACGGCGATCTCGCTCCCGCCGCCGCAGCCACACACCAGGGTGAGGGAACCGATCGGCAGTTGCCGGGCCGCGTGAGCCCGGCGCCCCATCAACTCCGGGTGGACCGGATCGAGCAAAGAAGCCTGCTCATCGAGGGGCTGCACATACACCCGTCCAGCGCCGGCGGCCAGCGCCGCACGCGCCGCAAGCCAGGCGGCACCCGTCATGCCGGCAGCGCCTCCCACCACCAGGACGTCGCCGAAGCTGCCCTTGTGCTGGGCGTGGCGGCGCGTCGCGGACGACCTCGGCGCGGGGGGCAACCCGAGCCAGGCGTCCGCAGCTACCGTGGGTGTGACGCCCAGGGCGTCGAACCACACCCGTCCTGCCAGGTCGCGGCCATGGCCCGTGAAGAGCCCGGGCTTGAGGGTGAGCAGACTCAGCGTGTGATCGGCTCGAACGGCGGCCCCCGGCGAGTCGCCCGGGCAGCGTCCGGTATCCCCGTCCAGCCCGGTGGGCAGGTCGACGGCCAGGACGGGGCCGTCATGCCGCCGCAGCACCTGCACCGCCTGTGCGAGCAGGCCCTCGGGAGCCCGGCGACTGCCCAGCCCAAGCAGGGCGTCGATCGCAAGGCTGTCGGGCGGGAGGCGATCGGGCACCGTCCCCAGTTCGATCGGCACCCCGGCGGACTGCGCCTGGGCGAGTGCCCAGGCAGCATCCAGCGGCTGTCGTGCCGGATCGGCCAGGAGATGAACCTGCACGGTGCGACCCGCGGCTTGAAGGTGAATGGCGGCCACCAGGCCATCTCCACCGTTGTTGCCCGGGCCCGCCAGGATGCAGGCAGCGCCCCGATGCGGCGCCACGGCCAGGCCCAGCCGGGCCACGGCTTGCCCGGCGCGCGCGATCAGCGTGTGGGCCGGGAGCTTGGCCTGGGCCGCGGACTCGGCCTGCCGGCTGCTGGCGGCCAGGAACAGAGGCCAGGGCCCGCGATGCGGCAGGACCGGGGTCGGCGATGGCGAGGGTTTCATGCCAGCGCCGCCTCGACGGCGGCCGCCAGGGCGAGCAACTCGTCATCCCGTTCGGCGCCGGCCCACAGCATCAGGCCTACTGGCCAGTCCCCCGGTCGATGGCAGGGCAGGGAAATGGCACAACCGTCGAGCATGTTGACCACCGAGGGGTTGCGCAGGAGCAGCGCATTGACCCGGAAGAAGCGGTCGTCATCCTGCGCGACCGAAGCGATCGGTGGCGCCACGCAGGGCACGGTGGGCGAGAGCAGGGCATCGAAGCCGCGGAGACGTGCGTCCATGCGCTGGATCCAGTCGCTGCGCGCTTGGCGCAGCGCCAGGTAGTCGGCCGCTGGCACGGCCTGGCCCTTGCGGATGCGCTGGGCCACGCGAGGGTCATAGGCCGACTCCCGGGCTTCGAGCAGGTCGCGGTGCCAGGCCCAGCTTTCCACCGCGGCGAAGCTGCAGCGTGTTTGCAGAGACACCAGTTCCGAAAGTTCGGGCAGGTCGATCTCCTCCACCTGCGCCCCGGCGCCACGCAGCCGCGAGACTGCTGTGTCAAAGCTGCGGGCCACCTCCGGTTCGAGTTCATCGAGCATCAGCGTGCGCGGCAAGGCCAGTCGCCACTGCGTCAGCGGGCGATCTCGAGGCGGCACGATCCGGTCGGCCAGCACCTCATGGAGGCGCACGGCGTCCCGCACCGACCGGGTGATCGCGCAGGCGGTGTCCAGCGTGGGGGACAGCGGGATGCAACCCTGGAGCGGCACGCGCCGGGCGGTGCATTTGAAGCCCACCAGTCCTTGCAGCGCGGCCGGGATGCGGATCGAGCCGCCGGTGTCCGAGCCCAGGGCGGCCCAGGCGGCGCCGGTGGCGACCGACACGGCGGCACCGGAACTGGAGCCCCCGGGGATGCGGGGCGTGTCGGGGTCGAGTGCAAGGGTGGCGGGGTTGGCCGGCATCGGGCCGTGCGGGTTCCAGCCCACGCCCGAGAACGCGAACTCGGTCATGTGGGTGTGGCCCACCAGGGCCGCCCCAGCGCGCCGCAGACGCGCCACGGCTGCAGCGTCCGAGGTGGCGGGTGCACGGTCGGCGAGGACGCGGGATCCAGCGGTCGTGACCTGAGCGGCCACGTCGAAGAGGTCCTTGATGCTGACGGCAAGACCGGCGAGCGGGGGCAGGGGGGCACCTGCCCGGCGGGCCAGGTCGGCCGCTGCGGCGGCGGCTCGCGCCGGCTCATCGAAATGACGCACAAACGCGGGCCGGGCGATGCCGTGGGCACGTTCCATGGCGGACTCGAGCAAGCCCGCGGCGCTCACTCGCCCAGTGACGATGGCAGCATGGGCGTCCAGGAGGTCAGAAGGCTCGGTCATGCTATACTCTTTGGGTTTACCCGCTGGTACACCGAACGCTTGATGGCGCATCGGTCCGGACGGGTGAGCAAATCGCGAATCCGGCCATCGGAACGGTCATCGAAAGATGCAAAAAAGGTGTCGCCAGCGCTCCCATGTGAAGGAGCCAGGCGATTGGCGCCGGATTCTAGACCCAACCTTTGGAGTGATCCCATGTCCGTCACCATGCGTGAAATGCTGGAAGCCGGTGTCCATTTCGGACACCAGACCCGCTTCTGGAACCCCAAGATGGCCCCCTATATCTTCGGCCATCGCAACAAGATCCACATCGTCAACCTCGAAAAGACGCTCCCGATGTTCGAGGAGGCGATGAAGTTCGTCCGCCAGCTCAGCAGCCGCCGCGGCACCATCCTGATGGTGGGCACCAAGCGGCAGGCCCGCGAGATCGTCGCCCAGGAAGCACAGCGCGCCGGCGTGCCCTTCGTCGACCAGCGCTGGCTGGGCGGCATGCTGACCAACTTCAAGACCGTGAAGGCCTCGCTGAAGAAGCTCAAGGACATGCAGGCCCAGGTCGAGGCCGGTCTGGACCAGCTCAGCAAGAAGGAAGCCCTGCTGTTCCAGCGCGAGCTGGCCAAGCTGGAAAAGGACATCGGCGGCATCCAGGACATGAACGCCCTGCCGGATGCGCTGTTCGTGATCGATGTGGGCTACCACAAGATCGCCGTCGCCGAAGCCAAGAAGCTCGGCATCCCGGTGATCGGCGTGGTGGACACCAACCACTCGCCCTCCGAGATCGACTACGTGATCCCCGGCAATGATGACTCTGCCAAGGCGGTGGCGCTGTACGCCCGTGCCGTGGCCGACGCCGTGCTGGAAGGCCGTGCCAACGCCGTGAACGACGTGGTGCAGGCGGCCTCTTCCACCGGCGAAGACGAATTCGTGGAAGTCAACGAAGCGGCCTGAAGACCCGGCCACGAACTCCAACAGGGGCTGATTCAGCCCCTTTTTTTCAACACGAACCGCATTGAACCCGGCCGCTGCTCCCGAGGCGACGGCGGCCCGAGACACAGGAGAGCAAAGATGCCCGCGATTACTGCAAGCATGGTGGCTGAACTGCGCGCCAAGACCGACGCGCCCATGATGGAGTGCAAGAAGGCGCTGACCGAGGCCGACGGCGACCTGGCCCGCGCCGAGGAGATCCTGCGCGTCAAGCTCGGCAACAAGGCCGGCAAGGCCGCCTCCCGCGTGACGGCCGAGGGCGTGGTGGCGGCTTCCGTTGCCGGTGGCACCGGCGCTTTGGTGGAAGTCAACTGCGAGACTGATTTCGTCTCGAAGAACGACGCCTTCCTGGCCTTTGCCAAGTCGGTGGCCGAGTTGGTCGCCCAGAACAACCCTGCAGACATCGAGACCCTGAATGGCTACGCGCTGTCCATGGAAGGCTTCGGCCCGACGGCGGAAGAAGTGCGCAAGGGCCTGATCGGCAAGATTGGCGAAAACATGTCGATCCGCCGTTTCAAGCGCTACGCCGGCGGTGGCAAGCTGGCGCACTATCTGCACGGCACCCGCATTGGCGTGATCGTCGAGTTCGACGGCGATGACGTGGCGGCCAAGGACGTGGCGATGCACATCGCCGCGATGAAGCCGGCCGCCCTGTCCTCGGCGGATGTGTCTGCCGATCTTGTCGAGAAGGAGCGCAAGATCGCTGCCGAAAAGGCTGCCGAGAGCGGCAAGCCGGCCGACATCGTGGCCAAGATGGTCGAGGGCTCGGTGCAGAAGTTCCTCAAGGAGGTGTCTCTGGTCGATCAGGTGTTCGTCAAGGCCGCCGACGGCAAGCAGACCGTGGGCCAGTACCTCAAGGCTGCCAACACCACGATCAAGGCGTTCACCCTGTATGTGGTGGGCGAAGGCATCGAGAAGAAGCAGGATGACTTTGCCGCCGAAGTGGCCGCCCAGGTTGCAGCGGCCAAGGGCCAGTAAGCCTCTGTTCCGCCGAACCGATACACTTTTCACGCGAAGCCCACGCCACGACGGAGGATCCGCATGCCGACCTACAAACGCATCCTGCTCAAGCTCTCGGGTGAAGCCCTGATGGGCGATGATGCGTACGGCATCAACCGTGCCACGATCGTGCGCATGGTCCGCGAGATCCAGGAGGTCACGGCCCTGGGCTGCGAGGTGGCGGTGGTGATCGGCGGCGGCAACATCTTCCGCGGCGTGGCCGGCGGCTCGGTCGGCATGG